>JARKPC010000015.1 GCA_029975435.1 Propionivibrio sp. | reverse complement strand
CATTTACCCGAGCGACGAAGCCTTGGCCGGGCTGCGCAAGATGCCGGGAATCACCGTGTTGACCTGATCGCGCGATACTCAACAGGTGCGCGTATTGGTGACGGCCTCGCGCAGAAATGCCAAGGCGTCGGCAATACTTTCCTCGAGTTCGCGAGTGGCTGGGGGATTCAGGTAACTGGAAAAAAGAGGCAGCGGTACCAATTGCAGCGCGGTTTTGATGGGGACGATGCTGTGATGAAGCTTCAGTTCGTTGACCGCGGCCTTGGGCAGGGTGGCGAGTCCGAATCCGCTTTCGACCAGCTTCACCAAGGCGGAGATGGACGTTACCGTGTGTACTCTCTTCCCCGCGATTCCGGCGTTTGCCAAACATTCCAGAAGTGCCAGGTGGGGCTGAGAGTTGCGTTGGAATGTAAGCAGCTCCCGATTCAACAGTTCATCGATGCTCAGGTTTTCGCTCCCACGCATTGACGCGGGGCCGACGAATACCATTTCCAGTGAAGGAAACTTCTCGCTGGCAACTCCCTTCCCGACAGCAGGTTCAGCGGAAAATATCAGATCGAGGCCGCCGCGGCAGAGCTGCTGGCAAAGCACGGGGGTTATTTCGACATTGAGTTCGAACTCGATATTCGGCTTGCTGCGCCTGACCCATTCCATCGTTGGAATAAGCCCGGCGTGGAGGATCGTTTCGATCGAGCCGATGCGCAGGGAGAACCGGGTGGGATCGTGACCACCGAGTTCCCTTTTCAGTTCGCTTTGCAGGGCCAGCAGGCGTTCCGCATGAACCAGGAAACGTTCTCCCGCATGGGTGAGGCGAAATTGCCGGTCGCGCCGGTCCAGGAGCGCGGCGCCGATTTCATCCTCGAGCACGGAAATCCTGCTGGATACGGCGGATTGTGTCAGGAAGAGCTTCTCTGCAGTACGAGTGATGCTTTGCAGGCGGGTTATCCAGACGAAAGTCTCGACGTATCGCAGATTCACGGTAGTGCTCCGCAGTGGAAAAGCAGTAGTCGGAAATAAAAAAATTAGATTCAGATGATTTTAACTCCAAAAAAATCGATGGCTATCAGCGAAATTTTGCGTTTGTCTTGGTGCCGCGCGCAGTTTCATACTGCCTGCAACCATTCAATCCAATCGAGGAGCGTGCGCATGACGATTTGCACAACGGGCGCCAGGAAAGGTTCTCTTTCGGCCAAGACCGGCATCGAGGCTCGGCGCATCATCCGTGCCGGCGAGTGGAGCGGGCACACCAGCGGCACGGCTCCTAACCATGTTCAGGGAAACGTGGCGATCCTGCCGGCTTCCCTGGCCGGCGATTTCCTCCGTTTCTGCCAGCGCAATCCCAAACCCTGTCCGCTGCTCGGGGTTTCCGAGCCAGGAGACCCGAGATTGCCAACCCTCGGCGCCGATCTCGACATCCGAACCGACGTACCGGCCTATCGCGTCTGGCGGCGTGGCGAAATGGTGGGCGAAGTTACCGATATTCGCGACTACTGGCGGGACGATCTGGTGACTTTTGTCCTCGGTTGCTCGTTCTCTTTCGAGCAGGCGCTGATCGATGCCGGCATCCCGTTGCGCCACGTCCTCGAAGGGCGCAACGTGGCGATGTACCGGACCAATATCCCCACCGTTCCGGCCGGCGTGTTCCATGGGCCGATGGTGGTCTCGATGCGGCCGATGACAGCGGCCAATGCCATACGTGCGGTGCAGGTGACGGCGAGGGTTCCCGCGGTGCACGGCGCTCCGGTGCACCTCGGTGATCCGTCGCTGATCGGCATCGCCGATTTGCAGAAGCCGGATTTCGGCGATGCGGTCGCCGTGCTGCCAGGCGAACTTCCCGTGTTCTGGGCATGCGGCGTGACGCCGCAGTCGGTGGTGATGGAGGCCAAACCAGAGTTCTGTATCACGCATTCGCCCGGAAAAATGCTGGTTACCGACCTGCTCGACAGGGATCTGGCGTTCTCCTGAAAGCGGAGGCGCAATGCGCAGTTGCTGAGCGTGGATGCGTGATCACGGTTCAAAATACGCAAGGAAATTTCGTCCAGGAAAACAAGGCTTAGAATGCCCTGCCGCGCTTCATGAGTTGCCGGGTCCGTGTTTCTTGATGTGGAACATGGCGGAAGCCGCTGGAGAAAGCCGCTCTCCGCCATGTTGGTGCTGGCCATGAGTTGCGGAACCGTCGGTGCCATCGGCAGCATCCGGCCGGCTGGTTCCTTCGCCATGGATCTGTTCGGCCCGAGAACGGAACGCCGCTTGTGCCACAATTATGCGATAGAGGTTCTGCCCGAAGTGGCTTGATTCTATTCCACGAGACGATCATGGCGACATTGAAATCAATCGCAGACCTTGCTGCCACATTGCGTGAGGGACATGCCACATCCGCAATGCTGGTCGAGGACGCGCTGGAACGCATCGGAGCTCCGTCCGGCGAGGGCAAGCGGGCCTTCCTGAAAGTCTATGCGGACATGGCTCGGGCTGCGGCTCGCGCTTCTGATGTGCTTCGTTCGGCCGGACTGTCGCGGTCCGCCCTGGAAGGCTTGCCCATCTCCATAAAGGATCTGTTCGATGTGGCTGGCGAGACGACGCTGGCCGGTTCGGTGGTTCGCCAGGGGGCGCCTGTCGCCACGGCGGATGCCGAGGTGGTGAGGCGTTTGCAGGCGGCCGGAGCCGTCATCATCGGGCGGACGAACATGACCGAGTTCGCCTATTCCGGCCTCGGGCTCAATCCGCATTACGGTACCCCGCTCAACCCATGGGATCGCGCCACCGGACGCATCCCCGGGGGGTCTTCGTCGGGTGCGGCTGTTTCCGTGTCGGACGGGATGGCGGTGGCCGGTATCGGCTCGGATACCGGCGGGTCTGTCCGGATTCCCTCCGCATTGTGTGGACTGACCGGTTTCAAGCCGACCGCGCGGCGGGTCTCATTGCGTGGTGTACTGCCGCTGTCCGCCCATCTCGACTCGATCGGCCCGATCGCTCCGACGGTGGCTTGTTGCGCGGCGCTTGACGCGGTTCTGTCCGGCGAGTTTGCGGATATCCCGCCGCCTTTCCCGTTGCGCGGGCTGCGCCTGCTGGTACCCAGGACGGTCGTGCTGGACCACATGGATGCACAAGTGGCAGGAGCCTTCGGCCGGGCGCTGTCGGCGCTATCCGGGGCCGGGGCGCTGGTGCAGGAGATGCCGTTGCCAGCCTTTGCCCGCCTGGCCGGTATCAACTCCAAAGGTGGCTTTACCGCGGCCGAGGCGTGGGCCTGGCATCGGAACATGATCGAGAACTCGTCCGTCCGCTACGATCCCCGAGTGGTGTCCCGTATTCTACGCGGCAAGGACATGTCTGCGGCCGATCTGCTCGATGTACTGCAGGCGCGTGCCAGCTGGATTGCCGAGGTCGAGGCCGCCGTTTTCGGCGTCGACGCGCTGCTCATGCCGACGGTTCCGCTGGTTGCGCCGAGCGTGGCCGAACTGGCGGTTTCCGACGAGGCGTATTTCCGTGCCAACGGACTGATGCTGCGCAACCCGACAATGATCAACTTCCTTGACGGTTGTGCCTTGTCCATTCCCTGCCACGAACAGGGCAGCGCACCGGTCGGGCTCATGGTGGCGGGGCCTGTCCTGAGCGATCGGCGTATTCTGTCTATCGGCCGCGCGGTCGAGGAATGTCTGCGTCCGGTTCGGGGGCTGGATTCGAAATGAGAGTCGTGTTGCAGCGCGTGCTGTCGGCGCGCGTCGAGGTGGGCGGGAAGGTGACCGGGGCCATCGGTCCGGGCCTGCTGGTTCTGGCTGGTTTGGAGCACGGCGATGGCGAGGCGGATCTGGCCTGGATGTCGTCCAAGCTCACCCGATTGCGAATTTTCGCGGACGAAGCCGGCGTGATGAACCGTAGCGTCCTCGATGTGGGCGGGGAAGTGCTGGCCGTCAGTCAGTTCACGCTGTTTGCCTCGGTGCGCAAAGGAAATCGCCCTTCCTGGAGCCGTGCCGCTCCTCCCGATATCTCACGGCCGCTGTTCGAGAGTTTTGTTCGGCAACTGGAAATCGATCTGGGGCGACCCGTGCCTACAGGAATCTTTGGCGCGGACATGAAAGTGCAATTGGTTAACGATGGGCCGGTGACCCTGTTTATCGACTCCAGGGATTGCGACTGAGTGCTCGGTGCGGTTTTGTCGGGAGATGCCACGCAGAACGCTCATTGCCTCTTGATTCGCTTGTGGAAAACCGCATTCGCCCGACCTGCGATTTGGTCTACCATTTCGCTGGTGATGTGTGTATTTGCCGATGCGGCGAATGCGCCAAGAAGCGCTTGGCGAGCCTGTTTCTGCCTTGGTCGATCAGGAAAAAAGAGGAATTCATGACATTTTCTGCTCCCGGCTTTACGTTTGCCCACCGGGTTTGCGAAGAATATAATCGGCCCGGATGCCGAACGAACTGGGAGCTGGCCGAAACGAGGCGCTCCGGTTCATGGCGGGTTGGCTTGCCGTCGCTTAAATCGATATTTCGCGCCGCACGCATAATGTAGGCGCATTTTTTTTGTCAATTGTCGCAATCATCAGATGAGGAGTTCGAGTTATGGCACTACCCTTTCCGATTCTTACCGCCGAAGAAGCGGCGGAAATGATCCAGAATGGCCAGAACATCGGTTTCAGCGGATTTACCGCCGCCGGTGCGGCCAAGGCCGTGCCTTTTGCCCTTGCGCAGAAGGCCCGTCGCGAACATGAGGCTGGCCGGCCGTTCAAGGTCGGCGTACTGACCGGCGCTTCCACCGGCAAGTCCCTGGACGGAGCGCTGGCCGAGGCGGATGCCATCAGCTTCCGTACGCCCTATCAAGGCAACCCCACGCTGCGCAAACAGATCAACGCCGGCAAGGTCAAGTTCTTCGACATGCACCTGTCGGCCGTTGCCCAGCAGGTGCGCTACGGTTTCCTCGGCAAGATCAACTGGGCAGTGGTCGAAGCGTGCGATCTGACCGCCGGCGGCGGTGTCGTCCTGTCGACCTCGGTCGGCGTGTCGAACACTTATCTGCGTCTCGCGGACAAGGTCATCATCGAGCTCAACGCCAAGCACCCGACATCGCTGCTCGGTCTGCACGACATTTTCGAGCCGCGTGATCCTCCCGGGCGCAGCGAGATTCCGATCTACGCCCCGTCGGATCGTTGCGGTTCGCCGATCTGCGTGGTCGATCCGAAAAAAATCGTTGGTGTCGTGTTCACCAATCTCGCCGATGAATCGGGCGGTTTCGAGGATCCCACTCCGGTGACCGATCAGATCGGCCAGAACGTTGCGGACTTCCTGGCGGCTGAAATGCGTGCCGGCCGCGTGCCGAATACCTTCCTGCCGCTGCAGTCGGGCGTGGGTAACGTGGCCAACGCCGTTCTGGCGGCGCTGGGCGTCAGCACCGATATCCCGGCCTTCGAAATGTATACCGAAGTGTTGCAGGATTCCGTCATTCCGTTGATCGAGAACGGCCGCTGCAAGTTCGCCTCGACCTGCTCGCTGACGCTCAGCACGGAAGCCATGGAGAAGGTCATCAAGGACATCGAGTTCTACAAGAAACATCTCATGCTGCGTCCGCAGGAAATTTCCAACAACCCCGAACTCGTCCGTCGCCTCGGCATCATCTCGATGAACACGGCGCTGGAAATGGACCTCGGCGGCAACGTGAACTCGACTCACGTGATGGGCAAGATGATGATGAACGGGATCGGCGGATCGGGCGACTTCACGCGCAACGCCTATATCTCGATCTTCTCCTGTCCGTCGACGGCGAAGAACGGCATGATCTCCGCCATCGTTCCGGTGGCTTCGCACATGGACCACAGCGAACACTCGGTGCAAGTGCTCATCACCGAACAGGGCGTGGCCGACCTGCGCGGCAAGGATCCGCACGAGCGCGCACAGATCATTATCGACAACTGCGCGCATCCGGACTATCGCGACCAGTTGCGCGAGTATCTGAGCCTGATGGACAAGAACATCCATGAGCCGATGTCGCTGTCGATGGGTTTTGCCATGCATCGCAAGTTCCAGAGCACGGGCGACATGCGCAACATCAAGTGGAGCGACTACCGCGACTGACCCCGGCAAGCGGATATCATTGCCAGAAAAGGCCTCCCGTGTGGAGGCCTTTTTGTTGGCGGTTGGTTTTGTTGGCAGTTGGTCGCGCAGTCATCCCGCATGCCGTTGCTGATGCGTTCCGGTTGAACTTGTGATGCAATAGCATCTGAGTGCATTCCGGGGGCGATAAGAATAATGATTGAAAGTATCTTCGGACGTCTGGGTATCCGCGGCAAGCTGATCCTGATTTTTGTGGCCATCAAGGTGGTCCCGTTGGTGCTGCTCGCCGGTTATGCCTGGCAGGCAGCCCAGAGCCTGGGCGAAGGTGTCTCTTCGCGCGGGGTGCAGATGGCCGACGCCATGCGTGAGACGCAGCGGCAAACCGGAAAAACGGCCGTCGATGATGCGGTGCGGGCGCTCGACGAGCGCTCGCGCGAGGCCATCGAGGCGCTGACGACGGGGCTGGCCCGGCAGATTGCCGACTTTCTGCACGAACGCGATGCGGATGTGCTGCGAGCGGCGGGCCTGGAGCCGTCGGAACGGGAGTACCGGCGCTTTCTTGCCGGGCACATCCGCGAATTGTACGAGCACGGCAGATACGTCCCCTCTGCTGACGGAAAGACGTGGATACCCGAGGCTTCTGTCGTCGCGGAAAACCCGGTGCGGCCGCCGCTGGCGGATAACGCCAAGGATTTCCATAGTCGCCGTCCGGAGGACTACGGCACCAGGAAACCCAGTCCGTTGTTCCTGGAAATGACCTTTGTCGACCTCAACGGCATGGAAAAGATCAAGGTGCAGCAAGGCGGGCTGCTGCAGCCAGGATTGCGCGATGTCAGTCGCCCGGAAAACACCTTCGTCAAGGCTGAAACCTATTGGCCGGAACTGAAGAAGCTCAAGGCTGGCGACATTTACGTCTCGGAAGTCATCGGTCCCTATGTGCGCACCGACTGGATCGGCCCATATACGAAAGCCCGGGCCGAGGAACTCGGCAAGCCGTTCGTTCCGGAGGAATCCGGCTACGCTGGCCTGGAAAACCCGGTCGGCAAGCGTTTTCGCGGGATCATCCGCTGGGCAATGCCGGTGGAGAAAGGGGGGCGGATCGTCGGGTATGTGACGCTGGCGCTCAATCACGATTTCCTGATGGCCTTTACCGATGGAGTGCGGCCGACTCCCGAGCGTTTTGCCCCGATAGCCGACCCCGGTTCGGGCAACTACGCCTTTATCTGGGACCACAAGAGCCGTTCGATCTCGCATCCTCGCGATTACTTCATCGCCGGTTACGACCCCGAGACCGGCAAGCCCGCGGCACCGTGGATGGACGAGCAACTGTGGGCGGAGTGGAAAGCCAGCGGCAAACCGTGGCATGAGTTCATGGTCGATATTCCTCCGTTCCGTGACCAGTCGCTGAAACGCAAACCATCGCCCGAGTCGAGCCTGTCGGGCAGCGTCGGGCTGGACTGCCGCTATCTCAACCATTCGCCGCAGTGTCACGGCTGGAATGGATTGACAGAATATGGAGGCTCAGGATCGTTCGTGATCTTCTTCTCCGGCTTGTGGAAATTGACCACCGCGGCGACGATTCCCTACTATACTGGGCAGTATGCCGCCAGCAAGCGCGGCTTCGGGTACGTGACGATAGGCGCCAACGTCGATGATTTTCACAAGGCGGCGACTGAGTCCGGAAAACGTATCGATGCCTTGATCGTCGCTGCCGACGAGAAACTCAAACGGGAACGCGAGGGTCTGTTGGGGGCAATCGAAGCCCATTTGGGAGCGACGGCTTTCGGACTGATTTCGTCGACGCTGGTCATGATTGTCGTGGTGATCGTCATTGCCATCTGGATGGCCAATGTGCTGACCAGTCGTATTACCGAGATGGGAAGCGGAATTCGCCGCTTCCAGGAGGGGGATCTGTCTCATCGCCTGGAAGTTCGCGGGCAGGATGAAATGGCTGATCTGGCCAATTCGTTCAACCGCATGGCCGACGACGTGCAGAACTCGATCGCCCGCCTCGACGAGGCGCGCCTCGCCGCGGAATCGGCCAACCGGTTGAAGAGCGAATTTCTGGCCAGCATGTCGCATGAACTGCGTACGCCGCTCAATGGCATCCTCGGATTCTCCGAACTGCTCGAGTCGGAACTCTCGGATCCGGTTCAGCGCGAATACGCCCAGACGATCCGCACCAGCGGCGGGCATCTGCTGGCGCTGGTCACGGACATCCTAGACATGGCCAAGATCGAGGCCGGCCGGATGTCCTTCAGTCTTGGGTTGATCGATTTGCCCGAACTACTGCGCGAGGTATTGAGCATCCAGACCGGTCACGCGCGCAAGAAGGGGCTTTCGCTCGAACTGGTCGAGGACGGTATGCCCCCGTCGGTCTTTGCCGACGGGCTGCGCCTGCGTCAGATCATGTTCAACCTCACCAGCAATGCCCTGAAATTTACCAACCAGGGCGGGATAGTCGTGCGCGCCAGGGCGGAATATGCCAATGGGTCCGAACTGGTGCGCATTGAAGTCGAGGACACGGGAATCGGCATCCGGCCTGAAGAGCAACAGTTCATCTTTGAGAAATTCCGCCAGAGCGAGTCCTTCTCCACCCGCAGCCATGAGGGTAGCGGCCTGGGATTGGCGCTGGCCAAACAGCTGGTCGAGCATATGGGCGGCAGCGTCGGGGTGTCGTCGACGCCGGGAGTTGGCTCGGTGTTTTACGTGCTGTTGCCGGCCAGGGAGGGAAAAGCGTAAATGGAGACGGTGATGTCCGGGAAAACGGAAGAGAGGCTGGCGCTGGTTGTCGACGATGTGCCGGTAAACCGGCAACTGGCGGCGGCCTTTCTTGCCCGCCTGGGGTGGAGCGTCGCCGACGCCGACGACGGCAAGGCTGCCCTGGAGTGGCTTGGCCGCAATTCAGCCGTTGACCTCGTTCTGCTCGACATCGGGATGCCCGGACTGAATGGCGAAGATGTCTGTCGCGAGCTGCGCAGCAATCCTCATTTCGCCGGGCTGTGTGTTGTGGCCTATACGGCGCATGCCTTGCCGGGCGATGTCGAGCGTTTTCTGGCCGCCGGGTTCAACGCGGTTCTGATCAAGCCGATTTCGCTACAAATGGTACGGGACGTCATAGACGGCCTGTTTCCGCGTTGAGCGTTGGTCAGCGGGAGCTGCGCATCGGTATGAGCAAATGCGTGAGGCCGTTATGGTCGATCTCGTGCATCAACGCCAGCAGCCGGCCCAGTTCCCCAGGGGGGAATCCTTCGCGGGCAAACCAGTTCAGGTAGTGGCCGGGCAGGTCGGCGATCGCGCGGCCCTTGTACTTGCCGAAGGGCATGACGACCGTGACGAGCCGTGCGAGTGCCGCTGAATTCATTGCCGGGGATTCGGGCTGCGGCGGCAAAATCTACTTCTTTCGGGAGATATCCTCGACAGCTCGCCGCATTTCGGCATTCAGCACATCCGTGCTGGTTCCGTAGCAGCCGCCGACCTGAATTTCCTCGATGATGGCATCTCCGTGCGCTGCTGTCCCTGATTGGTGGGCCCCGAAATGCTGGGCCTTCCAGCGGGCCAACATCAGTTCATCGTCCTTAAGTCCGGTGTTCATGCCGGCCGGAACAACGGCGCCGTGTTCGATGAGCACCTTGACGACTTCGGTCTTGCCGGCGCGGACGGCCATCGACAGCGGGGAGGTGGGAATGCCGTTGTCGCTGAAATTGACTTTCGCGCCCCGGATAGCCAGTTCGCGCACGATTTCCGAATGTCCCATGAAACAGGCAATGGCCAGTGGCAAACCGGGGTCTCCCTTGCCGTCGTCCAGTTCGACCGGGGCGCCCGCATCGAGCGCGGCGATGACGTCCGCAAGGCGACCTGTCCTGATGGCCTTGAGCAGGTCCGGTGGGGTGTTCACAGCGCAGTCTCCATTGAGCTCACTATTATCTATGCTGCAATTCTAGCATCTGACTTTGGTTATAGTCCCGGCTTCACATGGCGCAACTTCTCTTGTCGATTCAGGCAACTCCGGCCCCACTGATCTGTAGTGCCACGGCCTCGGCGATCCGGATGCCATCGATGCCGGCAGAAAGGATTCCTCCGGCGTAGCCGGCGCCTTCGCCAGCCGGATAGAGACCTTTCACGTTCAGGCTCTGCAGGTCGTCGCCGCGCGTGATGCGCAGCGGCGACGAGGTGCGCGTTTCAACGCCGGTCAGCACGGCATCGGCCAGGGCGAAGCCACGGATCTGGCGGTCGAAGGCCGGGATCGCTTCGCGGATGGCGGCGATGGCGAAATCCGGCAGGGCGCTCGACAGATCGGTCAGATGCACACCCGGCTGGTATGACGGCACGACCGAGCCGAGCCGGGTGGACGGGCGACCGGCGAGGAAGTCGCCGACCAGTTGCACCGGCGCCGCGTAGGTGCGTCCTCCGAGCTCGAAGGCGTGGGCTTCGAGCTGGCGCTGAAAAGCGATTCCGGCCAGGGGAGTGCTGCCGCCGCCAGGGAAGTCTGCCGGCGAGACATTGACCACGATGCCGGCGTTGGCGTTGCGCTCGGCCCGCGAATACTGGCTCATGCCGTTGGTCACCACGCAGTTCGGCTCGGAAGTGGCGGCCACCACCTGCCCGCCCGGGCACATGCAGAAACTGTACACGGAGCGCCCGTTGCTGGCGTGATAGACCAGCTTGTAGTCGGCCGCGCCGAGCAGAGGGTTGCCAGCATTCGGTCCCAGCCGTGCGCGGTCGATCAGCGATTGCGGATGCTCGATGCGGAATCCGACGGCAAACGGTTTCACCTCCATGAACACGCCGCGTTCATGCAGCATCTCGAACGTGTCGCGTGCGCTGTGGCCGAGCGCCAGAACCACGTTCTCGGCGACGATTTCCTCTCCGTTCGCCAGTACGACGCCGCGAACGCGGCCATCCGCGATACGCAATTCCGCGACGCGGCTCAGGAAACGGATTTCTCCGCCGAGCGATTCGATCTCGCGGCGCATGCGCTCGACCATGCCAACGAGACGGAAGGTGCCGATGTGCGGCCTGGCCACGTAGAGGATTTCCTCCGGCGCGCCAGCCTTGACGAACTCCGTCAGCACCTTGCGCCCGAGGTGGCGCGGATCGCGGATCTGGCTGTACAGCTTGCCGTCGGAGAAGGTCCCGGCGCCCCCTTCGCCGAACTGCACGTTCGATTCCGGGTCGAGCTGATTGTTGCGCCAGAGTTTCCAGGTGTCCTTGGTGCGTTCGCGCACCGCCTTGCCGCGTTCCAGCACGATCGGCCTGAAGCCCATCTGGGCCAGCACTAGGGCCGCGAAGATTCCGGCCGGGCCGAAACCGACGACCACCGGGCGGGGAAATGATGTCGCCGGTGCTCGCGCGACGAAGTGGTAGCTTGTGTCGGGGGTCGGTCCGATTTTCGGGTCGCCGGCGAACCGTTCGAGCAGGCGCGTCTCCCCCTCGATCTCCACGTCGACGCTGTAAATGAACATCAGCGCATTCTTTTTGCGCGCGTCGTGGCTGCGCTTGAATACGCTCAGGCGGCGAATGGCGGCCTCCGCGATGTCCAGCCGCCTGGCGGCGGCGGCCTTCAGTGCTTCCGGAGGGTGTTCCAGCGGCAGCCGAAGCTCGTTGATGCGGATCACTGTGCGGAGTCCTGTTGTCCGTAGCTGGCGAACTTGGCGAGCACCGCGGCCATTTCATCCGCGCTCAACAGCACCGGCTGTCCCAGCTGGCAGGCGCGCCAGTATTGCTCGCACAGCGCCTCGAATTCGACGGCGAGGGTGAACATGTGCTCGAGTGTTTTTCCGAACACCAGCAGGCCGTGATTCGCCAGCAGACAGGCACAGCGATCGCGCATGGCGGCGATTGCATTGTCGGACAGTGCCTGGGAGCCGAAAGTGGAGTATGTGGCGCAACGGATGGTGTCGCCGCCGAAGCGTGCGATCATGTAGTGGAACGGCGGGATGTCGCGGCGCAGGCAGGCGAGACTGGTGGCGAAGGGCGAATGTGCGTGCAGGATGGCGCCGGCCTCGGGCCGGGCGGCGTAGATGTCGTGGTGAAAACGCCATTCGGAGGACGGCTTGCGGCGTCCGTCGGGCGTGCCGTCGAGGCGCATGAAAACGATGTCTTCCGGCACCAGCACCTCGTAATCCATGCCGCTCGGTGTGATCAGGTAGCCGTCCACGCCATTTTCCCGGGCGCGCACGCTGAGATTGCCGGCGGCGCCCCGGTTCAGGTTGGCGGGCGCCATGCGCCGGGCGGTTTCGATGAGCTGTCGGCGTAGTTCAGGCATGGCTTCCCTCCGGGTAAAGGTTGAGCAGTCCTTCTGGCGTAGCCGCGCAACTGCCCCTCTCGGTAATGATGGCACTGATCAGCCTGGCCGGCGTGATATCGAATGCCGGGTTGGCGACCGCCTCGTCTGCCGGAAACTGACGGACCGAGCCGGTTAGGCCGGAGGTGTCGACACCGGGAACTACGCGCAGTTCGTCACCGTTGCGCTCCTCGATCGGAATGGCGTTGCCATCCGGGCACGCGAAATCTATGGTCGATCGCGGCGCTGCCACGTAGAACGGGACGCCAGCCTCGCGCGCGGCGAGCGCCTTGAGATAGGTGCCGACCTTGTTGGCGACATCGCCATTGGCGGCGATGCGGTCGGCGCCGACGATCACCGCGTCAACCTCCTCGCGAGACAGCAGCAGTCCGGCGGCGTTGTCGGCGATGAGCGTGTGCGGCACGCCATGCTGTTTGAGCTCCCATGCGGTGAGCAGGCCCTGGTTGCGCGGGCGCGTCTCGGAAACCCAGACGCGCACATCGATGCCTGCGTCGAAAGCGGCGTAGATCGGCGCCAGTGCCGTGCCGAAATCGACGGTGGCCAGCCAGCCGGCGTTGCAGTGCGTCATCAGGTCGAGCCGGCCGCGTTTCACGGCCAGCGGGCGCAACAAGGCCAGTCCGTGGTCGCCGATGCGGCGGCATTGATCGACATCTTCCTCGGCGATGGCAGCCGCTTCCTGCCACGCAATATCGGCGCGTGCGCCGACGGGCACTGCCGCGAGGCGCGACTGCATGCGCGCCAGAGCCCATCTGAGGTTGACCGCGGTGGGCCGGGTCGCCGCCAGCGTGGCGATGGCGGCCGACAGGGTCGCCTCGTCATCCTTGCGTGCCAGCGCCAGCGCGACTCCGTAGGCGGCCGTGACGCCGATCAGCGGCGCGCCGCGCACCTGCATGCTGCGGATGGCCTGCGCGGCATCCTCCAGGCTGGACAGGCGCACGGTGCGGTAGGCATGGGGCAACGCGGTCTGGTCGATGACGTCGACGGCGCGGGCCCCTGCGAGGGGACGGATGGTGCGGGTGGGGATGTCGTTGATTTTCATGGCCGGGATTCTACCAGCGGGAACCCCGCCCCATCGTCCTGCCGCGGAGTGCCCGAAAGACGATCAGCCCGCAGCCAGCGCCCGCCGTTCCGCCTCGATCCGGGCCATGAAGCGCTGGATCAACGTTTCGTCCGATGGCGGCAGGTCGACGAACTTGCAGCCCATGTGCCACAGGGTCTTGCCGGTACGACTCTCCATGGCGTTGACGTAACGCACCTCCAGCGTGGCATTGATCATCCCGCTCTCGCGCAGGTCGATCCAGCAGTTGTCGAGCCTCTCGAGTTGCGAGTAGTCCAGTGGCGTCGTGGACAGAATGCCGACGCCGCCGACCGAGATGTCGTGCAGCGGCAGCAGCGCTTCCTGCGGAGAGCCACGGCGGACGCGGCAGGTGAAGGGCTTGGTGCTGGGCAACTGGAGCCGGAACACTTCGCGCCGTTGCAGGCGCAACATGCTGCGCGGGATCTGCGCGGCAAACGCCGGTTCGCCACGCAATTTCGTTTCCCGGCACTGTTTTCCGGCGAACTGGATACGGATGCCTTCGACGAACGTGGTGAATGTGCAATTTTCCGTTTTCAGGAAAGCCTGGTTGATTTCGTTGCTGCCGCCGATGTCGAAGTAAACCAGCCCTTCCGCGGCCGATACGTCGAGCAGAACCGACAGGAAACTCTGCCGGCCCTCCTGGAAGATGACTGAAACCCGGTCGCCGCGCTTGATCAGGCTTTTGAGCTGGAAGACGATCTCGTGCGGATTGGTCAGGGTGCAGCGTTCGATTTCCTCTTCGGAATAGTTGTTTTCCATGGTGCGTGCGGCGATTCTTTGCTCGTGGGCGAGTCTTTTGCGGATGAAAGGCAATGGTAAAGGCGATAAGGGGAATGCGCTAGGGTATGTGCCGAAAAACAACAAGTTTTTGGCTCATTCCTTGCCTCCCATATCCTCTGATCGTAGAGTTAACTTCATCCATTCCGAAAACAAGCCGACAGCCATGATCTCATCGTCCATTGCCATCGATTCGAAATTGCCCTGGGTGGGCACGACCATTTTCACCGTGATGTCCAAACTGGCCGCCGACTGCGGTGCGATCAACCTGTCTCAGGGTTTCCCCGATTTTCAGGCCGAGCCGGCCTTGTTCGAGGCGACGATGCGGGCCATGAGCGAAGGGCGCAACCAGTACCCGCCAATGGCCGGCATGCCGGAACTGCGCGTGGCAATCGCCAACAAGGTCGAATCGCTCTATGGCGTTCGATACGACGCCGATCAGGAGATCACGGTAACGGCCGGTGCGACGCAGGCGCTGTTTACCGCTATCGCCGCTTTCGTGCGCGGTGGCGACGAGGTCATCGTCTTTGCTCCGTTCTACGACAGCTACGTGCCGGCGATCGAAACCGTCGGCGGTCGAGCCGTCTACGCGCAACTCCGGTTTCCGGACTACAAGCCGGACTGGGATCAGGTGCGGTCATTGATCACGCCGCGCACCCGCATGATCATCGTCAATTCCCCGAACAACCCGACGGGCAGCCTGTTCGATGCGGCGGACCTGGACGCACTGGCCGAACTGACGCGCAATACCGATATCGTCGTTCTTTCCGACGAGGTGTATGAACACATCGTTTACGACGGAGCCCGTCATGTCAGCATCGCGGCGCATCCGCAACTCTCGACGCGCAGCATCGTGGTTTCGTCGTTCGGCAAGACCTACCACATCACCGGCTGGAAGATCGGCTACGTACTGGCCGCCGCAGACCTGATGACCGAGTTCCGCAAGGTGCACCAGTTCAACGTGTTTACAGTCAATACTCCCTGCCAACTGGGGATCGCCGAATACATGCGCGATCCGGCGCGTCATCTGGGATTGGCGGCGTTCTACCAGCACAAGCGGGATTTCTTCCGTGAGCAGATGTGGGGGACGAGGTTCGAACTGCTGCCCTGCCGGGGGACGTACTTCCAGCTCGTCAGGTACGACGCGATCTCCGACATGCCTGATCGCGAATTCGCCCAATGGCTGACCCGCGAGGTCGGCGTGGCGGTCATTCCCGTCTCGGTGTTCTATCACGATGCGCATGACGATCGCGTGGTACGCTTCTGTTTCGCCAAGCAGGAGACCACTCTCGCCGCGGCGGGGGAACGGTTGCGGCGGCTCTGACTACGATTCTTGCAGGTGGGTAAATAGTTGTTCGTCTGGATGTTCAACGTTTCTTAGGGAGGCTTGTATGAGCATGATAAAGGAGTTCAAGGAATTTGCCATGAAGGGCAACGTCATGGATCTCGCCGTTGGCGTGATCATTGGCGGGGCGTTCGGCAAGATCGTCGATTCCGTCGTCGGCGACCTGATCATGCCGATCATTGCCTGGATCATGGGCGGCAAGCTCGATTTCTCGGGCATGTTCCTGGTGCTGGGCAACGTGCCGCCGGGAACGGCGATGACGCTCGACGCCCTCAAGAAGGCACAGGTTCCCGTCTTTGCTTACGGCAGCTTCATCACCATCACCGTGAATTTCATCATCCTGGCGTTCATCATCTTCATGATGGTCAAGCAGATGAACCGGCTGCGCAAGGCCGAACCGCCCCCTCCAGAGCCCGCCACGCCGGAGGACATCCTGCTGCTGCGCGATATCCGCGACAGTCTGAAGAAGTAGCCGCGGCTACCCGAAGACCAACGACCATAGCGCCCGTACCGTCTCGATGTTCCTCCGGTACGGGTCGCGCTCAACGCGGGCGCCGCGTATGCCATCCAACCGGAAGGCGTGCTGCATGCGGCGGTATTCGCGGTAGATGTTGCGTACCTGTTCGGCGAGATCGGCCGGGATGAGTCCGAGTTCGCCGGCGATACGCAACAGGGCGATGTTGCCGAGGTTGCCGCACAGACGCTCGTGCGCATGGGCGTGCCCGAGGATCAGGTACTGCACGATGAATTCCACATCGACGAGTCCGCCCGGATCCTGCTTGATGTCGAATAGCTCGGTGCTGTTCGAGGCGTGCGCATCGAGCATGCGCTGGCGCATGGCCAGCACCTCTTCCCTCAGCTTGGCCAGGTCGCGCGGCTGGCGCAGGATCTCGATGCGGATTTCCTCGAAGCGCCGGCCGACCTCCGGGTTGCCGGCACAGTAGCGGGCGCGCGTCAGCGCCTGGTGTTCCCATGCCCAGGCCTTCTGCAGCTCGTAGTCGCGGAAGGACTCCACGGAACAGACGAGCAGTCCGGCGTCGCCATTGGGGCGCAGGCGGTAATCCGTTTCGAAAAGAGCGCCGGCCGAAGTCTGGCTGGACAGCCAGGTGCTCATGCGCTGGACCAGGCGGGCGTAGATTTCCCCGACGCCGGGTTCCGGGTCGTCGTGCAGGAAAACGAGGTCGAGATCCGAGCCGTAGGCCAATTCCTTGCCGCCGAGCTTGCCGTAGGCGATTACCGCGAACTTCGGTGGCTGGTCAGGGTGCGGGTGCCGATCGCGCAGGCGCTTCCAGCACAGGTCCAGCGTCGTCTGCACGATGATGTCGGCGAGTTGCGTAAGGTGGTCGGCCAGCCGTTCGACCGTCTGCAGCCCGGCGATGTCCTGGGCGAGCAGGCGGAACACTTGGGCGTGGTGTTCCTCGCGCAGCACATCCATTTCACGTTCCGTGTCGCCGGCCTCGCTGGCCAGGCGCACGTCCAGCTCGAGCTTGAACGTCTCCCAGTCGGTGGCCACGTCGTACAGCCGCGGGTCGATCACCTCGTCAAGCAGGATCGGATGACGTGTCAGATAGGTGGCGGCCCAGGCCGAACTGCCGATGATCTCGGCGACCTTCATCAGGGCTTGCGGATGCTGCTGCAGCAGGGCGAGATAAGCGCCGCGCCGGCTGATCGTCTCGAAGAAGTCGAGGCCGCGCTGCCACGTGGCGTCCGGAGCCTTCGTCGCGGCCGCCGCTTCGATCAGGCGCGGACCGATGGCGTCGAGGCGCTCGCGGATCGATGCCGCCAGTTGCTGGTATTTGGCGCTCTGACGGAACGCATGCAGGCGTTCGAGCATCGCCCTGGGATGGCGGAAGCCGAGGTTGCCGACTGCTTCCTGCGCCTCATCGTTTTCGCTCTGTTCGAACCAGAGTCCGGCCAGTGCGTGGGTACCGTCTTCCGGATTGGAGAAAATGTCTTCGAAATGCAGGGCAACGCGCTGGCGATGCGTTTCCAGCACGGCGAGCATCGCCAGCCAGTCGGCAAACCCCATCGAGCGGGCGATCTGCGCCTTGTCGCCGTCTGCCGTCGGCAGCATGTGCGTCTGCGCGTCGTCGACGTACTGCAGACGGTGTTCCAGCCGGCGGAGGAATTCGTAGGCGCTGGTCAGCTGTTGTTCACTGTCGGCCGGGAGCAGACGGCGCGCGACCAGCAGCGGCAGCACCTTGAGCGTCGGGCGAATCTGCAGCGCCGCGTCGCGTCCGCCGCGGATGAGCTGGAAAACCTGGGCCATGAACTCGATCTCGCGGATGCCGCCGGGGCCGAGCTTGATGTGGTCGGCCATGTCCTTGCGCGCCACTTCCCGGCGGATCTGCGCGTGCAGGTCGCGCATGGCGTTGATCGCCCCGAAATCGAGGTACTTCCGGAAGACGAAGGGGCGGGCAACGTGTTCGAGAGCGGCCACCCACTCCGGCTGCAGGTTGTCTCCGGCGTTCATCACCCGCGCCTTGATCCAGGCGTAGCGCTCCCATTCACGACCCTGGGCGATGAAGTAGTTTTCCAGCGAGACGATCGAGCCGACCAGCGGTCCGGAATCGCCGTTGGGGCGCAGGCGCATGTCCACGCGGAATACCTGGCCGTCCCCGGTGATTTCACCGATCGCGGCAATCAGCCGCTTGCCCAGGCGGGTGAAGAAGTCGAAGGCCTCGATCCGCCGCCCCCCGTCGGGCGTCCCCGCCGTTTCGCCGTCTTCGGGATAAACGAAAATGTAATCGACGTCGGAAGAAACGTTGAGCTCGCGCCCACCGAGCTTGCCCATGCCGATCACCAGCAGGCGCTGGGGGCAGCCTTGCTTTTCCAGCGGCTCGCCGAACTGCGCGGAAAGCTGGCGGTGCAGGAAGTCCAGCGCGTGGTTGGTGGTGATGTCGGCGAGCAGGGTCATCGTCTCGACGACCTCGGCGAGCGGCGCCGCACCGCCGATGTCGCGCACGATGAGGGCGGCCATCACGCGCTGGCGGAGGCGGCGTAGCGCGCGCTGCAGGCTGCTCTCGTCGGTGATCGCTTCCGCCGCCAGGAAATCCTGCATATGCGCGGCGTCGAGCGGGGCTTCGGCGTGGCCGCGCAGCCAGTCGACGACGTCCGGTCGGGTGGACAGCAACTGGCGCAGGAAACGGCTGTGCGTCAGGGCCGGTTGCCATGTATCGGGGAATATGGCGTTTTGCATGGGGTCTTGCGCGTCGGTCATTTGTTCTTCGGCTGCGTTATTGGAGTGTCGGCAGTGCCGCTGGTGTCAGGGGGACCTCCCGGGGGCGAGCGGAGGTCGAAGCCGTTACAAGTTACAATTGAGGTCCGGACAGGTTGACAGGGTTCGCATCATTCTAGTGACGTTCATCGAAAACAGGCAAAGCATTCCGCAGGCGGCAACATCATGATGCGCGGAAATGCCTTGCGCGCGGCGCTTTACCACCGCTTTCACCTTCTGCTGCCGTTTGTTTCCGGACCGGTGGGCCGTGGGGTGTGGCGCGTGCTTGTCTGGGCGTTCTGGCTGGTCTATTTCTCCTTTGTCCTCACGGTCCTGGCGTTGCGCTACGTCGTTCTGCCGCACATCGAGGAGTATCGCCCAACCATCGAGCGGCTGGTCGGTGAAGGGCTGGGGCAGGCGGTCAGCATTGGACGCATCGAAGCCAGCTGGGCGGGAATCAACCCTGATCTGACCCTTTACGACGTGCGCGTGGCCGACGCCGAAGGGCGGCCGGCACTGGCGTTCTCGCGTGTCGAGACAGTGCTTTCCTGGTGGTCGGTGCCAAATGCCCAGTTGCGTTTGCGCCTGCTGCGTATCGACGAGCCGACATTGCATCTGCGCAGGAGCGGCGATGGCCGCCTGTTCGTCGCCGGCATTCCGCTCACCCAGGAAGGGGATGACCGCGATGTGTCCTCGTGGATCCTGGAACAGCGGCGCATCCGTATCAGTGGCGCGACGCTGGTCTGGGAAGATGAACAGCGAGGGGCTCCGGCGCTGATCCTCGAAGACGTCAATTTCGCCCTCGACAACGATGGCCGACAGCACCGCTTTGGCTTGACGGCCTTGCCGCCGGAAGGTTTCGCCGCGCGCATCGACGTTCGCGGCGATTTCCGCGGGACGGATTTCGACGCCTTGAACGAATGGTCCGGTCAGTTGTACGCGGAGATCGATTACGCCGACCTGGCGATCTGGCGCCACTGGGTCGACTATCCGGTGGCTTTGCCGCACGGCAGCGGTGCCTTGCGCACCTGGCTGTTCATCGCGGGCGGCGCGCTGCGCGAGGTGACGGCGGACGTCTCGTTGCAGGACATGAGCCTGAAACTGGCCGGCGACCTGCCGTCCCTGGAGCTCGATCGGATGTCCGGGCGCTTGCAGGTGCGTTTCCCGGCGACCGGATTCGCCATGAAGGGGCGCAACGTCATGCTTCTGTCGCGGGGAGGAGCGGGAAGCACCGAAGGCAACGCCGAACCGATCCGCATCGATCCGACGGATTTCGAGGTCGAGTGGCAGGATGAGCGCGATACCGGGAACTTTGTCGGCAGCGCCGGCGTTACCCGGCTGGATGTCGGCGCGTTGACGCGCCTCGCCGCCTATTTGCCCTTCGACGCTCACTCCCGCAAATTGCTCAACGACCATGCTCCCCGAGGCCAGGTCAGCGGGTTGAGCGCGCGCTGGAAGGGCAATGCCGAGAGCCTGCAGACCTATGCGCTGAAAACCGGGATGCAGGACCTCGGGCTGAAGGCCAAAGGCTATTTTCCGGGGTTCTCGGGGATTTCCGGCAGCCTGGAAGCCACGGAAAAGGGAGGCAAGGTCGTCTTGCGTTCCGGACAATCCTCGCTCGACCTGCCTTCGGTTTTCCCGGAGCCCTTGATCCGGCTTGATTCACTGGTTGCGCAGGCCAGCTGGAAAATCAACCGGGGAGAACTGGAGGCGGAACTGTCGCAGGCGGAATTCGCCGGTCCCGAAGCCGCCGGCTCGGCGACAGGCACCTATCGCACGTCGGACGACGGGCCGGGTATCATCGACATGACCGCTGCGCTGACGCGCGCGGATGCTCGCGCCGTTTGGCGCTACATGCCTCACGTGGTGGGCAAGGGCGCGCGTGACTGGCTGCGCGATTCCCTGCTGTCGGGGAAGGCGACCGAGGCCAAGCTGATCCTGAAAGGGAACCTGAAAGACTTCCCGTTCCTCGACAAGAGCCTCGGGCAGTTCCTGGTGACGGTCAAGGCGCGCGACGCCGTCCTCGACTACGGCAAGGGATGGCCGCGCATCGACGGCATCAACGGGGATCTCCGCTTCGAAGGCAACGGCATGGTGGTCGACGCGCAGCGGGGGCGGATTCTCGGCGCCAAGCTCTCCAATACGCGAGCCGTGATTCCCGATTTCGATGCGCCGGTGTCGACGCTTTACGTCAAGGGACAGGCCGACGGGCCGACTTCGGAATTCCTCAAATTCATCGACCAAAGTCCGGTGGCCGCACAGATCGACCACTTTACTGAGGATATGCGCGCCACTGGCAACGGGCGTCTCGACATCGACCTGACCATTCCGCTGGAAGAGGCGAAACTCGGCGAATCGAAGATCGCCGGCACCTATCGCATCGTCAACAACGAAGTGACCGTCGATTCGGCGCTGCCGCCCTTGCGCCAGGTCAACGGCAGCATCCGCTTCTCCGGCAGCGATCTGAACGTACCCGAGATCAACGCCACGCTGTTCGGCGGTCCGCTAAAGATACAGGGCGGATTGCAGAAGGACGGTCGCGTGCTGATCACCGCCAACGGCTCGGTGGATATCGCCCAGTTGCGCAAGCAATCCGATCATCCCGTTCTGGCCAGCCTGTCGGGGACCACACCCTATCGCGGCGAAATCCGGATCAACAAGCGCAACGCCGACCTGGTGGTCGAATCGACGCTCACCGGCCTGGCTTCGACATTGCCGGAGCCGTTTGCGAAGGCCGCCGGAGAGGCGCTGCCATTCCGTTTCGAGAAGATTTTGTTGCCGTCGGCCAACGTGGCCAACGGCGGCAAGGTCGATACGGCCGCGCGCGACCAGGTCAGTGCGTCCCTGGGCTCGATCATGTCGATGCAGATGGTTCGTCGGAGAACGGCGGGAGAGGGATTTGTCGCCGAGAAGGGTGCTGTCGCGATCGGACGTCCGCTGCAGCTTCCCGAAAAAGGCGTTACCGTGGCGATGTCGGCTAAAAAACTGGACCTCGACGCCTGGCTGAAGACCCTTGATTCGGCCGCCGGGAGTACTTCGGGACAGGCATCATCTTCCTTCATGCCGGACTCGGTCAGCCTGCTGGCAGGAGATCTTCTCGTGCGCGGCATGCATTGGAACGACGTCGATCTGCAGGCGGCGGCCAGCCAGCGGCAGTGGAAAATACGACTGAACTCGCGGCAGGCCGCCGGGGACATCAACTGGGACGGTGAAGGCAACGGCCGGCTTGCCATGCGGCTCAGCCGACTGGCGATCGACCATTCCCCCGCGCAGCCCGCATCGACGCCGAGCGAGCCGACGAGCAAGCTGCCGGCGCTCGACGTCATCGCCGAGGATTTTTCCGTGCGGCAACTGCGCTTCGGGCGGCTCGAACTGCAGGCCAGCAACGACGGAGGGGTGTGGAACCTGAACCGCATCCAGGCCTCCAATCCTCACGGTGTTTTCAACGGCAAGGGCTCGTGGCAACGTGCCGGTGCCACTAACCGCACGCAGTTGAGCTTCAAGGTCGATAGTGCCGATGTCGGCAGCCTGCTCGGCCGGATGGGCTATCCCGGCACGGTGCGCGCGGGTACGGCGCAACTGGAAGGAAAGCTCGCCTGGAACGGTCCGCCGACGGATATCGACTATGCCACGATGAACGGCGACCTGAATCTGGAAGCGAGCAAGGGGCAGTTCCTCAAGCTCGATCCCGGCGCCGCCGGGAAGCTGCTCGGGCTGATCAGCCTGCAAAACCTGCCGCGCCGGATTACCCTGGATTTCAGGGACGTATTCAGCGAGGGATTCGCCTTTGACAACATTGCCGGAAAGGTGGGCGTGCAGAAAGGGGTAATGCGCACCGAGCGCCTGCAGATCGACGGGGCGAACGCTCGGGTGATGATGCACGGTGAGGTCGATCTCAAGCGCGAAACGCAGAAGCTCAATGTCAATGTGCGGCCGGAGGTGGGGGATACGGCGGCGCTGGGTTTGGCCATCGTCAATCCGGCGGTGGGGGCGGCGACCTGGCTGGCCAACAAGGTGTTGCAGAATCCGCTGGGCGGTATGTTCGGCTTCAACTACCTGATTACCGGCACATGGGATGATCCCAAGGTCGAAAAACTGTCTGCCAACGCACCCGCGGCGACGTCGCCGCGCCAGCCGGGTGCAACGAATTCACCAGGAGTCGCCAATGAGCCTTCCCAACGATGAAATGTGCGCGGAGCCGAAGAACGCCCGCGTCGCCGCCATCCAGATGATCTCCACCACGCGGGTCGAGGAAAACCTGCAGGCCGCCGGCACGTTGATTGCCGAAGCCGTGGCCCAGGGCGCCGATCTGGTGGCCCTCCCGGAATACTTCCCGATCATGGGCCGGCGCGATTCCGACAAGATCGCCGCGCGCGAAATCGACGGCAGCGGGCCGATCCAGGACTTTCTGGCAGAGACGGCCAGCAAGCACGGCATCTGGGTGATCGGCGGATCGATGCCGCTGGTCGCCAGCGTCGAAGACAAGGTGTTGAACACCTGCCTCGTTTTCAACCCGCAGGGGGCTCGGGTCGCGCGCTACGACAAGATCCACCTGTTCGGATTCCAGAAAGGCGAGGAGCGTTACAACGAAAGCGCGACGATCGAGCCGGGGCGCCAGCCGGTGACGTTCGACACGCCGTTCGGGCGGGTCGGGCTATCCATCTGCTACGACCTGCGTTTTCCGGAACTCTTCCGCGCATTGGGGGAAATCGACCTGCTGGTCCTGCCCGCAGCCTTTACCGAAGTCACCGGGCGAGCGCACTGGGAAATCCTGCTGCGCGCCCGCGCCATCGAGAACCAGTGCTACGTGCTGGCCATCGGGCAGGGCGGAGTGCATGAGAACCGCCGCGAGACGCACGGCAACAGCATGCTCATCGATCCGTGGGGCGACGTGATCGCCCGGCGCGAAAAAGGAGCGGGCGTGGTGATCGGCGAACTCGATCACGCGCGCATTGCCGAAGTACGTACCAGCCTGCCGGCGCTGACGCACCGGGTGCTGTAATTGTCTTTTGAACTGGAAAATTCATGACCGCTAAAGCCCAATCCCTCCTCGTGCAGGCCAAGAAAACCCTGCTCACGCCGTATGGCCTGGACGTGCCCGACCTGACCAAGGTCATCGGCCGGATCATGACGCACGAAGTCGATTACGCGGATCTCTATTTCCAGTACAGCCGCACCGAAGCCTGGAGCCTGGAAGAAGGCATCGTCAAGTCGGGCAGCTTCAACATCGACGAAGGCGTCGGCGTGCGTGCCCTCTCCGGCGAGAAGACTGCGTATGCCTACTCCGATGACATCAGCCTGCCGGCGCTGGCCGATGCCGCCTCGGCAGTGCGTGCCATTGCCGCCGCCGGGCAGCACAAGCGGGCGCGTGCCGGCGCGCTCAAGGAACTGAAGGCCGCGCATTCCCTGTATCTGCCGCACGATCCGCTGGCCTCGCTCGACGCGACGGCGAAGGTGCGGCTGCTCGAGCGCCTGGAAGCCTTTGCCCGCGACGAGGACAAGCGCGTGACCCAGGTCATGGCGCATCTGGCCGGAGAGTATGAAGTGGTGCTGGTCGCCGGCAGTGACGGAAGGCTGGCGGCTGACATCCGTCCGCTGGTGCGCGTGTCGATGACCGTCATCGTCGAAGGCGAGGGCGGCAAGCGCGAGCAGGGCTCGTCGGGCGGCGGCGGGCGCACCGGCTACGATTTCTTCACCGATGATGTCCTGCGCGAGTATGCCCGCGCCGCCGTGCATCAGGCCGTCACCAATCTCGGCGCGCGGCCGGCTCCCGCGGGGAAGATGCCCGTCGTGCTCGGTCCGGGCTGGCCCGGCATCCTGCTGCACGAAGCGGTGGGGCACGGCCTGGAAGGCGATTTCAATCGCAAGGGCAGTTCCACCTTCTCGGGGCAGATTGGAAAGCGCGTCGCGGCCAAGGGCGTCACCGTCGTCGACGACGGAACCATCCCCGGCCGGCGTGGCTCTCTCAACATCGACGACGAGGGCAACCCGACGCAGCGCACCGTGCTGATCGAAGACGGCATCCTGCGTGGCTACATGCAGGACAGCCTCAACGCCCGCCTGATGGGCGTCCCGGTGACCGGCAACGCGCGCCGCGAATCCTTCGCGCACCTGCCGCTGCCGCGCATGACCAATACCACGATGGTCAATGGCGACAAGAGCGTCGAGGAAATCATCAGGTCGGTGAAGAAGGGGATCTACGCCGTCAATTTCGGCGGCGGGCAGGTGGACATCACCAACGGCAAGTTCGTCTTCTCGATGTCCGAAGCGTACATGATCGAGAACGGCAAGGTGACCTACCCGGTGAAGGGTGCCACGCTGATCGGCAACGGCCCGGAAGCGATGAAGAAGGTGGTGATGATCGGCAACGATCTCAAGCTCGATCCCGGCGTCGGCATGTGCGGCAAGGACGGGCAGAGCGTGCCGGTCGGCGTGGGCCAGCCGACCCTGCGCATCGACGGCTTGACCGTCGGCGGCACGGCTTGAATAATCCGCGGAACGACTGAACCGGGCAGAAACGACAGGGAGAGCCATGCCGTACAGCAAACCGAATACCGATGACCTTCGCATTCTCGAAATCAACGAGCTGGCTCCGCCCGCGCATCTGCTGCGCGAGTTTCCGGCCAGCGATCTGGCCGCGCAGACCACATTTGCCGGGCGGCAGGCTGCGCATCGCGTGCTGCACGGTGCCGACGACCGATTGCTGGTCGTCATCGGCCCGTGTTCGATCCACGATGTCGAGGACGCGCGGGAGTATGCCCGGCGGCTGCACGACGTGCTGCCGCGATTCGACAAGGATCTGCTCATCGTCATGCGCGTGTACTTCGAAAAGCCGCGCACCACGGTCGGCTGGAAGGGGCTGATCAACGATCCACGGATGGACAACAGCTTCCGCATCAACGAAGGGCTGCGCCTGGCGCGCTCGCTGCTGCTCGAGATCAACGAGATGGGGTTGCCCTGCGCGACCGAGTTTCTCGACACCATCACCCCGCAATACACGGCCGACCTGATCGCCTGGGGCGCCATCGGCGCGCGCACCACCGAATCGCAGGTGCATCGCGAGCTGGCGTCGGGACTGTCCTGCCCGGTCGGTTTCAAGAACGGCACCGACGGCAACGTGCGCATCGCCGTCGATGCCATCCGCGCCGCCCGTTCGCCGCACCACTTCCTCTCGGTGACCAAGGGCGGGCATTCGGCCATCGTGTCGACCAGCGGCAACGAAGATTGCCATGTCATTCTGCGCGGCGGCCAGGAAACCAACTACGATGCCGCGCACGTCGAAGCGGCGGCTCGCGAGATTGCCTCGGCCGGTCTGGCAGCGAGCATCATGATCGACCTGTCGCATGCCAACAGCAATCGCGACTTCCGGCGCCAGCTCGATGTCGCCCGCGATGTCGCGGCGCAACTCGCCGCCGGCGAGGACCGGATCATCGGGGCAATGGTCGAGTCCCACCTCGTCGAAGGGCGACAGAATATCGAGCCGGGAAAATCGCTCGAGCGCGGCAAGAGCGTGACCGACGCCTGCCTCGGCTGGGAGGATTCCGTGGCGCTGCTGGAAATTCTTGCCCAAGGAGTGCGCGAGCGCCGCCTGGCCGTTGCGGGCCGCTAGTGGTCTGCTTCGTAAATGGCGGGACTGAACGAAAACGCAGGATTTGCTTGGCTGGCTAGGCGCGAACCGCAGCGATAGCCAGCTATCGCGAGGATGAGCAACAACGCCAGACGGGCAAAGACAAGTTCTCGTGTTCCGTTATTTGCGAAGCAGACCACTTGACTGCCCGAACAAGCAGCCAAGGCAGCACTATATAACAACTCAGATGAGGTTTTCGCGCGTGACGCCGCCGCGTTTGATGACCCGGCGCAGCTGGTCGAGCGCCTCGATCTGG
>JARKPC010000261.1 GCA_029975435.1 Propionivibrio sp. | reverse complement strand
CTCGTTTAGGCTTCTTACAAAGTGTTATTGGCGTAACCCCAATTGTATCAATGGGTTAAACGAGATTCGCCTGCTTTTGTGAAAAAATCGGGTTAAGATGCAGTCGCAAAAATGCGACTTGTCTCATTATTGAGACACCATGCCCAGGTTATGCAATTTGCGATAGAGGGTCGCGCGCGCCATGCCCAGCATGCGGGCCGCCTCCTCGACGCGGTCATTGGCCGCCCGCAGGGCGTTCGCCAGCACTTTCCTCTCGAATGCTTCCAGCTCAACGGCATAGGGGCGGACCGCTTCGGCGGTCAGGGCTTCCTGACCGGCGTCGGGGGGCATCACCGCCAGCGCTTCTGCCGGCACGACTCCTTCCAGGTCAGCCACGCCAATCCGTGCCTTGTCGGAATGCATGAGCACTTTCTCGAGCACGTTATGCAACTCGCGCACATTGCCCCGCCATTCGCACCGGCGCAGGCGGTCGATCGCCTCCGGCGTCAGTTCGCGGTGGGCCAGCCCGGTGCGATGCTCGATTTGTTCGAGGATGTTCTCGCACAGAGCTTCCATGTCGGCGGCGCGTTCCCGCAGCGGAGGAACGTGTATTGCCAGCACGTTGAGCCGGTAATAGAGGTCGGCCCGGAACAGCCCTTCCTCGACCTTTTTCTGAAGATCCACGCTGGTTGCGGCAATCACCCGCACATCGATGCTTTTCACCACATTCGATCCGACCGGTTCGAATTCCTGCTCCTGCAGCACGCGCAGCAACTTCGACTGCAGTTGCAGCGGCATGTCGCCGATCTCGTCGAGGAACAACGTGCCTCCGTCCGCCAGTTCGAACTTGCCCTTGCGCCCGCGCTTGTCGGCCCCGGTATAGGCTCCCGATACGGCGCCGAAGAACTCTGTTTCCAGCAAGGCATCCGGAATGGCCGCCACATTGACGCCGACGAACGGCTTTTCGGCCCGCGTCGATGACGCGTGGATTGCATGCGCCAACAGTTCCTTGCCGGTCCCGGTTTCGCCCAGCAACAGCACCGTTGCGTCGAGCTGCGCGGCCCGACGTGCATGGTGCTTCACTTCCATGCATACGGGGCTCGAACCGACAAAATTCGAGAAGGTGTATTTCGTCCGCCGTTCCTCGGCCAGGCGTTTCTTGGTCGCCGCCAGTTCCTGCTGAATGGCCTCGAGCTTGGCAAACAGGGGCTTCAGGGATTGCACCTGGTCAAACAGGGCAAATCCGGCCGCGCCGATGATTTCGCCGCTCTCGTCCCTGAGCGGGAAACGCATGACCACGAACGTCGCCTCCTTCGTTTCCATCAGATCGAGCAGGATGTGTTGACCGGTCGTCACTACCTTGCGCATCAGGCTGTTTGGAATGACTTCCTCGACAGCCTTCCCGATCGCGTCCGCAGCGGACTTCGCGCCCAGTCGCGTCGCGTAGCGTTCGTTGATCCATACGATGCGCGCCTCGCGATCGACGACGACGGTTCCCTCGCACAACTCTTCGAGGTTATCGAACAGGAACTGCATCGAAAGCCGACGAATCTGCTCGTGGTCACGCAGCATCTCGGGCAAGGCGTTGTCGAACATCATGCGAACTCCGGATTTCGTGTTTGCGTCAACGGCCCCGGACGGAGCCGCCGAAACTGGACCAAGGTTTCGAAAATAGCACATTTCACCGTCAAAAAAGCAATCGCGCGACGGCAGACATCCTCTATCATTCGGAGTGTCCGCAGGCCGCGCATAAACCATTTCAAACCATGAATTCTCCCTACCCCCGCGACACATCGCGGTTCCAGTCACGCGTTCTCTGGATCACCCTCGCCGGAATTCTCCTGATCCTGCTGAATCATTTTCTGCCGCGCCTCGAGGCCTGGTTTGCCCCGACCGACTCGGCGCCGCGCACGGTCACCGCGCGCGGCGATCTGGCCGCCGACGAAAAGGCGACCATCGAACTGTTCGAAAAAGCCAAGGACTCGGTGGTATTCATCACCACCCGATCCCAGGTCCGCGACTTCTGGACGCGCAACGTGTTCACCGTGCCGCGCGGCACCGGCTCCGGCTTCATCTGGGACGACGCCGGCCACGTGATCACCAACTACCACGTCATCGAGGGGGCGAGCGAGGCGATCGTTCGCCTCTCCGACGGGCGCGACTACCAGGCGGCCTTGGTCGGCGCCAGCCCGGCGCACGACATCGCCGTCCTGCGCATCGGCGTCGGTTTCAAGCGCCCGCCACCGGTGCCGCTCGGCACCAGCAACGATCTGCGCGTCGGCCAGAAGGTGTTCGCCATCGGCAACCCCTTCGGGCTCGACTGGACGTTGACCAGCGGCATCGTTTCCGCACTCGACCGTTCGCTGGGCGGAAGTGATGGCACCAGCAGCAGTCGAAGCGTCGAACACCTGATCCAGACCGACGCAGCGATCAACCCCGGCAACTCCGGTGGCCCCCTGCTCGACTCCGCCGGGCGCCTGATCGGCATCAACACCGCGATCTACAGCCCGAGCGGCGCCTCGGCCGGCATCGGTTTCGCCGTTCCCGTCGACACTGTCGCGCGCGTGGTTCCGCAACTGATAGCCAAGGGCAAGTACATCCGCCCGGTACTGGGCATCCAGATCGACGAGGGATTGAACGAGCGCCTGATCCGTTCCCTCGGCACCAAGGGCGTCTATATCCTCAAAGTCAGCTCCGGCAGCGCCGCCGAAACCGCCGGACTGAAGGGGGCTCAGCTCACGCGCGACGGGCGGGTGATTCCAGGCGACATCATCACCGCCATCAACGGCAAGCCGGTCGAAAGCGTCGGCCGCTATCTGTCACGGATCGATGATTTCAAGGTCGGAGAAACGGTGACCCTGACCATCAAACGTGGCGAGCAGCAGATGGAAATTCAGGCCACGTTGCAGCCTGAGTCCTAGCCTGGCCGCTGGGGCGGTAGAATGGCGCTTTTTGCAGGCTTCCCCATTCCAAAAAAGGAGTGTCGCTCCTTTTTCGCGACTGAGGCGCGACCCGGGGGTTTTCGTCCTGACCCGGTCACCACCTGACGTCCAAAGCCCTAATCGCCTCGACCCTGAAAACACCATGAAAGAACCCGGCAGCAAGTTCCCGTCCCTGAAAGGCCGACGATCCATTGTTCATTGGGTCGTCTTGCTCGCCCTGTCGATGATCTTCGCCAGCGTGTTCGATGCCTTCCGCCTCCCCGCCGCTCTGCTGCTCGGGGCAATGCTGGGATCGATCCTTGTCGCCATCGCCGACGGAACCCCGCGCATCACGCGCACTGCGTTTGTAGTCGCCCAAGGCGTCGTGGGTTGTCTCGTTGCACGCAGCATCACCTCGGAAATCTTGATATCGTTGAGGGAAGATTGGCTGCTTTTCGTCTCGGTCACCGCGATCGTGATTCTTGCGTGCGCGGGCATGGGCTGGATCCTGGCGCAAAGGAAGATACTTCCGGGGACGACGGCCGTCTGGGGATGCTCTCCCGGCGGAGCCGCCGTCATGACACTGATGTCCGATGCGCATGGAGGAGACATGCGCCTGGTGGCGGTCATGCAATACCTGCGCGTCGTGATTGTGACCGTGCTGGCCACCCTCGTTTCCCACCTGTGGATAGATCACAGCGCCACTCCGCCCAGCATTTTCGCCCACTGGTTTGCCGAGGTTTCCTGGCTGCGCCTGGCGGGCACGCTCGCGCTCGCCGCCGGCGGCGCTCTCGTTGGCCACCGTCTCAAGATACCGGGAGGTGCGTTGCTGGTGCCGCTCGTTCTCGGCAGCACATTGCAGGCCAACGGCATCATGAATATCGTCCTGCCACCGTGGATTCTGGCGCTCACCTATGTAATTCTGGGCTGGAGCATAGGGTTGCGTTTTACGCGCCAGGCGTTGATACAGGCTGGACGAGCCTTGCCGTCGATGTTCCTGTCGATTGCCTGCCTGGTTACGGCATGCGCCGGAATAGCGTTCGGGCTGACCCGTCTGTCCAATATCGACCCGCTCACCGCCTATCTGGCTACCAGCCCGGGAGGCCTGGATTCCGTGGCGATCATCGCCACATCGGCAGGCGTGGACATTCCGTTCGTGATGGCCTTCCAGACCGCACGCCTGCTCATCGTCGTTTTCACGGGTCCCGCTCTGGCACGTTTTCTTGCGCATCATCTCTAGGGCTGGATCTGGCAGCGCTCGAACCTGCCTAACGGCACGGGAACACCCGGACGTGTGAATTGACGGCAATCCGTGGTCGCGACGAGCAACAGCCGGTTAACGCCATAACCCGCCAATAGTCCAGCGCGGCCGTTGCCTGATCCGGCCGAAGACTTCCGGGCGGACCGCGCTGAAATCCTGCCAGCGCGGAGGCACGGATTCCGGCACCAGTTCGAGCAGGCGGCGAATGCGCTCTTCGGTCGCCGGGTGGGTACGCAGCCATGACGGCTCGGGGTTGCCCCATCCGGGCATCAGCACGTTGCGCCACGACGCGGAACTTCCTTCGATATGTGCCAGCGCCGACGCCAGCCCGCGCGGGTCGCCGGTCAGCCGGGCCGCGGCGAGGTCGGCATCGAATTCGCGCACGCGCGACAAGCCCAGTTGCGAGAGCGTCGCCAGGTGCGGCGAAAACACAAGCAACAGAAACCCGGCCCAGTTGATCGCCTCCTGACCGCCAAGCAGCAGCGGCAGGGAAAACAGGATCAGCAACTGCCCGAGCAGGGCAAACAGGCTGGTCAGGCGGCTTACGTAATCGGCCAGGCCCATGACGCGCAAATCGCCATGCGCGATGTGAGCCGTCTCATGCGCCAGAACACCGACCAGTTCGCGCGGCGGCAACTGTTCGAGCAGGCCGTGCGTCAGCGCAATCGCCGGATGCCGGCGGTTGCCTACCGCAAAGGCGTTGATCAGCGGACTCGGAATGTAGTGCAGTTCGGGAACTGCCGGCAACTCAGCGCGCCGGGCTATTTCATCCATCAGGCGCCAGAGGTCTGGTGCCGAACGGGGATGAATCGGGCGCGCCCCGTAGAGACGCAAGGTCAGTCTGGCCGTCGCCGGCTCGACGAGCAAAGCCACAGCGCACGCAACCAGAGCCATCCACACCCCGTCTGGGCCGACCAGCAGAAACCCGGCCAGTGCGGTAATGGCGATCAGCGAGACTACCAGTAACACGGTCTGGATGCGGTTGCTCCAGGCGTGCCGGTGCCAGATCTCGCCAGACATGGTTCGGTCACCCGCGCGCGGAGCGGCCGACGATCAGGCGCAGTTCATCCATTTCCTCGAGCAGGTCGGCAACCAGCGCTGCAAGTTCCGGCACGGCGTCGAAATTTCGCTCGAGTTCATGCATGCGCCGCGCGCGCAACAGGCAGGTTCCCGAAAAACGCCACACGCCGGCCACGCTTTCCGCATCGGGAAACAGGCCCTCGTCGAGATGTCGCAGCAGCCACTCGGGTTCGGCGCGGCAAGCCGCCGCCATCTGCTCGATCGTCAGCCAGCTCTCCTCCATCAGGGTGCCGATCAGGATTTCATCATTGCGCATGGCTCAACTCCGGGACGGATGGCGTGGATCAAACCCAAGCTCGCGCGCCATGGTTGCGTAGAGTTCGCGGGCCTTCGGCGTATCCGCGGGGGGCAGCACGACCTGGAGGGTCAGGATCAGATCGCCGGGCGGATTGCCGGGAATGCCCTTGCCGCGCACGCGCAGCGAGCCTCCGCTCTGCGCCCCGGCCGGGACGCGCACCTTGAGCTGGCTGTCCGGCAGGTCGACGCCGACGACTGCGCCCAGCGCCGCTTCCCAGGGCGCGATGGGCAGTTCAAGATGCAGGTCGCGCCCTTCGGCGCGCAGGCGGTCGTGCGGACGGAAATGCACCTCGAGCATCAGATCCCCTGCCGGCGCCCCGTTGAATCCCGGCGCGCCCTGCCCGGCCAGACGGATGACCTGGCCTTCGCGCACCCCGACGGGAATCTTCACGTTCAGCGTGCGATTTTCCAGCGTCACGTGCCCCTGCGCGTCGAGTTTGGGCACGCGCAACGAAATCTGCCGGGTGGCCCCGTGAAAGGCGTCTTCGATATCGAGCACGACCTTGGCGTGATGGTCTTCGCCGCGCGCCTGATAGGCACCGGCACCGCGGTGGGAACGAAAGCCGCCCATCCCATGTTGGCCCATGCCGCCGAACAACTGCGAGAAAAAGTCGCTGAACCCGGCGGCGTCGCCGGGCGAAAAACCATGCGTGGAAAACTCGAAACCGGCGTCCCAATCGGGCGGCGGACGAAAATCCTGTCCGGGCTGATATCCGCTGCCAACCTGGTCATAAGCCGCGCGCCGCTCGGGATCGGAGAGGACCGTGTAGGCCTCGTTGATCTCCTGCATGCGCTGCTCGGCGTCCTTTTCCTTCGAAACGTCCGGATGATACTTGCGCGCCAGCTTGCGGAAGGCCTTCTTGATATCTTCCGCCGTGGCCTCGCGCTTCACTCCGAGGATTTGGTAGTAGTCCTTGAATTGCATGAAAGCTCCATTTCTAGAGGCTCTCGAACAGCCGTCGTAAATTCAAGATGGCACCGGCCCGGAAGGAATTCAAGAGGTCGACAGATTGCGCACGCCGGACGATCCTCTATGGACGGGCATGCTACCGGCAGTGACGTGGCGGGCTGGCCTATCGGGCCAGTTCCTTGGCAACAATTCTGTCAAACGATCCGTCCTGCCTCATTTCGGCAATGGCCTGGTTGAACTTTTCGAGTAACGCCTTCTTGCTTTTAGTCTTGCTGAAAGCAAGATACGCATAGTTGGAAGTAAGGAACACGCTGCTCCGTTCGATTCCGGTCAGCGCTTCGGCAACAATGACGGCTCGGCCGGACTCTTCGATCGACAGGACGACATCGAGACGGCCTGCCGTCAGTTTCAACAGATTTGCCCGATCACTTGGCGATTCGTCCACTGAAAAGAACCCTGCCTTGCGGGCAGCATCGAACTCGTTGCCGTAACTCCATCCGCGCAGCACGCCAACCTTTTTGCCTTTGAGGTCATGAATGCCTCTGAAGACCAGCGGGCGGTCACTACAAAAATAAACAGCAACGTTCTCGCGCATCAGCGCGGCACTGAAATCGTACTTGCGGTCTCTCTCTTCGTTTCGGTAGATTCCGCCGACACCGGCCTTGCCTTCGTCAATTTCCGACAAGCCGCGTCTCCATGGCTTGGCTTCTATGATTACCGGCTGGCCGATTCTGGCAAACGCAGCGCTGATGATCTTCGGGTATATCCCCTCGGCCCGGCCGCCCTGCTCGTACATGAACGGCGGATTCCCCCCATCCACGTTGATCAACAACGGCTCCTCGGCCGGCGCGGTTCCGATCAGGAACATCGAGGACACCACAGCGAAAAACGCGCGGCTCAAACGGCATGCGCCGCGTACGGCCGACGGACCCGAGTTGTCCGTGTTTGTCACGGCCCCTCGCGACCAGGACAGTTCCAATCCGATCGACCGCATCCGGAAGCTCAAACGATGGTCGCCCCGAACAGGATGCCGACCCCGAACGTTATGGCCGCGGCCACACCGCCAAAGACAATCTGACGGATGGCGGAATATCCAAAGCTGCGTCCGTTGAACAGCGAAGTCACCATGCCCACGACGCCCAGCCCGATCAGGCTGAGGACGATGCTGGCGACAATGGCCTGTGAGTTGTCCAGCCACAGGAACGGGAAAATCGGGAAAATCGCGCCCAGGGCGAAGAGCAGCAACGACACGCCCGCCGCGCTCCAGGGGTTGCCGCCGAGTTCGGACGGGTCGATGCCTAACTCCTCGCGCACCAGGGTATCCAGCGCCGTTTCCCGGTTCTCCATGACCTTCGAGGCGATCTCCCAGGCATGTTCGCGTTCGATGCCCTTGGCCTGATAGATGAGCGCCAGTTCCTTCTTCTCCGCCTCCGGTGTCTGCTCCAGTTCCTCGGCTTCCTTTTCGATCTGGGTGCGCGCCAGTTCACTGGCGTTGGTCACCGACAGCCATTCGCCGAGCGCCATCGACAATGCTCCGGCCACCAGACCGGCGACCCCGGTGAGCAGCACGGTCGCCGATGCGGCACCCGCACCGGCCACGCCCATGACCAGGCAAAAGTTCGACACCAGGCCATCGTTGACGCCGAGCACGGCCGCGCGCAATTCGTTGCCGGACCCGCCGCGGTGCCAGCGTTCCGCCCCGGCGATGTCCGATCCACCCACTGGGCCGCCATGGCCGGCGGCCGCCCGGATCACCGCCGCATGCCCGTGCTCATCGGCAGACATGCGCAGTGCATCGGACTGGCCGGCGTACTTGTTGCGGTCAGCGAATTCGTTGGCAGCCACCACGGGCAGGACGAATCCCGGGCCAAAATAACGCACCAGCCTGATCAACAAACGGGTTTTCAAGGACGGCCCGAGCGGAAAATCGCTGACTCCTGCTGCCATCAGCCTGTCGCGCCAAACATCGGCGTGTTCGTTTTCGGCCTGGGCCAGTTGCAAAAACAGGTCCTGGCGCGTCTCGTCGCGCTCGTGCCGGGACAGCGCCGTATAAAGCGCCGCACCGTCGATTTCGTCCTGCAGGTTGTCGCGATAGCGTTGTATCTGGCTCATTCCATTCTTTCCTTTGTTTCCGGTTTTTTCCCGGGTTCGTCGTCGAATTGGCGCCGCAGGCGGGTCAGCCCCTGCCGGAACGCCTCGGCGTCGCCGTGATCGAAAAATCGCGGATAGCGCTCGTGCGCCGCCTTGATTCGCCGTGCATGCTTGATCGGACACCAGTACTGCTCGGTGCGCGCAGCCACCTCACGGGTGTAGGCAGCGACACCGTTGCCGTAGGAGCAGTAAAAACAATTGAATTTCTCGATGATGTTCAGGTACGGCAAGTCTTCCCGGTCGAACACCAGGTAGTCCGAACGTTTCACCTTCGGGATGCGATAGACCGGAAAGCAGACGGTCTGGTAGACCGTCACGAACAGATCCATCAGCAGGAAGGGAATCCACCCGATGTAGATGACCGGCGCCGTGATGATGTCGAGGATATTGCTGCGGACCAGGAAGCGGAACAGCCCGATCTTGTAGCGCTTCTGCTGCCGCAGGAACTCTTCGGCCAACTGGGCCTGCTTTTCCTGAAGTTCCTCGCGGGCCTTGCGATACTCTTCCTCGACGTCTTCCTGCAGCGTCTGGATACGCGCCAGCAGGTCGTTCAGGTTGTTCTTGATCATGGAGCGTCCACGGCAGGAAAGCCGTGAGTTTAAGCCATACCGGCCCTCGCCGGTATCATGAGCACCGCGGGATTACCGGCCGGAACCCGGCTCAAGACGGATGAGTCGTCCGCGCGCGTCGTCGATCAGCAGGTAAAGGAATCCGTCCGGCCCGTTGCGCACGTCGCGGATACGCCCAACCGTGTTCTCCAGCAAACGATCCTCCCGAACGATGCGCTCGCCGTCGAGTTCCAGTCGAACGAGCATCTGCCCGCGCAAGGCGCCGACGAAGAGATTGCCGCGCCACGCCGGAAATCTGTCCCCGGTGTAGAAGGCCATTCCCGAAGGCGCGATCGACGGCGTCCATTGCCACAGCGGCTGCGCCATGCCGGCCTTGTGCGTTCCCTCGCCGATGGGCGTTCCGCTGCCGTAGTTGCGCCCGTAGGTGATCACCGGCCAGCCGTAGTTGGTACCCGCGCGAATGATGTTGATTTCGTCGCCGCCTTGCGGACCGTGCTCGTGCGCCCAAAGCGCCCCGGTCACCGGGTGCAGCGCGGCGCCCTGGATGTTGCGGTTGCCGAGGGTGAACTTCTCCGGCAGGGCGTTCGGCACCGCTACGAAGGGGTTGTCGGCGGGAACCCGCCCGTCGTCGTGCAGGCGGATCACCGATCCGGCATGGTCATCCAGCCGTTGCGCCCGATCCATCTCGCCCCGGTCACCGAGCGTGATGTACAAGTAACCCTGCCGGTCGAAAACCAGGCGTGACCCGAAATGATGCCCGGTCGTTGTTTTCGGGCGCATGGAGAAAATCACCTTCAGATCGCGCAAGGCATGTCCTTCCAGCCGGGCGCGCGCCACTTCGGTGCCGTAACCGCCCGCCCCGTGCGCTGCGTAGGAGAGGTAGATCCAGCCATTGCGCGCAAAGTCGGGATGCAGCACAACATCAAGCAGGCCGCCCTGCCCCACGGCGGCGACGGCCGGCACGCCACCGATCGGCCGCGGATCGAGTCGCCCGTCCGCACCGACCAGGCGCAAACGCCCTGGACGCTCGGTAACGAGCATCTTCCCGTCCGGCAGGAAAGCCAGCCCCCACGGATATTCCAGCCCTTCCGTCAGCGTGACGGCACGGAATGGCGGCGATGATTGTGCCGTCGCGACTTCCGCGTGAACAAAAAGGACTACGGACGCCAGGAGCACCAGCATCAAACGGCAAGGGGTTATGCGTTTCATGCCCCTCGGACAGGCAATCTGGCCCGAGGGTTCCTGGGCGAAGAGCGCCGCCTACTTCATGGCCGAGGCGATATTGGGAATGGTAGTCAGGGTATACCCGGCCTTTTGCAGTCCGTCGCGCAGGGCTTTGGCGGTGGCCACCGCCTCGGCGTTGTCGCCATGCACGCAGATGCTCTGCGGATGCACCGGTATCCGCTTGCCGGTGATCGACACCAGCGCCTGTTCCTTGACC
>JARKPC010000259.1 GCA_029975435.1 Propionivibrio sp. | reverse complement strand
GATGACCGCCTCCCGCGTGAGCCCCTTGCTCTGCGCAAGATCCTCCAGGTCCGGGGCAAAGTCGGCGTCGAAGCATACCGGCAAGGCCCACCGTCGGCCCCGCGCTCCCGCCGATCCGGCCGAACGGGCCAACCCGAGCAGCTCCTCCCCCAGACGCTCTCCGTCACACTTCAACGGATCAAAATGCACCGTCAAGGATCGGAACGTCGGGACAACGTCGACGATCGCAGCGAACGGGGAATCCAGCTCAACCACCCCACCAGCGCGCAACGCCTCGCGCCGCGCTTCCAGCGCCCCCGCCAACCCCAATACTCGTCCATGCACCACCGGGTCAATCACATCCCCAAATTCAACCGTCCAGGCACAATCGCCCAGGGCAAGCAGACGAACCGGCCTTTCCGTTGGGGCAACTACGTTACTCATACCCAGTTCTCAATTCGCCATGTGCTGCGGCAACCAACTGGTGATCCCGGGCACGAAATACATCAGCAGCACCATCAAAACCATCAGCACGAACATGGGGAAAGCCTGCCTCGACAGCCACGAAATCTCCTTTCGGGTCATGCCCTGCAAGACAAAGAGATTGAATCCGACCGGCGGGGTGATCTGCGCCATCTCGACCACCAGCACCACGAAAATGCCGAACCACAGCAGATCGAATCCAGCACGCTCGACCGTGGGCAGGAGCACGCCCATGGTCAATACGACCATCGAGATGCCATCCAGGAAACAACCAAGGACGATGAAGAACACCATCAGCGCGCAAATCAGCGCCAGCGGAGGCAGATGCAGGCTGGTGATCCACTCGGCCAGATGCCGCGGCAGGCCGATGTAGCCCATCGACAGCGTGAGGAAGGCCGCGCCGGCCAGAATAAGGGCGATCATGCAGTACAAGCGCGTGCCGCCCATCAGGCTGTCGATGAAGTTCTTCCAGGTCAGCTCGCCCTGAATGGCAGCAATGATCATCGAGCCGACGACACCCAGGGCCGCCGCTTCGGTAGCCGTGGCAATTCCGGTGTAGATCGAGCCGAGCACCGCGGAAATCAGCGTCACCACGGGAATCAGGTGCCGCGACTCGTACAGCTTCTGGCGGAAGGTCAGGTGCTGGTCCGCCGGCGGGATTCGATCCGGATGCATCAGCGCCCATACGATGGTGTAAGCCATGAACAATCCCGCCAGAATCAGGCCGGGGAACACGCCGGCGATGAACAGCTTGGCGATCGAGACATTGGCCGTCACGCCATAGACGATCATGATGATCGACGGCGGAATCAGCAGACCGAGCGTCCCGGCGCCGGCCAGCGTGCCGATGGATATCGAATCCGGATAGCCGCGTTTCTTGAGCTCCGGCAAGGCCATCTTGCCGATGGTGGCGCAGGTGGCCGCCGAGGAACCGGAGACGGCGGCGAAAATCGTGCAGCCGATGATGTTGGCGTGAAGCAGGCGGCCAGGGATTTTTTCCAGCCACGGCGCCAGCCCCTTGAACATGTCCTCGGACAGCTTGGTGCGAAAGAGGATTTCACCCATCCAGATGAACAGCGGCAATGCCGTCAGCGTCCATGACGACGAAGAGCCCCAGATGGTAATGACCATGGCGTCGCCGACGGGACGCGTGGTAAACAGCTGCATGCCGACCCAGGCGACTCCGGCCAGCGACAAACCGATCCACACGCCGCTGCCGAGAATGGCGAACAGGACGATTATCAATAAGGCGGTGATGTAAAAATCCATGATTTGTCCTGTTCCTATTCGACCCGGGCCGGTTCGCCTTCTTTTGGCGTTTCCCTGATTTTTTGTCCAGTCAGAAGATCGACGAGATCCGCGGCGAAAGCCAGCGCGAAAACCGTCGTTCCCGCGGCCATTCCGAGTTGCGGGATCCACAACGGGGTGGCATCCAGGCCCGTGGAGATATCGTTGAAGCTGAACGACTGGCTGACCAGCCGGATCGAATACCAGGCCAGCAGGGCCGAAACGCCGAGCGCGATGACATGGCAGAACACATCCAGCCACCGATGCGCCGTCGGCGACAGTCGGTTGATGATCAACGTGACCCGGATGTGCTCGCCGCGCCGCAGGGTCGTCGCCAGGGCCAGAAAAGCGGAGGCGGCCATGCAATAGCCGGCATAGGCATCGGCCCCATGCACCTCCAGCGCGGGAATGATGCGCCCGAAGATGCTGGATAGAACCGCCAGCAGGGTTCCGATCATGAATACCCCGGCCAGATAGCCTGCTGCGTTGAACAGGCCGTTCAACAAGGAACGCATTGACTTCCCTCGAAATGAAACGGGCGACTGGATCGTCGCCCGGTGGTTTACAACGACGCCCGCCCCGCCGGCGTGGCGGAGTCGGCGCAGCGCAGTCGCTCGGCCAGGGATTCGCCCTGTTCGGCGCGCGGCGACTGCAACATCGTGACGGTCCGAATGACGCCGAGCCTACTTGCGGAACGCGTCGATGATGGCCTGACCTTCGGCGCCGGTTTGCGTCGTCCAGTCCGCAATGATGATCAGCCCGACTTTCTTGAAATCGGAGCGCAGCTGCTCGGAGCCGGTTTCGACCTTCATGCCATTCTTGGCAAGCTGTTCCTTGTACCAGTTGTTTTTCTCTTCGCTGATTTTCCAGCCCCTGGCTTCGGCGGCGGCGGCTGACTTGAGCACGGCGTCCTGCATCGGCTTGTCGAGCGCGTCGAAGGCCTTCTTGGAAACGATCACCAGGTTCTTCGGCAGCCAGGCGCTGACGTCGTAGTAGTACTTGACCTGCTCCCAGACCTTGCTGTCATAACCGGTGGCGCCGGAGGTCATGAAGGCGCTGACCGCACCCGTCGCCAGGGCCTGCGTCAACTCGGCAGCCTGAATCGTCACCGGCTGGGCGCCGACCAGCTGCGCGATGCGGCTGGTGTTCGGGTTGTAGGCGCGCCACTTGACGCCCTTCAGGTCGGCCGCGGAATTGAGCGGCTTGGCGCTATAGATTCCCTGCGGCGGCCACGGAACGGCGTACAGCACCTTGAGCCCCTGCTTGGCCAGACGGGCCTCGGTCGCCGCCTTGGAGACATTCCAGAGCTTCTTTGCTTCCGGATAACCGGTCGCCAGGAAGGGAATGGAATCGAGGCCGAACATCGGATCTTCGTTCGAATAGCCGGAAATGATGATCTCGCCGATATCGGCCTGCCCGCCCTGCACGGCGCGCTTGATCTCGTTGGCTTTGAACAGGGAACCGTTGTCATGAACCGTGATCTTCAGTTTTCCGCCGGTTGCCTTTTCCACGTCGGCGGCGAACTGGACGATATTTTCGGTGTGGAAATTATTCCCGGGATAGCCGGTCGGCATGTCCCATTTCTGCTGGGCATTGACAGATCCGCACAACAGCGCTGTCGTGGCGGCACTGACGGCAACAAGCGTCTTCAACATAGAGTTCTCCATTTCCAGGGGTAACCAGAACCGGCCAGTCGGTGACCGACCGGGGCGAAAGTCAAACCGAGAGCGAAACCAGGCGACGTCAAATACAGTTCAGATACCGTTGGTCACAAGCAGAACCCATCCCAGACCACGCGCGACTAACGTTAATAAACCGTCAATGTATTGTCAATGTAGAATTCGCATGATCTCTTCACATTTTGCGGAAAACCGAATGGAAAACTCCACGAACACCAAGGGGCGCGGCGAGAGAAGACAGCGCATCGTTTCTTCGGCCCACCTCGTTTCCCCGAAGTCTCCCGAGCTTTCGGAGATCGAATTCGGGTTGATCATCGCCACGCACGCCTTCAACCGATGGATGATCCGCTGCATGAGCGCCGCCGGCGTCAAGGACATGACCCCGGTGGACGTGCTGGTCATGCATCACATCAACCATCGGGATTCGGCCAAGCGGCTGGCCGATATTTGCTTCGTATTGAATATCGAAGACACGCACGTGGTGTCGTATTCGGTCAAGAAGCTGATCGGCATGAAACTGGTGGTCGGCACGAAGCGCGGGAAGGAAGTCTTCCTCAGCGCGACAAAAGACGGGGCAGCGCTTTGCGAGCGTTATCGCGAAGTCCGCGAAGCCTGCCTGCTGCCGGGCTTCTCGGGCCAGGACGAGGAGAACAGGCGTTTTGGCGATGTAGCCCAGTTGCTGCGTACCCTGTCGGGCCGCTACGACCAGGCGGCACGTGCGGCTTCCTCGTACTGATCATTCGGAAAACCCCGAACGCAGACGGCGGCCAAGTGGCCGCCGTCTGCTTTTGAGGGGGTGTGAAATGCGGAGTCAGCGCGTTGCAGCGAAAACGTCCGGGATGGTAGCCATCGTATACCCGGCCTTTTGCAGTCCGTCGCGCAGGGCTTTGGCGGTGGCCACCGCCTCGGCGTTGTCGCCATGCACGCAGATGCTCTGCGGATGCACCGGTATCCGCTTGCCGGTGATCGACACCAGCGCCTGTTCCTTGACC
>JARKPC010000247.1 GCA_029975435.1 Propionivibrio sp. | reverse complement strand
GTCAGAACGGTATGGATCCGATAGGGCACTGCCTGAATGAGGGCCACGAGGAAGGCGGACGCCGAGGTTCGCCCGGTCTTTCTGACGACCTGCACGAAGGCGAATTTGCTCGTGCGATCAATGGCCACGTAAAGGTACAGCGTAAGCGCTGAGCGGAGGCCGTTCAGACTGCCTGGAAGTTCCAGGGCATGAGCTCTTCGATGCGACTGTTGGGCCAGCCGTTGGCGAGGCGCTCCAGCGTGAGCTTCAACCAAGCAAAGGGATCGACGTCGTTCATCCTGGCGGTCTGGAGCAGGCTGGCGATGGTCGCCCAGGTCCGGCCGCCGCCGTCCGAACCTGCGAAGAGTGCGTTCTTCCTCGTAATGGCCTGGGGCCTGATCGCCCGCTCGACGATGTTGCTGTCAATGTCGATGCGGCCGTCGTCAAGGAAGCGCTCCAGCGATTGGCGGCGCGAGAGGGCATAATGAATGGCTTCGGCGAGCTTGGATTTCTGCGAGATGCGCCCGAGCTCTGTTTCCCACAGTCCGAACAATTCGTCGATGATCGGCGCTGATACCTGTCGACGAGCCGATACCCTGAGGCCGGGTTGCTGACCGCGAACTTCGGTCTCGATGGCCCAGAGCCTCTTCATCCGTTCGACCGTGATGGTCGCCAGTTCGGATTCGCCGTTGGCATGAAGCTCGAAGAACTTGCGGCGGACATGCGCCCAGCAACCGGCCAGCATGACCGCCCGGTTCTCTCCCGGCTCCGGCTTCTCCAGATGCTGATAGGCACCGTAGCCGTCGACCTGCAGGATGCCACGATAGCCGGCGAGATGTCGGTCGGCGCAAGCACCTGCCCGACTATCCTCGAAGCGGTAGACGACCATCGGCAGGCCGTCGCCACCGAACGGCCGATCGTCCCGAGCATAAGCCCAAAGCCAAGCCTTCTTGACCTTACCAGCTCCGGGACTGAGGGTTGGCAGCGTCGTCTCGTCGGCGAAGATCCGCTCCCCCTGTTTGATCTTCTGCATCAGATGCTCAGTCAGGGGCTCGAGTTCGAAGCCAAGCCGTCCCATCCATGGCGCCGTCATCGACCGATCGAGCTCGACGCCATCGCGGGCGTAGATGGCCGCCTGCCGATAGAGAGGCAGGCCATCGGCATATTTGGACACGGCTATCATCGCCAGCAGCGCTTCGGTCGGCAGGCCACCTTCGATGATGTGGCTCGGAGCCGGAGCTTGGATCACGCCATCGGCGTTACGGAAGGCATACTTGGGCCGGCGCGTCACGATCACCCGGAAGCGAGCAGGAAGCACATCGAGCCGTTCACTGACGTCTTCGCCGATCTGGATCTTCGTGAGGCCGAGGAAGTCGGCGGGGATCTCGGGCTCGATCACCACCTCGATCCGCTCGAGGTGGGCAGCAAACCCCTTACGCGGACGTGGCGCCCGCTTGGTCCTGTCGGCCACACCTGAAGCCTTGTCGAGATTGGCCTTGATCTCGGCGATGCCGGTCTCGATCTCCTCGAACACGAAGCTCTGCTGTTCAACGGCATCCGGGCCGAGCTTCTCGGACCGCTTGCCGTAGCGAGCGCGTTCCAGTGACTTCAGGAGTGACGTCAGCCGGGCGAGCCGCGCCTCAACATCCATGTTCTGGGCTTTGAGCGCGGCAACTTCCGCTTCGAGACGATCCGCATGGGCGGCCTTCTCAGCCATGGCCAAGGCGAACGCCTTCAGCGCTTCAAGGTCATTAGGAAGGGAGGACAACGGATCACTCATTGCCCAAACCATATCACAGAAGAGACAAAAATGCACGTCTTTCCAATGGATTGAGCAGTATCTTCGGCCTCAACCGGCGCTCTGGGGCCGCCGGACATCGAGCGGGCGGACGCGCTTCCAGTCGAGACCTTCAACCAAGGCCATCAACTGCGATGCGTTCAACCGGATGCGCCCGACCATCTGCCGGGGCCAGCAGAACTCGGACGTCTCCAGGCGCTTGGCGTAAAGACACACGCCACTGCCGTCCCACCACACGATCTTGATCCGGTCCTTGCGCTTGGCTCGGAACACATAGACTGCGCCACCAAATGGATCGGCACCGCTGTCGCGGACCAACGACAGCAAGCCATCCGGCCCCTTGCGGAAGTCCACCGGCTCGCTCGCCAGGAACACCTTGACGCCGGTCGGGATCATGACTGTCGAACCGCACGCAGCACCCGACGAAGAGCCGCTTCACCAATGTCGGCGCCGACACGGATTACGGTGTCGCCAATCACGATCTCCAACACCGGCACCGAGATGGCTGTGACGACCTCTGTCGACGACGGCTTCGTCGGCGCCGTACTCGCTTCTACCTTGGCCAACGCCTTGCGGCGCCAGCCGAACAGTTGCGCCGGGGATATGCCCATCTGTCGCGCGACCGCCGACACGCTCGCGCCGGACTCCAGAGCCGCAGCGATTGCCCGCTCCTTGAACTCGTCCGGCCAGCGGCGGCGCAACGTCGCCACACCAACGTCGCCCGGTTCGACGACGGCCTCGACGACATGGAATG
>JARKPC010000212.1 GCA_029975435.1 Propionivibrio sp. | reverse complement strand
TTGCGGGTGTAAGTCCCGCCGTAAGTTGATCACAGCGAACGAAGCGAAGCGCAACTGCATGAGGGTGACCGAGTGTGGGAAGGAAGCGTGGAGCGAAGCTGCGAGCCGATGGACAAGAATCGGATAGAAGGCGTCGCCGAGCAGGGCGAGCGGGCAATGAGCCGCGAAGCTCTCGTGATCAAGGCGAAGCGGCGTAAATCCGGCGGTTGTGCAGCGAAGGAGTGCGTTCTTACCTGGGGAGATCTCGCCTCATGGCTGAAAGGCCGACGGTGATGAGCTGGAGCGAGAAGTCAGCAGAGGCCGTAGTAGTTGCCGGTTTGGGGCGAAGGGCCGAACGAGTAGGAGGGCCGACAGCCATGTTGCTTGGAAGTGCAGTGCATCAGAAGCCTGGGCAACCGGGGCGCAAGGCGGGAGGGCAAGGTGAAGCCAAGCCCGAAGCGCTGCGTGATGAAGCACGGCCGGCGCGATATGAAACTGAAGGCTCTGGGCGAGATGGCCTGGTCATGCAGGCGCTCGCGAGCGCGAACATGGTGAAGGCGTGGAAACGCGTCAAAGCCAATCGCGGCAGTGCTGGGGTGGATGGACGGACGATTGCCGAGACGGCGGCGTACCTGAAGACGCACTGGCCCCGAATTCGGGAATCCTTACTGAACGGCAGTTACCGGCCTCTACCGGTGCGGCGCGTGCAGATTCCGAAGCCCGGGGGTGGGGTGCGCGAATTGGGGATCCCGACGGTGACCGATCGGCTGATCCAGCAAGCCCTGCTGCAGGTCTTGCAGCCAAAGATTGATTCGACCTTTTCCGAACACAGCTACGGCTTCCGGCCGGGACGTCGGGCCCAGGACGCGGTGCTGACTGCACAGCGCTACGTGCAGGACGGCTACCGGGTGGTGGTCGATGTCGATTTGGAGAAATTCTTCGACCGGGTCAATCACGACATTCTCATGGACCGGTTATCGAGGCGAATCGACGACAAGGCCGTGCTCCGGCTGATTCGTCGCTACCTCGTGGCCGGTATCATGGAGGGTGGCGTGGTCATGCAGCGGTATGAGGGGACGCCGCAAGGCGGCCCGTTATCGCCGCTTCTGGCCAACGTGCTGCTCGACGAGGTGGATCGGGCACTGGAAACGCGTGGCCATCGTTTCGTTCGTTACGCCGACGACTGCAACGTGTATGTCCGCAGTCGGCGAGCGGGTGAGCGAGTGCTCGATGGACTGCGCGGGCTCTATGCTCGGCTCCACCTGAAGGTGAATGAAGCCAAGACGGCGGTGGCGCCGGCATCTGGTCGTCAGTTCCTGGGTTATGCCTTTTGGTACGGTCCGGGTGGCCAGGTCAAGTGCCGAGTCGCCGACAAAGCGCAAGAAACCTATAAGCAACGCATCCGACAACTGACGCGTCGCTCGGGTGGGCGTAGCCTGCCGGAGGTCGTAGAACGGCTCCGGACCTACGTGCCGGGTTGGAAGGCCTACTTTCAACTCGCGCAGACGCCGAAAGTGTTCCGCGAACTCGACGAGTGGTTGCGTCACCGGCTGCGAGCGCTGCAACTCAAGCACTGGCGTCGGGGCGCGACGATGTATCGGGACTTGTTGGCAATGGGGGCTTCGGCAACAGATGCCTCCAAGGTCGCCGGGAATAGTCGCAGCTGGTGGCGTAATAGCCGCATGCTGTTGAACCGTGCGATGCCGATTGCCTACTTCGACCGACTCGGTGTTCCGCGACTCTCATGACCTCAACGACTCGAACCGCCCGGTGCGGACCCGCATGCCGGGTGGTGTGGGAGGGGATCGGTCAGGCACTCTGATCGCCCCTATCCCGATCCAGCTACCACTGGAATTTGGTCTGCGTCTCCTGGGGGTGCGCCGCAGGCAGGGGGATCCAGTTCCCCGATCCGGCGTAAACAGTTCCGCCAGCCACAACCAGCGCGATGACCAGGGCAAGAAAGCCGCCTCCCTTGGCTGATTCGAAGTTACCGCTGTTGGGCGGAATATCTTTCCACCCGGTGATCATCGGCTTGAGCAGATCGTCCTTCCTGACCTGCGTATAGAAGATGATGGCGCCCAGGTGAAGAACAATCATTGCCAGGAGCGCGTTGATGATGCTGTGATGAATGCCGGTCAGGTCATTGCTGAGTTCAGCGCTGATCAGGCGGTAAAGCCCTCCCTGGAAAACCGAGTCATGGTTGCTGAACAAACCGGTAGCAACCTGTAGCGCAATCAGCAAGAGCATGGCAAGTACTGAAAGGGCGCCAAGCGGGTTGTGGCCAACGCCTTGCCATTGGCCTTTGAGGTAGGCAACTACGACACGTGGTGCCGGAACGAAATTGATGAATCGTGCATAGGTGGATCCGGCCAGTCCCCAGACGATGCGGAAAGCCATCAGCCCGAGAATGGCTAGTCCGATGCGTCCATGCCAGATCATCAAATCGTGGCCGCCAATCTTGCCCGTGACGATGGCGGCAACGATCAGCAGCACGAGCAGCCAGTGGAACAGTCGGGTTGGCAGATCCCACAATTTGATGCGCCTTGCCGTCGTGTCCATGCGATTCTCCCCGTCGGAAACGATGCGGGCGCCGTCTGGCGCCCGCGCATAATGAGACATCGAGAATTCAGTTTCGTTCAGACGACGGCGCCGTCCTCGTTGGCGCCCTCGACCTGCTTTTTCGGCTTGACGAAATGTTCGCGGGATACGCCGAGCCACATTACCAGCGGGCTGGCGACGAGTACCGAAGAGTAGATGCCGAAGCAGATGCCGATGGTCAACGCCAGGGCGAAGTAGTACAGCGTTTCGCCGCCGAAGATCAGCATCGACAGGACCATGACCTGCGTGCTGCCGTGGGTGATGACGGTGCGCGAGATGGTGCTGGTGATGGCGTGGTCGAGGACTTGCGGTGTCGTCAGGCCGCGCACCTTCTTGAAGGTTTCGCGGACGCGGTCGAAGACCACCACCGATTCGTTGACCGAGTAGCCGAGAACGGCGAGCACCGCGGCCAGGACGGAAAGCGAGAATTCCCACTGGAAGAAGGCGAAGAAGCCGAGGATGATGACGACGTCGTGCAGGTTGGCGATGATCGCCGAGACGGAGAAGCGCCACTCGAAGCGGAAGGCAAGGTAAACGACGATGCCGAGAATGACCAGCAACAGCGCCAGCGCCCCGTTCTCCGCCAGTTCCCTGCCGACCTGCGGGCCGACGAATTCGACGCGGCGCAGGCTGGCGCCCGGAGCCTCGGCGTCAAGGACGCTCATCACCGCATCGCCGATCTTGGCGGAACTCTGCTCCGCCTTGAGCGGCAGGCGGATCAGCACGTCGCGGCTGGAACCGAAATTCTGCACCGAAGTATCGGTGTAGCCGGCCTTGCCGAGACCGTCGCGGATCTTGTTGAGATCCGCGGCCTGCGCGTAGTTGACCTCGATCAGCGTGCCCCCGGTGAATTCAACGGAAAGATGCAACCCGCGGCTGAACAGGAAGAAAACCGCCAGCAGGAAGGTGGCCAACGAAATGACGTTGAACACCAGCGCGTGGCGCATGAAGGGGATGTCTTTCTTGATGCGGAAAAATTCCATCGCTGATCTTCCTTATTTCGTAATGGCTGTGCTGGTGCCGGGTTTCCAGATCTGTCCGATGGACAACGACTCGACCTTGCGGCGGCGGCCATAGATCAGGTTGACCAGGGCGCGCGAGACGACCACGGCGGAGAACAGCGAAGTCAGGATGCCCAGGCAGTGCACCACGGCGAAACCGCGCACCGGGCCGGAGCCGAAGATGAGCAGGGCGACGCCGGCGATCAGCGTGGTGATGTTCGAGTCGAGAATCGTGTCGAAGGCGCGATCGTAGCCCGTGTGGATTGCCGCTTGCGGCGGAGAGCCGTTGCGTACTTCCTCGCGGATGCGCTCGTTGATCAGCACGTTGGCGTCGATGGCCATGCCCAGCGTCAGGGCGATGGCGGCGATACCCGGCAGGGTCAGCGTGGCCTGCAACAGCGAGAGCAGCGCGACCAGGAAGAGCAGGTTGGCGGCCAGGGCTGTCACCGAAATGAAACCGAACAGCATGTAGTACGCCGACATGAACACGGCGATGGCGGCAAAGCCCCACATCGTCGAGTGGAAGCCTTTCTGGATGTTGTCGGCACCGAGGCTCGGGCCGATGGTGCGCTCCTCGATGATCTCCATCGGGGCGGCAAGCGAACCGGCGCGCAGCAGCAACGCCGTGTCGTTGGCCTCCGTTGTGCTCATGCTGCCGGAAATCTGCACACGGCCGCCGCCGATTTCGGTGCGGATGACCGGTGCGGTGACCACTTCTCCCTTACCCTTCTCGATGAGCAGGATGGCCATGCGCTTGCCGACGTTCTCGCGCGTGATTTCCTTGAAGATGCGCGAGCCGGCCGAGTCCAGCGTGAGGTGCACCGCCGGTTCCTGCGTCTGGTTGTCGAATCCGGGTTGCGCGTCGGTCAGGCGGTCGCCGGTGAGCAATACCTGTTTCCTGACCAGCAATGGACGGCCGCCGCGTTCCACATACAGTTCCACCCCGAACGGCACCTGACCGGCCAGCGCCGCCTCCAGCGCGCCGGGCGTGTCGTCCACCATGCGGATTTCCAGCGTGGCGGTGCGGCCGAGAATGTCCTTGGCCTTGGCCGTGTCCTGCACGCCGGGCAGCTGCACGACGATGCGGTCGGCTCCCTGCTGGGCGATGACCGGCTCGGCGACGCCGAGTTCGTTGATCCGGTTGTGCAGGGTGCCCATGTTCTGCTTGATGGCGAATTCCTGCATTTTCAGGATGGCCGCCGGTTTCAGCGTGGCGGCCAGGCGCAGATCGGTACCGTCGCCCTGGTCGACCAGCGCCAGATCGGGTTGGTTGTCCTCCAGCAAGATGCGCGCCTTGGAGCGCGTTTCCTCGTCGCGGAAGCGGATGACAATTCGCTCTCCCTCGCGGTTTACCCCGCCGTGCCGGATGCTCTTGTCGCGAAGCAGGCTGCGCAGGTCGCCACTGATGGCGTCCAGGCGCTTGGTCAGCGCGCCCTTCATGTCGACCTGAAGCAGGAAGTGCACGCCGCCGCGCAGGTCGAGGCCGAGATACATCGGCAGCGCGCCCATGTTGGTCAGCCATTTCGGCGAACTGGAAAGCAGGTTCAGGGCGACGACGTATTGCGGATCGTTGGGGTCCGGGTTGAACTGCTTTTCCAGCAGATCCTTGGCCTTGAGTTGGGTGTCGGTGTCCTTCAGGCGAACCTTGACGCCGTTGGTGTCGAGGAATGTCCCGTTGCTTTCGATGCTGGCGGCCTTGAGCGTGCTTTCGACCCGGTCAAGCGTCCTGGTATCGACCTTGAGCGTGGCCTTGGCGCTGGATACCTGAACGGCGGGCGATTCGCCGAAAAAATTCGGCAGCGTATAGATGAAACCGATCAGCAGCGCAACGACGACGGTAATGTATTTCCAGAGCGGGTAGCGGTTCATGAGGAGTGTGAAGAAAGGGAATTCGGGAGCAGGAAACAGCCTTGAAATGGAATTGAGGCGTCGGACGGTGGCCGACGCCTCATTCGTTCTGCTTGCCTGCTTACAGGCTCTTGAGCGTCCCCTTGGGCAGGACGACCACGATAGAGGGCTTCTGCATCTGCACTTCGACGTTGGCGGCGATTTCGACGGTCACGAAATCTTCGCTGACCTTGGTGATGCGTCCGACCATGCCGCTCTGCGTGACGACCTCATCACCCTTGCCCAGAGCTTCGAGCAGGGCCTTGTGTTCCTTGGCTTTCTTCTGCTGGGGCCGGATCATCAGGAAGTAGAGCACGACGAACATCAGAATGATCGGCAGGAACTGCATGGCGCTTTCCATCGGGCCTGCGGCAGCGGCAGTTTGGGCATAGGCATTGCTGATCAACACATTAGTCTCCTGGGGTGGTGGAATCGAACGACAGTAGTGAAAACTACGGAAAAATTAACGGGCTATTCTATCACTGCGCTATCGCCGCGGTATCACGGCGCCGCTGTTTCGGCATTCGCGGCGCGTCCGGCGTGGAAGCTCGTGACCAGTTCCGCGAGCTTGCCGGCGGCGATGGCGGCGCGCAGTTCGCGCATCAGCGTCTGGTAGTAGTGCAGGTTGTGGATGGTGTTCAGTTGCGCGCCAAGGATTTCGCCGACGCGGAACAGATGGTGCAGGTAGGCGCGGCTGAAATTCCTGCAGGTATAACAGTCGCAGGATTCGTCCAACGGGCGCCTGTCGTTCTTGTAGTGCGCGTTCTTGATGCGGATGTCGCCATAGCGGGTGAAAAGATGGCCGTTGCGGGCGTTGCGGGTGGGCATCACGCAGTCGAACATGTCGATGCCGGTTTGCACACCATGCACCAGATCCTCCGGTGTGCCGACGCCCATCAGATAGCGCGGCTTGTGTGTCGGCAGGCGCGGTGCGGTATGGGCGAGGATGCGCGCCATCTCGTCCTTGGGTTCGCCGACCGACAACCCCCCGATGGCGAAGCCGTCGAAATCGATTTCGGCCAGCCCGGCCAGCGACTCGTCGCGCAGATCTTCGTGCATGCCACCCTGGACGATGCCGAACAGCGCGTTGCGGTTCTCCAGCCGGTTGTGCTCGTCGCGCGAGCGTCGCGCCCAGCGCAGGGACAGGCGCATCGATTTCGCAGCCTCGTCGAAACTGGCCGGATACGGTGTGCATTCGTCGAAGATCATTACGATGTCCGAGTTCAGCGTGTGCTGGATGCGCATCGACTCTTCGGGGGTCAGGAACAGCTTGTCCCCGTTGATCGGCGAGGAAAATTTGACGCCTTCCTCGGTGATCTTGCGCAGCGCGCCGAGCGAGAAAACCTGGAAGCCGCCCGAATCGGTGAGGATCGGCTTGTCCCAGCCCATGAAGCGGTGCAGGCCGCCGTGCGCGGCGATGACTTCCAACCCCGGACGCAACCACAGGTGGAAGGTGTTGCCAAGACAGATCTGCGCGCCGATCTCGTCGAGGTCGCGTGGCGTCATTGCCTTGACCGTGCCGTAGGTGCCGACCGGCATGAACACGGGCGTTTCGACGACGCCATGGGCGAGCGTCAGGCGACCGCGCCGCGCGGCGCCGTCGGTAGTGAGGAGTTCAAACTGCATGGTCCGGGCTTTCAAGGTTCTTTTCGAGAAGCATCGCATCGCCGTAGCTGAAGAAGCGGTAGCGCTGTTCGACGGCGTGGCGATAGGCGGCGCGTATGGTAGCGCATCCGGCAAATGCCGAGACGAGCATGAGCAGGGTCGACTTCGGCAGGTGGAAATTGGTGATCAGCCGGTCGACTACCCGGAAGCGGTAGCCCGGCGTGATGAAGATGTCAGTCTCGGCCGGACCGGCGTGCAACTCTCCGCTCTGGGCGGCGGCTTCGAGGGCGCGCAGACTGGTGGTGCCGACGGCGATGACGCGGCCGCCACGTGCGCGAGTGCGCGTGATGGCATCGACCGTGGTCTGCGGAATCTCGAACTGTTCCGAATGCATGCGATGCTCGGCGAGGTCGTGCACCCGCACCGGCTGGAACGTGCCGGCGCCGACGTGCAGCGTCAACCAGGCCAGTTCGGCGCCGACCTCCTTGAGCGTGGCCAGCATCGCCTCGTCGAAATGCAGTCCGGCGGTCGGTGCGGCGACGGCGCCGGTTTGGCGGGCATAGACGGTCTGGTAGCGGGTCTCGTCGTCGATTTCGGCCGCATGCGCGATGTACGGCGGCAGTGGCAGACGGCCGTGCGCTTCAGTCAGAACGTAAAGGTCCCCCGCGCCGTCGAGTTCCAGCGCGAAGAATTCATTGGAGGCGCCGGTGCGTCCGGTGACCGTCAGCGTGAACGCGTCTTCCAGCACGATTCGGCTGCCCGGCTTGGGCGACTTGCTGGCGCGGATCTGGGCAATGGCATGGTGGCGGTCGACGATGCGTTCGATCATTACCTCGATTTGCCCGCCGCTTTCCTTCCGTCCGAACAGGCGGGCCTTGATGACCCTGGTGTCGTTGAAAACCAGCAGATCGCCTGGGTTGATCAGTTGCGGCAGATCGGCAAAATTCCTGTCGCGCCGCGTGTCGCAGTCGACGTGCAACAACCGGCTGGCCGTGCGCTCGGGGGCCGGATGCTGGGCAATCAGTTCGGGTGGAAGGTCGAAATTGAAATCGTCGAGTGTGAGCATGCGGGAGAAAATGTCTGCCGGGCAGTCTTGTGGGGTGGGGCTGAATCAGGGATAATTCGGCCTCCTTCAGTTCGCGTCACGCGAACCTGGGCCCCGATGGCGGAATCGGTAGACGCAGCGGATTCAAAATCCGCCGCCGAAAGGCGTGCCAGTTCGACTCTGGCTCGGGGCACCAAAAAATCCCTGAAAGCAGGCTGTTGAAAAGCCGCGGATTATAGCATCAAGCCGGTTTACGAGCCTGCGCTACCGCAGTCTTTCGGACGTTCTGCCCCTACCATTTTCCTGACGCCAAGCGCTTGCATGGATTACACTTTCCGGCATCGCGTGATCGATTGCCCGGAGTGAAAATGGAATTCCTGACCTGCGTCGTAGCCGCCGAGGAGGACGAATATCCCGACATCGCCCAGTCGAATTCGCCATTGAATGAATGGAGCGGCATCGAATGTCCGGGCCTGGACACGACCAAGATAGCCACCCTGCATTCGCTGCTGACCGGCGATCCGCTGCAACTGGCGCTGGATCTTTACGAGCCGGTGTTCGTGACCGAAGGCGACGATGAAACCCTGGTGCTGCGCATCGACGGCGAGATGGCCGAAGAACTCGCGCTACTCGATGAAGAGGCGCTGGAGAACGTGGTCAGCGAACTCTCGGCAACCGAAATCTATGAACACGAGGGTGTCGACCCTGAAGAAATCCAGGCTTTCCTGACGGCATTGGTCGATCTGGCGCAGTTGGCCGAGTCGCAAGGGCAGATGTTGTTCGTCTGGATCAAGCTGTTGCAGGACTGAGCGGTTTCGGGGTGTCCGGGATCAGCCGATGTTGAAGGCGATGCGGATGCCCTTGATCAGCATCTGCACGGCGATGGCGGTCAGGATCAGTCCCATCAGGCGTTCGAGTGCTTCCATGCCGGCCTTGCCGAAAAGCCGGGCGAACCAACCCGAAGCGAGCAGCAACAGGGCGTTGACCAGGCAGGCCAGGATCACGGCGCCAACCCACAGCACGGTTTGACCATTGGAATGGCGCGAGGCCAGCAGGACGGTGGCCAGCGCCGACGGGCCGGCGATCATCGGGACGGCCAGCGGGACGATGAATGGCTCGTTCGGCGTTTCGTGTTCGGACATGCCGTGAGAAGGCGGCGGAAACGTCATGCGCAGGGCGATCAGGAAGAGGATCAGGCCTCCGGCGATCTCCAGGGCCGGGTCGCTGAGTTGCATGGCAAACAGCAACCAGTCGCCGACGAAGAGAAATCCGATCAGGACGAACGTGGCGATCGCACATTCGCGCAGGATGATGCGCGGCCGTCGTTCTTCCGGCATGTGGCGCAGCAGGGAGAGTACGAACGGCATGTTGCCCAGCGGGTCGAGCACCAGCAGTAGCAGGAAAACCGAGGAAAAGAGTTCGCCGCTCATTGTTATTTTTCCGTTTGCTTGTTATCGGTCGGAGCCAGGGTGTGTTAGTGCATAATTGACAACACACCCTAGGATTGTAGCGCTCGGATCTGTTCTATGTCCCGCAATGCCGCTCGGCCTCCGCCACCAGATCCTTGGCTTCCTCGGCCGAGATCGATTTCCAGGGCAGGGGGATCAGTCCGGGAACGCGCTGCATATAGCGCCGATACGCCGCACCGTAGCGGGCGATCAGCTTCTGTTCTTCCAGATGCGCGCCGATGAACAGGTAAGCGGTCATCAGGACGGCCGACAGGAAGAGGGCGGTGGTCATGTCGCGTGTCCACAGCAGCACGAGGCCGAGGGAGTACCACGGGTGGCGTACGTGGCGATGGAAGGGGGATATCCGGAAGCCTTCCTGGTCTTCGATGGTGCAAGTTGCCGCTTTCCACTGACGCAGGCCGAGGAACTCACCGGTGTCGTAGTAGCGCGCCGAGCGCATGAACCCGATCAGCGCCGCCAGCGCCAGTCCGTTGGCGAGCCATGACCACGCGCCGGTCCATGCCCACAGGCTTGGGCCGGGATGGCGGAACAGCAACCAGAGGATTGGCAGCAGGGCCAGCGTGGCGAGAATATTGAAGCCAAGGCGGTAAATGGGCATCCAGTGTGGAAAACGCCTGGCCACCCAGGATTTGGCGCGAAGCGATGCCAGCGCCGAATGCAGGGCAAAATAGACCAGCCAGAGTATCGCCAGCAACGACATCTCCACGGCCTGACAATCATTCATAGTTCCCGGCCTCGCTGTTTCTTCTGTCCCGCGTCCTTCAACACCGAAATCGAGAGCAAGCATATCCCGCCTGCTCATTCGGATAAAACAGGAAGTTCTCCTTCGGGTGGCACTATAGCGCGCGGTTGTTGCCGTGCACGATCATCAGGCGGTTCCCGGGAGTTGTGCGAGTGCGGGCGGGCTGTCCCGGCTGGTATACTGATGCGTTTCCGTGCCCGGTTTTTCCCGTGACCCGTACTCAAGCCAACTTGCTTCTCCTTTTCGTCGCCCTGATCTGGGGGTCCGCTTTCGTCGCCCAGGCCCACGCCAACGCTGGGGTCGAGCCCTATACCTTCACTGGAATCCGCTTCCTGTTGGGGACGTGCATCGTCGCGCCGCTGGCTTGGCGCGACTACCGTTTGCTCTCTCGCCGCGAGGCGCGCCCCCTGCAGCGCGACGTGTTGGGCGTGGCGGCCCTCGGCTTGTTGCTGACCCTGGGCGCGGTGTTCCAGCAGATCGGCATTACCGGTACCACGGTGACCAACGCGGGGTTCCTGACGGCGCTTTACGTGCCGTTGGTGCCACTGCTTTCCTGGCTGATCCTGCGTGCGCGTCCCCACTGGTCGGTCTGGCCAACCTCGGCGGGGTGTCTGCTGGGCACCTGGATGCTGTCCGGGGCGGGGCACGTGGCGATCAGCACCGGAGACCTGTGGGTCATCGCCAGCAGCGTGTTCTGGGCCTTGCATGTGCTGATGGTCGGGCGCGTGGCTGACCGCATCGCCGCGCCGTTCCTGGTCGCGGCGGGCCAGTTTCTGGTTTGCGGCGTGGCGTCGCTGTGCTGGGCCCTGCTGACCGAGACCATCACCCTGGAAGGAATCCGCCAGGCGACGCTGCCGATCCTCTACACGGGAATTCTCTCGGTTGGCTTCGCCTACACCGGGCAGGTTGTCGGGCAGCGCTACGCCGACGCCGCCGACGCGGCGATCATCCTCTCGGCGGAAACGCTCTTCGCCGCAATGTTCGGCTTCCTGCTGATGGGCGATCGCCTCAATGCGGCCGGTCTTGCCGGGTGCGTGCTGATCTTCGCCTGCATCCTGGCCGTGCAGATGATGCCCATGATCGAAGCGCGCCGCGCCGCCAGGCAGGCATAAAAAACGGCGCCGGGTGAGCGGCGCCGTGGCTTGAACCCTTCCGGGATCGGCTTAGTTCAGGTTGTAGCGGGCCATCAGGTTGATACGGGACATGTCGCCTTCTTCTCCCGCCAGCGTCTCGCGTTTGCCCCAGATATATTCGAGACCTACGTCGACGAGCTTGACCGGGTTCCAGATACCGCCGATGTGAACCTGGGTGATACGACGGTTAACCCCATACTGTCCTTCATACGGATCGGTCTTGGCTCCTGACATGTTGTTGGCGCGGGCCCAATCGGTGTAGTCGTTGTTGTAGTTCTTCTGGCTGCCGACGACATAGTTCATGCGGAAACGATCGTTGATCTTCTGCTGGTAGCCGAGGACGATGCCGAGCGCCTTCTCGCGCACGATTTTGCCGCTGTCCGCATCATAAGCGGCACCCTCGACGTAGTTGAGGTAGCGCCCGATACCGTTGCCGCCGGTGACAATCCAGCTGATGAAGTCATCGCCGAAGGTCTTGATCTGGCCACTCGCGGCGAGGCCGTAGCCACGTTTGGATTCGTCAACCCGTGTACCGTTCACGTCGCCATCGATACGCAACTCATGAGAAACGCCGCGGAGGCTCAATGAGCCCCAGTCGTACGCCTTGTCCCATCTCAGGACAAGATCCGGAACCTTGGCAAAGCCGGCAGGCGTGGCTTCCGGCAAATTCCCTGCTCCGGTATCAACCAAGACGTAGCTTGCCGAATTCTCGATGGCGCCGCTGAAATTGCCGTAGGTCGGCGTGGTGTAGGTGTAGCGGATCTGCGGCTGGCGGATGAAGGTCGATCCGATCGGGCCGTTGAAATCGACGGTCTCCGGCGTGTTGTCGATATCCATGAACGTCGACCAGGTTTGTCCGACCGTCCAACCCCCAACGGCGAAGTAGGCGTGGCGCAGACGGAAGTCATAGCTGTTCGTGGCCTGCTGCGTGTAGATGTTCTTCAGGTCCCCGTAGACGGCTGAATTGCCGGTGCGCGGGTCGTTGTTGAAGTCGCCCTCGACCTTGGCCATCAGGAGCCCGTACTGCGTTGGTGTCGCGGCTTCGACGCCGATTCGGGATGTGCGGGCGTGCAGGTAAGTTTCACCGTTGCGCTTGGCCTCCGCGGTGCCGTTCAGCGGCATGTAGGGCATGAAGGTCGAGTAGTCGTTCTTGGCGGCGTCGCCCTTGCTCTCATGCACCATGTTCAGTTCGCCAACACCGTAAAGACGAACGGACGTGTCGCTGCCTGGAACGCGGAAGGAACCCGGAATGTCGCCGGCGACGACGACTTCCTTGCTCTGCGCCGCGACCTGGTCCTTGAGTTCGGTGACTTCCTTGTTGGCGGTGGCGGTGGATGTCTTGAGTGCAGCCAGCTGCTCCATCAGGACCTTCATTTGGGCTTCGAGCTGCGCGATGCGGTCGGCGTCCGCGGCCTGTGCCGTGCCGCCGACTCCCATGCCTACTGCGACAAGAGCGAGGGTGATTTTCTTCAGTTTCATTGATGCCTCCTTGGTATTGGTTGTTGATCTGTCGTGTTGATTGATTGCATATGCGTTAATCATTGAACCGGACTTCAGAATCCGTGCCGGACCTGTGCCAGGAACGCCTGTGCGCGTTCATGGTCGGGGTTGGTGAAGAAGGCTTGCGGCGTCGTGTCTTCCAGGATGGCCCCCTCGTCGAAGAAGATGACCCGGTCGGCGACTTCCCTGGCGAAGCCCATCTCATGCGTGACCACCAGCATGGTGATACCGGTATGCGCGAGCTCCCGCATGACCGTGAGGACTTCGTTAACCATCTCCGGATCGAGCGCCGAGGTCGGCTCGTCGAACAGGAGCACCTTCGGGTCCATGGCCAGCGCCCGGGCGATGGCGACGCGCTGCTGCTGGCCGCCGGAAAGCTGCACCGGGTACTTGTACGCCTGGTTCTTCAGCCCGACCCGTTCCAGCAGCCCCATGGCCTTGGCTTCGGCTTCGGCCTTGGGCATCTTGCGCACGCGCATGGGGGCCAGCGTGATATTGCGCAGGATGGTCAGGTGGGAGAACAGGTTGAAACTCTGGAAGACCATGCCGACCTCGCGCCGGACGGCATCGAGGTGCTTCAGGTTGTCGTTGAGCTCGATCCCGTCGATGACGATTTCCCCGCCGTCGTGTTTCTCCAGGCGGTTAAGCGTGCGCAGGAAAGTCGATTTCCCCGATCCGGAAGGTCCGATGATGGCCGTGACCTGGCCTTCGGTGAAACTGGCCGAGACGTTGCGCAACGCGTAGAACGATCCGAAACGCTTGTCGACATTGCGGGCGACGATGATGGGTGTGGGCGTGGTGGATGTGTTCATGGCGTTGCGTTCAGCGCTTTTGACCGACTTCGAGCTTGGCTTCGAGCGCGGACGTCAGGGTGGTGAAGGCGGTGGTGAGGATCAGGTAGATCGTGGCGATGGTGAGGAAGACCGGGATCGGCTGATAGCTCTCCGCCTGCACCCGGTAACCGACCATCGTCAGCTCGACGACGCTGATGGCGTAGGCCAGCGAGGAGTCCTTGACCAGCGACGCCAGGTTGTTGGCCAGCGCCGGCAGGGCGACGCGCATGCTCTGCGGCAGGATGACGTCCATGAAGGTCTGGAACGGCGACAATCCGAGCGCCCGGGCGGCTTCGATCTGTCCGTGCGGCACGGCGAGGATGCCGGCACGCACGCATTCGGTGTTGTAGGCACCGATGTTGAGCGACAGGGCGATGGCGGCACAGGCGAAGTCCGACAGATTGACGCTGGCGGGCATGACGGTGGGAATGACCAGCCAGACGAAAAGGATCTGCAGGAGCAGCGGCGTGCCGCGGATCAGCCAGACGTAGAAGTCGCATACCCAGCGCAGCGGCAGGAATTTGGAGAGCTTCCCCATGCCCGCCAACACGCCGAGCACGACGCCGACCGATCCGGCAATCAACGTCAGCCACACCGTGATGCGTGCGCCCTCGGCGAATTGCATCGCCGCCGGCCCGATGGGCGCCGGAGCGGCGGATAACGGAATGGCCAGTCCCCACAGGAAGATCAGCAGGCCGACCATGGCGCCGAACATCGTCCAGCCGGGATATCGCTTGGTCCAGTTCATGTTATTGCGATGTTTCGGTTAGCGGCAGGTGATGTCGGCCTTGAAGTACTTCTGGGAGAGCGCCGCGATCGAGCCGTCCTTGATCAGCTCGGCCAGCGCCTGATTGTACTTGTCGACGAATTCCTTGTTGTTCTTGCGCACGATTGCCGAGACGCGCTCGACAAAGAGCTGCTCGCCGGCCGCGATGCCCGCATCGGGATTCTTTTCCAGCGTGGCCTTGATCAGCCACTTGTCGGAGATCCACGCGTCGATCTTGCCGGCCTTGAGCGCGGAGAAGACTTCCGGGTCGGCCTTGTAGGTCTTCAGTTCCTTGAGGCCGGGAATTTTCTTGGCGTTGTCGTAGTAGCTGGTGGCCAGCTGGACGCCGACGGTCTTGCCGTTAAGCGCGGCAGCGGTCAGGGCGCCATCCTTCGGTGCGGCGATCTGGCCGCCGGTGCAGTAGTGCGGGCTGGTGAAATCGACCGCTTTGGCGCGTTCCTCGGTGAATCCGTGCGAGGCGATGGCGAAATCGAAGCGGTCCTGGCGGATCGACGCGAGTTGGGCGTCGAAGGTGACGACGCGCCATTCGAGCTTGAGTCCGAGCTTCTTCGCCACGGCTTCGGCGACGTCGACTTCATAGCCCGTCAGCTTGGGGCCTTCGAAATAGTTGAACGGGTAGAACGCACCTTCGGTGGCGGCGATGATCGTGCCGGAGTCCTTGATGGCGTTCCAGTCACGTGCCTGCACCGGCGCTGCAATGACAAGCGACAACGGGATCACTGCACTCAGTAGCTTCGTTAAGAATCGCATGACTTCTCCTGATAATTGTTGATCGATCTAAAACGCAAAAAATGGGCAAAGCAAACAAACGTCTTTGAAGCGGGAAAAACGTGAGACTTTGGGCATGGGCGAAATAAAGCCCCGGAAGGTTGCATATCACGGCGAGAACTCCCAACCCGATGCGACCAGCCAGACCCGACTGCGGTTTGTATCTGTTGATTTTTCGAAGCGGATTGCCCGGAAAGGATGGTCCGCTTTTCTTTACAGAATCACGACACGAAAAGGCCGACAGAATACAGCAAACGTGTTCCCGAACAAAGGGTTGCCCGAAAATATTACGTGTTCATCGACACGGGTCGGGAGAAACGCCGGAATGTCGATATCGGCTGGGCCGGGGAGACTATTGCCCGCTGGCCACCAGCCGCCGAATTTCGCCCAATCTCGCTTTCAGCAACGCCGCATTTTCCTTTCCGATGCGCATCATGATCTTCTGGCCGGCGGAACGGGCTTCCAGATCGGGATCGGCGTATTCGTAGAGGATTTTCGGTTGTACCAGCCTGACGGGTACTTCAGGGGCGGGCGCGGAGAGCAGGTCGTCGATGGCCGCCACCAGCCGGTCGTTGAAATGTGCCTGCGGATAGCCGATTTCGTGGTAGGCCCGCTCGAAAAGCGGGTAGAAGCGCCGATATACGGCTACCAGCTTTGTGCTGTCGACGGCCTTGATGGCCGCGGCGTAGGCGGCATAGCGTGCCGCGTTGCCGGCTCCGATGGTCAGGGTTTCATTTTTTCCTTCGGTGTTGAATTTCCCTTCTGCGCGCTTGAGCGGGACGACATCAGCCGCCAGATGCTTGCGTGGCAGGTTGTCAATAGTGACGACGAGGTGATGGATCAGTTCATCGGACAATACCAGCGCCAAGCCTTTCTTGCCGAGTACTTCGCCCAGCGCCTTGCGGAACGGCGCGTCGCTCCTCCCCAGTTCGGGCAGCGGTTCCTCCGATGGGGTGGGCTCAATCGGATGGAGAATCGCCGGCAGTTCGGGAGCGGCGCGTGGTGGCTCCGTTTGCGCCTGGACGGTCGGTGCCACCGCCGGGGGGGCGATCGCCACCGGGGGTGGGACTTCTTGCGGCGCAACCAGGAAAATGTAGCCCGCCAGTGCCGCAATCGCAACGACCGCCGTCCCGATTGCCCAATGCTTGCCTTTCATGGCTTCGTCTCCTGTCCCGTTCGCCTCGCCTGCCGACTGGAATCATCGTAGCACGCGTCCTGCAGCCTTGCCGGAGAACGGATAGACTGGCGGCTTTCTTCGACACCATTTCACTGCCATGACATCGACGCGCTCATCGTCCGTTTTCAGCGGCTTGCAACCGGCACTCGTCTGGGAGCATTTTGCGACGCTCTGTTCGATCCCCCGTCCTTCCAAGGGGGAAGCACGCCTGCGTGACCACTTGCGGACCTGGGCCGAGGCGCGCGGATTGGCGACAAGCGTCGACGCGGCCGGCAACCTGGTCGTGCGTAAACCGCCCAGTCCGGGCCGGGAATCGGCGCCGGGTGTGGTCCTGCAGTCGCACCTGGACATGGTGTGTCAGGCCAACGAGGATACGCCGCACGATTTCACGAGTGATCCGATTCTTCCGGTCTTGCGCGACGGTTGGCTGGTTGCCGATGGAACGACGCTGGGGGCGGACAACGGTATCGGGGTGGCACTGATTCTGGCGGCCCTGGAAGAACGGGATCTGGTCCATGGCCCGCTCGAGGCGCTATTCACCGTTGACGAAGAATGCGGGATGGGCGGCGCGCGCGGGCTCGATCCGCATGTCCTTCAGGGGAGGCAGCTGCTGAACCTGGATACCGAGGAGTGGGGGCAGTTCTACCTCGGCTGTGCCGGGGGTGTCGACGTGAATGCGCGGCGTCCGGGGTGTGTGGAGACTCCGCCTGAAAGCTTTACCGGCCTGCGCATCGACGTGCGCGGTTTGCGTGGTGGCCATTCCGGCGTAAATATTCACGAAGGCCGCGGCAGTGCCATCAAGCTGCTGGTGCGCGTCCTGCGCGAACTGGAAAAACGCTGTCCGTTCCGCCTCTCGACCCTGCAGGGCGGGACGGCGCGCAATGCCCTGCCGCGCGAAGCCAGCGCAACGCTGGCGTTGCCCGGCGAGGCGATGGCCGGCCTGGGCGATCTGCTGGCCGGACTGCAGGCGGCGTTTCGTGCGGAACTGGCGGGGGTGGACGAGAATGTGACGGTTTCCGTTGCGCCCTGCGAAATCGGACGCGTGATGGCGGCAACCGAGCAGGCGCTCTGGCTGGCGTCGCTGCACGCGGCCCCGCAGGGGGTGCGCCGCATGAGCGTCCGGGTGCCGGGCGTGGTCGAAACATCCAACAACCTGGGGGTTGTCGATCTGAAACCCGAGGCGGGTGCCTGCAACTTCATGGTGCGCTCGCTGGTGGATAGCGCCGGAGTCGAACTGGCGAACGAAATCGTCAGCCTGTTTGCGCTCTCCGGGACGGTGGCGGAACAGTCCGGCCACTATCCGGGTTGGGCACCCAATCCGGGTTCGCCGTTGCTTTCGCTGTGTCAGGCGGTCTATCGCGATACCTTCGGCAGTGAATCAACGACGCAGGTCATTCACGCCGGGCTGGAGTGCGCCATCATCGGTGGCAAGTATCCCGGGATGGACATGGTGTCTTTCGGGCCAACGATCCACGGAGCCCATGCGCCGGGCGAATCGGTCGAGGTGCAGTCGGTCGAACGCTGCTGGCGCCTGCTGAAGGCGATCCTCGCCGCTTGAGCTACAGGGAATCTACCGGAGCGGGTCTGCCGGTGAGGTAGCCCTGGATCAGCCGGAAGCCCATTTCGACACAGATCTGCGCTTCCTCTTCATCCTCCACGCCTTCGGCGAGCGGCACCGACCCTGCGGCCAGCACCATCTGCACCAGGTCGCGGACAAGCTGGCGCTTGCGCGGGCTGGCGTTGTGCAAGCCGCGAATCAGCGACATGTCGAACTTGACGAAATGCGCCGGGACGTCTGCCAGTTCGAGCAGGCGAGCCTGTCCGGCACCGAAGTCGTCGTAGGCGAAGCGGATGTCGAGTTGCGCCAGGCGGTTGGCAAATACCCTCAGCTTCTCGATATCGGTCACGGCCGATTCGTGGATCTCAACGACGATGCTCATGCCGGGAGATGCTTTGCGCAGGCGTTCGAGCGACGCGAGAAAAACCTCGCTGAACGTTTCCTTGGGGTGCGCGTTGATGAACAGGGTGTTGCCCTTGATATGCGGTGCGATTTTGCTGACGCCAAAGTCGCGGAAAGCCAGGCTCAGGTCGACCTCGCGATCCATCGCTTCGGCCATGCAGAAGAGTTCGATCGGGTTGTTCGGCAGGCGGGGGTGGTTGGCTCGTCCCAGCAACTCGTAGCCAACGATCTGCCGTGTCTGCGCGTCGACGATGGGCTGGGCGGCGCCCGACAAACCGGTTCCCATGATCAGTTCGTCAAACTCTGCCTCGTTCGGCTGAAAATGCTCGGAAAGCTCCATGTTCGACGGCATGACCATGGTGTGCATCTGGTCGAACGACAGAACGGTTTTCTGCTCGACGGCGCTCCGGTGCAGCTTGAACTCGGCGCTGGCGAAATGAATGATGTCGTTCTCTTTGAGCAGGCAATAGCCTTCGATCCGGTGGCGATTGACGAAGGTTCCGTTGGTGCTGTTTTCGTCGATCAGTCTGAGCTGGCCGGTGATGTCGCGGACCAGGATGGCATGGAGCCGGCTCAGTCCCAGATTGGCGATGACCAGGTCGTTTTCCTTGCTGCGCCCGACGCGGCACGGCAATCGTGTGATCACGAAATCGACACGGTTTCCGTCCGCGCCGATAGATTCCAAAGACCACTGCTTTTCCAAGGCATCCCCCGCTGGTTGCGTCACGCGATCCTTTTGGAATATAGCAGAAAAATCTTCGTGCCCCTTCCTTTTTGGTCAGATTGGGGATGGGCTACGGTTACGCCAAAGGGTTTCAGTCGGCCTTGATAACCCCGGCAATGAACGCCTTGGTAGCGCCTTGCGTTTGCTTGAGGTTCAGAAGCGTGTGCGGAGCGCCGGGGATCAGCACGATCTCGGCGTTCTTGTGATCCTTCAGTGCTTCGCCGCAGTGCCCCTTCACCGCGTAGCCGGCGTTCCAGGGATTGTTCGGCGAGAAATACGGATCGCTTGCGGAGATGACGTTCAGCACGGCTTGATTGCCCGGGATGGCCGTATTGTCCCTGTTGACGAAGTAATTCGTTTCGCATGACCACGCGAAGATCATCCGCGCGGCAACGGCCGGCCCGTCGTAGCGGGCGATCGAAACGGCGGCTTCGCTGGTCCCGGCGATCATCAGCCTGGTTCGGTCCACCCACGGTTGTCTGGACAGGTAGTCGATGGCCGCCTTAAGTTCCGCGGCCCTAAGTGCATGCACCTGTTCATAGATTTCCTTGGAAACCGGCGATTTGTACATGATCCGGTTGGGGAAAACCATGCTGTTGGGGGCGAACGACGCGACTCCCACGTCGTTGGCCAGCCATTTCTGGAAGATCCGGGTGGCGTCGCCGAATCCGGAGGATCCATGCAGGAAAACGACCACAGGAAGTCTCGACGTGCCGTCGATTTTCGGCAATTCGCTGAGCTTGCCGAAAAACGGGGAATTGCCAGCGATTCCGGCAGGAAGCGACAGTTCAGCTTCGTCAATGGTCTTCTGTACGTCTACGGCCTCCAGACCGGACGCTGAGGCCGTGGCGAACAGCAGGCCGAAGGCCAGGCACAATGAGGAATTGGGTTTCATGACTTGCTCCGATCTTCAATGACTGATTGGTGAAACGCCTTTGGATGCCGAGCCATGACGGCCCCTTGCTCGAGCCGCTCGTCCTTTTGGCTGACTCATGTTCAATCGTTTTATTTGTGTTGTCCATTGCATTAAAATCACGCATTGATAAATTCAAGTTATTAAATGCGATCGTGGCCAGCATCAAGCAGATACGCGCCTTTCTGATGGTGTCCGAGACGGGGAGCTTTACCCGGTCGGCGGAACGCCTCTTCGTTACCCAGCCGGCGCTGACCCGGGCCATCAAGAACTTCGAGGCGGAGATGGGCGTCCGGCTGTTCGTGCGGGGCACCCGCAGCGTCGCATTGACGCGTCAGGGAGAGCGTTTCCTTCCGGTCGCGCAGCGGCTGGTGAGAGAGTTCGACTCCGCGGTTGCCGACTTGCACGAGGAGTCGAAAGGATATTTCGGGAACATTCACATCGCCACGGGGGCGGCGTTCGCGTGTGCAATGCTGCCAGCTATCCTGCGCGATTTCTCGCGCGACTCTCCGCGGGTCAAGGTCAAGATCGAAGACGCCAACAGCGTGGGAATCGTGCAGATGGTCAATTCGGCGTCCGTCGATTTCGGTATCGCCTCGTTGAGCGGAGATGTGTCGCGCCTGACGACCCATAGACTCCTCTCGGCCCGGCTCGGGCTCCTGTTTGCCCCTGGCACGACCGGGGTGCCACGATCCATTCCGGTACGTGACCTCGGGAAATATCGAGTCATGAGATTTGCCCCGGACACTTCCATTGCCGGTGCGCTGAACAGCATGGGAATTGTCGATTCGCTCGTCGAGAAGCTTGGCGGGGTCGAAGTGTCGAGTTCGGCCGTGGAGTTGGCCATGGTCGAGCAGGGTCTTGGGCAGGCGCTGGTTTCCGGTTTGACCGCGATGAACTCGTACGCCCGAGGGTTCGTCTTCGTGCCGCTGGCCGAGCCGGAGGTCTTTCGGGAGTTGCATCTTTGCTATCGCAGCGATCTGGGACTGTCCGCGCAGGCGATGGGGCTGGCCAGAGCCATCGTCGACGGGCTCTCGCGCATCGAACCGCCCGAGCACATTGCCCTAGCGCTGGACGTTGATCTGTAACCGCGTGTCGCGTAACCATCGGGTTTGTCTGTCCGGCGAGTCCTGAATCGCCTCGAATGAAGGCGCTTGTCCTTGCCGTTTGTCTGCTTCGGCTATCGTGGCGGGAAACGTTCGGCTATAGTGGCGCCTGCGGGTGGCTCCCGCTTCCTTGCCGTTGGCCCAGCGATTTGCGACGGTCCAGCTGCCCAATATGCCGTCCGAATCATGAATCCCGATAACTCGTTGAACGCGACGCTCGCACGCCTGATTGCCGTGCAAGTGTTTATCCACGCGTGCATGGCAGGTGTCCGCATGGCAGCCCCGTTGCTGGCCCTGCGGCAGGGCCAAAGTCCCGCGGCAGTGGGGCTCCTGCTCGCGCTGTTTGCCCTCACGCAACTTTTTCTTTCCTTGCCCGCCGGCCGCTACGCCGATCGCAACAGCCTCAAACGCCCGGTAGCGCTCAGCGTGGGATTCACCGTTTTTGGTGTAGGGATGGCCGCAATCTGGCCCATTTTTCCGGTTCTGTGCGTGACTGCGCTGCTCTGCGGCGGAGCTACCGGTTCCGCGGTAATCGCCCTGCAGCGGCATGTGGGCCGCATGGGCAAGGACAATACACAGCTCAAGCAAATATTCAGCTGGCTGGCCATCGCTCCGTCGATTTCCAACTTCGTCGGTCCTTTCTCCGCCGGGCTGTTGATCGACCATGCGGGGTTCCGGGTGGCTTTCGCGGTGATGGCCGTGCTGCCGCTGGCTTCGTGGTACTGGGTGCGCGGTACTCCCGAATTGCCGCTTTCGAAGAGCGTCGCGGAGGGCGTCCCGCCACGCGCCTGGGATTTGCTGGCTGCGCCGCAGATGCGCCGTCTGTTGGTCATCAACTGGATGCTGTCGTCGTGCTGGGACGTGCATACCTTCATCTTGCCCGTGCTCGGCCACGAGCGCGGTTTCAGCGCTTCGGTGATCGGCACGATTCTCGGGGTATTCGCCATCGCCGCCACGCTGATCCGCGTGCTGATACCGATGCTGGCTTCCCGCTTGCAGGAATGGGCCGTCATAGCCTCCGCGATGGCGGCGACCGGCGTGCTTTTCGGCGTCTACCCGCTGATGCACTCGCCACTGGACATGGGCGCCTGTTCCATCCTGCTCGGATTCTCGCTGGGATCCGTTCAGCCGATGATCCTGACTTCATTGCACCAGATCACGCCGCCGCACCGCCATGGCGAGGCACTCGGCTTGCGCATGATGACAATCAACGCTTCGAGCATCGTCATGCCGATGCTGTTCGGTTCGGTCGGCGCCGTAGTTGGCGTGGCCAGCGTCTTCTGGGCCGTTGGCGCTACCGTCGCGGGAGGGTCACGGGTGGCATGGGGGCTTAAGCCAAGAGCTTGAGCCGCTGTCCACGGGGACGGCCGCGCTCATTTTTCCCGCAACGGCTGGCCTTCGAAGACGCCCAGCGCGCGGTTCTTCCGCACAGCGTGCCAGGGAAAACAGCGGCCGTTCATGGCGATATAAACGCCGGGCTCGACCAGCTGCGCCGCCATGACCGCGCTGCCCAGGTTGAACAGGGCGTCGCTGCCGGACACCGAGTAGGGCACCATCGCCCCGGTGAGGACGATCCGTTTGCCGGACAGGGCCGTCTCTCCGGTGTCGAAGGCGCGGCCGAGGACGCCGGCCGTTTCCGCCATGGTGTCGGTTCCATGAGTGATCACGATGTACTCTTCGCCGGCGCTGCGGCAGGCGTTCAGTACGCGCTGGCGGTTATCGTCCTGCATGTCCAGGCTGTCCACCAGCTGGTTGAGTTCGAGCTCGATCGGGAGGCTCGAACGCACCTGCTTGATGATGTCCGGCAGGTGCGTGTCCTCGAAGGTCAGCTGGCCGCGAATCGCGTCGTAGCGCTTGTCGAAGGTGCCGCCGGTAATGATTATTCGCAGGCTCATGGGTGTTCTCCCGAACGGTGATGGAGGGCGGACGCTTGCGGTTCAGCTGCTGCAAACTCAAGCATCATGGAGAGTTTCTATTGTCGCGCAACGAGCGACATGCGCGACAGCAGGCCGTCCTTGAGGAAGAAATGATGGTAAAACGCGCCGCAAACATGCAGCGCAACGATACCGGCCAGAACCCTGGCCGCGAAAACATGCAACGTATGCATGGGCAGATTGCTGAAGCTGGCGGGAAGTTGCGAAACGTTGCCGTCCAGGATGGCGCCCGGCAGCCCGGAGAGAACTGCGATGCCGATCCCGCTTCCGATCATCACCAGCACCAGTACATCGAAAATGCGGTGCACGTAAGGAACGACCTGGTCGGCGAGCGTGATGCCGGAGAACATGGGGGTCGGGCGCCTTGTTTTTGGCCGGATGAACAGGCGCATCAGCGTGAGGGCGAGGACCAGCACGCCGACTGTCATGTGCTTGAGCAGGGCAAAAAGCTTGGATGGGTCGGAATTCTGGATACGGGCCATCACAAATGTGCCCATGAACAGTGCGGCAATGATCAGTGCGGCGATCAGCCAATGGAGGACGCGAAGCGAGGGGTGGTAACGACTGGGTGACACGTTCTGTTTCCTGTGCGATCGATGGAGTATGCCGTTGGCGTCAAAAAAACCGGCTGGAAGGGCGCCGGAAGAGGCTGGCGCGGTTGCCAAGGCCGGTATTTTACCAATCGGAGCGCACTCGCGGGTCGTGGAGCCTGGTTTCCTGAGTTATTTCCCTCTGAGTGCCGCAATCGAAGGCGCATTGCGGAGGCGCAGTTGGTACGGGAGTCCGGCGAGCCCTTATGCAGCGGGATTTCTCTCCGCCAACCCGCCAAGGTCCTTTTCCTCCAGCCACATCCATTCGCCCGGCTTCAGGTTCGCGGGCAATGCAAACCCTCCGATTGCCACGCGATGCAGCGCGACGACGCGATTGCTTGCAGCCGCCACCATGCGTTTGACCTGATGGTACTTACCCTCGGTTACCGTCAGGCGCAGCAGGTGATCCGACACGCGTTCGCAGGCTGCCGCGGCAATGGGCGATGCCTCGTCGTTCAACAGGACGCCCTGGCGCAGGGCGCTGATCTGGGCGTCGTCGATAGGGTGCTTGGTGGTGACCTCATACACCTTGGGAACGAGTCTCTTTGGCGAAGTGCATTGGTGGATGAACTGGCCATCGTCCGACATCAGCAAGAGGCCGGTCGTATCTTCATCAAGGCGGCCGATGGCCTGTACCCCACGGGTCACCAGGGGGCGCGGCAGCAACGTATAGACGCTCGGGTGGAATCGGGGTTTGTGCGAACACTCGAAGTCGGCCGGCTTGTGCAGGGCAATGTAGGCGTGCTTGCGGTACTTCCAAGGGACGCCGTCGACCGTGAATTGAAATCCCTCCGGCTCGAATTCCGCGTACGGATCGTCGCATGCGACGCCGTTTGTGAACACTCGGCCGGAGCAGATCAATGCCCGGCATTCCGCTCGGCTGCCGAAGCCCTGCGACCTGAGCAAGCGTTCCAGTTCCACGGTCATTCGGAATCCGGATGGGATGAATCGGGCAGGTTTTCGATAATCGGTTGATTGATCAGCCCTGCCACGGCCCCGCGCCGGGCTCGCATTCCGAGATGCTTTTCTTCCGAAAGCAGCGACTTCGGCTTGTTGCGGAACGTACCCTTGATGCTCACTACCGGGCCTTTAACGGCAATCGCGGATTTCAGTGTTTCCTTGCCTTTCAGCCCGATGATCTGCACGCCCTTGCCGCCGGAGAGCTTCTTCATCTGGTCAAGCGGGAAGACGAGCAGGCGGCCGTCGTCGGAGAGCGCGGCGAGGTGGTCCGCGCCGGCGATGCGACAGGGAGGCAGGATGGCGGCGCCGTCCTCCATGGTCAGGAAGGCCTTGCCGGCCTTCTGCCGCGAAAGCAGGTCGCCGTAGGTGCAGATGAAGCCGTAGCCGGAGGTCTTGGCGATCAGGAATTCGTCCTCCGGTTTGCCGACCAGCACGTGCGCGATCTTGCTGTTGCCCATGTCGACGAACGAGGGCAGCGGCGCGCCCATGCCACGGCCGTCGGGCAGCGCGGCGATGGGCACGGTGAAGGCGCGGCCTTCGTTCGACAGGATGACGAGCGAATCGACGGAGCGGCATTCGCAATTGACGCCCGGGCCGTCGCCGTCCTTGTAGGCGACGCCGGAAAGGTCGAGGTTATGGCCCTGGCGCACGCGTGCCCAGCCCTTCTCGGAGACGATCAGCGTCACCGGTTCGTCGGCGACGGCGGCGACTTCCGAACGCGACGCCATCGATGCCGCTTCGATCAGCGTCCGCCGCGCGTCACCGTGCTTGCCAGCGTCGGCCTTGATCTCCTTGACGACCAGCCGGCGCATCAGCGTGTCGCTGGCGAGCAGTTTTTCGAGTTCGTCCTTTTCGCCGCGCAGCTTTTCGAGTTCCTGCTCGATCTTGATGCCTTCGAGGCGTGCCAGCTGGCGCAGGCGGATTTCGAGGATGTCGTCGGCCTGCCGGTCGGAGAGGGCAAAGCGCGCGATCAGCGCCGGCTTGGGCTCGTCCGACTCTCGGATAATGCGGATCACCTCGTCGATGTTGAGGAAGACGATGTGCCGGCCTTCGAGGATGTGGATGCGGTCGTTGGCCTTGGTCAGGCGGAATTCGCTGCGCCGTTTCACCGTTTGCAGCCGGAAGCGGCACCATTCGCCGATCAACTCGGCGAGCGTCTTCTGGCATGGCCGCCCGTCGAGGCCGACGGCGACGAGGTTGATCGGCGCCGTGGTCTCCAGGCTGGTGTGCGCGAGCAGCAGCGCGACGAACTCGTCGCGGCTCTGGCGCGAGCTGACCGGCTCGAAGACGAGGCGGACGTCGTCGTCCTTGCCCGATTCGTCCCGCGCGCGCTCCAGCTGCGAAGCAAACAGCGCCTTCAACTGCGCCGCCGACTGCTCGATCGTCTTCTTGCCGGGCTTGGGCTGCGGGTTCATCAGCGCGCCGATTTCGGAGAGCACCTTGGCCGACGAGACCCCCGGCGGCAGTTCCTTGATGACCAACTGCCAGGCCCCGCGCGCCATTTCCTCGAACTCGTAGCGGGCGCGCACGCGCAGGCTGCCGCGGCCGCTGGCGTATGCGCCGGCGATTTCCGCCGGCGTCGAGATGATCTGCCCGCCGCCGGGGTAGTCCGGGCCGGGAATGTGGGTCATCAACTCGGCGAGGTCGGCCTGCGGGTTCTGGATCAGGCAGATCGCCGCGTTGGCGACTTCCTGCAGGTTGTGCGGCGGCATTTCCGTGGCCATGCCGACGGCGATGCCGGAGGCGCCGTTCAACAGCGAGAAGGGCAGGCGGGCCGGGAGATAGGCCGGCTCGTCGAACGAGCCGTCGTAGTTCGGCTGGAAGTCGACAGTGCCTTCGTCGAGTTCGCCGAGCAGGAGTTCGGCGATCGGCGTCAGCCGCGCTTCGGTGTAGCGCATCGCCGCGGCCCCGTCGCCGTCGCGCGAGCCGAAGTTGCCCTGCCCGTCGACCAGCGGGTAGCGCAGCGAGAACGGCTGTGCGACGCGCACCATCGCGTCGTAGGCCGAGGTGTCGCCGTGCGGGTGGTATTTACCGATCACGTCGCCAACGACGCGCGCCGACTTCACCGGCTTGGCGCCGGCGGCGAGACCCAGTTCGTGCATGGCGAACAGCACGCGCCGCTGCACCGGCTTCTGCCCGTCCTTCACGTCCGGCAGCGCGCGGCCCTTGACCACGGCGACCGCGTATTCGAGGTAGTCGCGCGCGGCGGTCTCGTGCAGCAGGATGCTGTCGCCGTCGTCGTCAGTGCTGATTGTCACTGCCGGCGGCGGGGGCGGCTCGGGAGGCGCGGCGATGCCCGTCGTCGGGTCGGCGAACAGGTCGGGGGTGTTGGTGTCTTCGTAACGGTGGGTCATTTCAGATCTCCGCCCCGACCAGCGCGCCGTTTTCTTCCATCCACGCGCGCCGTCCGGCCGATTCGTTCTTGGCCATGAGCATGTTCATCACCGGTTGCGCGTCGGCTTCCTGCGGCAGGCGTACACGCATCAGGCGGCGGGTGTCGGGGGACATGGTGGTTTCCCAGAGCTGTTCGGGGTTCATTTCGCCGAGGCCCTTGAAGCGCGAGATGGCCACGGCGTCGGGTTTGACGCCTTCCATGTGCAGGCGGTCGAGCAGGGCGTCGCGTTCGGCTTCATCGAGAGCGTACAGCTTGCGCGGTGGGCGTTTCTTGCCCTGCGCGGGGACGTCAAGGCGGTACAGCGGCGGCTGGGCGAAGTAGAGATGCCCGTGCTCGATCAGCTTGGGAAAATGGCGGTAGAACAGCGTGCACAACAGCACGCGGATGTGGCTGCCGTCGACGTCGGCGTCGGTCATGATCACGACCTTGCCGTAGCGCAGGTTGTCGAGGGCCGAATCCGGCGCATCCGGCAGGTGCGGGTCGATGCCGAGCGCGACGGCGATGTCGTGGATCTCGCGGTTGGCGAACAGGCTGCCGGGCTCGACCTCCCACGTGTTGAGCACCTTGCCGCGCAATGGAAGAATCGCCTGCACCTCCTTGTCGCGGCCGGATTTGGCCGAGCCGCCGGCCGAATCGCCCTCGACGAGGAAGATCTCGTTGCGGTTGATGTCCTCGCTCTGGCAGTCCGAGAGTTTGCCGGGCAGGATGGCGACCCCCGACTGCTTCTTCTTCTCGACCTTCTGCCCGGCACGCGAACGGGCTTGCGCGGCCTTGATGGCGAGGTCGGTGATTTTCCGGGCGTCGTCCGGATGCTCGTTGAGCCACAGTTCGAGCGGATCGCGCACCATGCGCGAAACGAGCGCCACGGCATCGCGCGAATTCAGGCGTTCCTTGGTCTGCCCCTGGAACGAGGGATCGAGCACGCGGGCAGCGAGCACGTAGCTGGCACGCGAGAAGACGTCGTCGGCAGCGAGCTTGATGCCCTTGGGCAGCAGCGCGTGGTGCTCGGCAAAGCTCTTGATGGCGTCGAAAGCGGCCTGGCGCAACCCGGTTTCGTGCGTGCCGCCGGCGGGTGTGGGAATCAGGTTGACGTAGGATTCCCGCGCCAGAGAGCCCTCGGCGCTCCAGCAGATGGCCCACGCGGCGCCGGAACCGGCAGGAAAATTTTCGTCTCCGGGGGCGGCGTATTTTTCCGCGGTGAAGATCGGGCCGGCCAGTTCGCCGTCGACCTGTTCGGCGAGGTACTGTTGCATGCCACTGGCAAAGCACCAGGTCTTCGTTTCGCCGCCTTCGATCGACAGGGAGATCTCCAGGCCGGGAAGCAGCACGGCCTTGCTGCGCAGCAGGCGTTCGAGTTCGGCCTGCGGGATATTGGGTGAATCGAAGAACTGCGCGTCGGGCCAGATGCGCAGCCGCGTGCCGCTGGCGCGCTTGCCGGTGTCGCCGATGCGTTCCAGCGGTTCGACAACGTTGCCGCCGGAGAAAACGATGCGGTGACGACCGCCCTCGCGCACTACTTCGACTTCGAGGCGCGTCGACAGCGCGTTGGTCACCGACACGCCGACGCCGTGCAAGCCGCCGGAAAAGCGGTAGGCCGAGGTTCCGTCGTTCTTGTTGAACTTGCCGCCGGCGTGCAACTGGGTGAATACCACTTCGACCGTCGGCACGCCCTCGACCGGGTGAATTTCCACCGGGATGCCGCGCCCGTCGTCATGGACGGTTACCGAGCCGTCAGCATGCAGTGTCACGCCGATGCGTTTGCAATAGCCGCCGAGCGCCTCATCGGCGGCGTTGTCGATGGCCTCCTGGATGATGTGCAGCGGGTGGTCCGTGCGCGTGTACATGCCGGGGCGATGGCGAACGGGTTCCAGCCCCTTGAGCACGGAAATGGATTCGGCGGTGTAGCTCATGAAACAAGGCACTCCAACGGACCCGCCCGGCCATGCCGGTGAAAACAACAAAGGCCAGAACGGTTGGTCTGGCCTTGCTGACGGGCGCTTGTGAACAAAGTGCGTGAATTATACGGCGTTCAGGTGGCTATTTCATCGATCCTTGCGGGCTGGGCCGGCGCCTCGCCGGCAAAGGCGAAACCGGGGTGCTCTCCGGTCTTGACGCGATACATGGCCCGATCGGCCGAGGACAGGAGTTCGGATGCCGTGAAACCGTTCTCCGGATAAAGGCTGATCCCGATGCTGGCGTGAACGTTGAGAGTCTGCCCTTCAAGCGGTATGTCGTCGGAGATGCTTTCGATGAGGCTCGTTGCAATGGCCGAAACGGCTTCCTGATGCGGCGTTCCCACCAGCAGCACGACGAATTCGTCGCCGCCCAGTCGGGCCACGGTGTCCGTTACCCGCACTTTTTCCAGCAGGCGCTGGGCCACAGTGACCAGCACGGTGTCGCCGGCGTCGTGTCCCAGCGTGTCGTTGATGCCCTTGAAATCGTCGAGATCGACAAACAACAACGCAATGCCCGTGTTGCCGCGGCGCGACAGTGCGATCGCCTGTTCCAGTCGCTCATGCAGCAGACGCCGGTTGGGCAACCCGGTCAGCGGGTCGTGCCGTACCAGTTGTTCCAATTCGATCTTGTTCTGGTGCAGGGCCAGCAATTGCTCCGAGATCCGCCATTGCATCTGCTGGAAGCTGCGCGCCAGATCGCCTATTTCGTCCTTGCGCTTCAACGGCAGGTGGTTGATCGTTTCTCCGCTGGCAAAGCGGTGGGCGGCATCGGTCAGTTGGTTGATCGGGCGGCTGATCACGCGCGCCAGCAGAATACCCACGAACAGGCACACAGGCAGGAGGATCAGCATGCTTTGGCTGATGGAACGCTGGAGTTGCTGCGATTCCGCGAGAACGTCGGCGAGCGGCTGGGTGAGCCCAAGGTAGAGCCAGTCGTCTTCGGAGGCGATTTCTATTCCCTGCCTGATGAATGCCGCCACCATCGGTTTTTCCTCACTGTTGCGTGTGGTCTCGAACAGGGCACGGTCATTCTGGCCGCCAATCAGGGTTTGCGTGGGCGGAAATTCTTCCTGGATCAGCGTGCGGCGACCGGTATCGAAACCGAAGGTGCGTTGTTGGTCAGGATGGATCAGGATGTCGCCCCGGCCATTGGCCAGGTACAACTCGAATTCACGCGGCAGGTCTTCGACCAGGGTGCTGAACGTGTGGGTGATGTCCAAGGTAATGACAACGACACCGATGGCCTTCCCCTGCGCTGAGACTACCGGCATGGCCAGATGCATGGAGGGCTTTCCCCAGCCGGCATCGACGGCGGGTTCCTGCCGGCCCGAGATGCGCGACATGTAAGCCTCGCGTGCCGGAAGTTTCAGCGTTTCCGAAACGTAAGCGTAATGTCCCTTTTCCTGCAGGTCGTCGGGTGAGATCTGGTAAAGCACGTGGTGCCGGCGGTCGAAGCGGATCCGTTCCAATCCGTGATGGTCAGCCGATATCAGGCGTATCTGTTCGTAAGCCGGGTGCGTCTCCATGATCAGCCGGAAGAACGTCGCCATCTCCTCCCCGGATCGACCGTCGTTGCCCAGCAGTACCGCCTGCGCCAGGGGGTGCTCGGCGATGGTATGCAGGTCGCGCACCGTCTCCTGACGCACCGAGAGGAGTTTCCTTCCCAGTTCCTGGGTTGAGGTCAGCAGCCGGTTCTTCGCCGATTCGACCAGCAGATCGCGGCTGATGCCATACACGAAATAGCCGGTCACCGCGGCAGCCGCCATGCCAATGAGGATAAGCACGAGCGCCAGTTTTGTGGCTATGTGGAATTTCACGGCTGCAGCACCTTGCCGGCGCGATCGCCGGAAATGATCCGCCCCCACAGCAGATTGCGGCGCTCCTCGCTCTCCACTGCCTCCAGCCAGACGATCTTGGCGTCGGGCTTGAAGAACGGCGACTCGGAGGTGGTGTTGGCCAGGCCCTGGCGCTGCAACAGCACTTGACCGGGCTGATCTTCGAGCATGTAGTTGATCCACTTGGCGGCCAGCGCCTGATTGCGGGCGCCGCGCGCGACGACCCAGCAATCGAGCCACGCGAGCGCCCCTTCCCGGGGCAGGGCGTAGCCGACGTCGATGCCGGCGGCCTTGAGCAGTTTGAGTTGCTGCGAGCCGAAATTGGCATACATCAGCGCTGCCTTGCGCTTGATGAACAGTGCCACGGACTCCTCGGGCTGGGTGTAGAACTGGGCGACGTTGCGCCGCAGGGCGATCAGCCGGTCGACCGCCGCCGGCCACTGCTTCTCGTCGATCGAGAATGGTGCGGAATAACCGAGCGACTGTGCCGCCAGCGAGAAGTTGTGAGTGCCGCCGTTATAGGCAATCACCTTGCCGCGATGGCGTTCGTTCCACAACGCCGTAATCGAGTCGGGAGGTACCGGGATTTGTTGCGGATCGTAGATCAGCCCCATCTCGGAATAGGTGTAGGGAACGGCGTAAAGCTTGCCGTCGCGCTCGATGCCCGGGACGGCACGACTGTCGCGAAAGCGGGGGAGTTGCCGGGCCAGGTTGGGAATGGACTTCCTGTCGATGGGTACGACGAGGTCCTGCCGGATATAGCGTTGCAGTTCAGCGGTATTGACCGCGAACACGTCGAAATCGCGGCCCTGGCTCTGGTTGATCTTTTTCCAGAGATCCAGGTCGGAATCGATGGTTGTAACTTCCACGCGGATGCCGTGACGCTGTTCGAACGTCCTGACGACGTCGGGATCGGCATATCCGGGCCAGGTGAGGATGCGTAATGTCTCGGTGGCCTGGACGTGCCCCAACCCTGCCGCGAGAATCAGCAGCGTCAGCAAATGCACGTGCAGCCGGGCGACTAGCTTCATGCAGTAAAACTCCCTGGACCGGTGTTGCTTGTGACACGGGACTCTTTCACGAGAAGACAGGGCAATGGTCTGTTAGTTCCTGTTTATATGAATGTTTTCAGACAATTCGCGGTGGATGGGCGAATTTCCACATGGCGTCGATGGTTTGTCGCAACAAAAAGGCCCGGGTGTGATCCAGGCCTTGACGTCGATGGGGGCGATGGGCTCGTACTTCGGTAATCTTTCAGTGTGCCGCTTCGGCGACAAAGATTTCAACACGGCGGTTCATGGCCCTTCCGGCTGTGGTGCTGTTGTCGGCAAGCGGTTCGCGGGAACCACGCCCGTCAATGGCAATGCGGCTCGTCGCCACGCCACGGGAAACCAGGTAGTCTCGCGTCGCAGCGGCGCGATTGACCGACAGAGGATTGTTGACCGCGTCGGAGCCTGTGCTGTCGGTGTGGCCAATGATCGTTATCCGGGTAACCGGGTTCTGGTTCAAGGTCGTGGCAAAACGATCGAGAATCGGTCGCAGGTTCGGCTTGATGTCGTAACGCCCCGGATCGAAGGAAATGTCGCTCGGTATCTCCAGTTTGAGCTGGTTGTCCGCCGTCTGGGTGACATTGACGCCCGTGCCTTGGGTCGCCTGCTCCATCGTCGTCTTCTGTTCCTGCATGCGTTGCGACCAGAGATAACCACCACCCGCGCCAATCGCGGCGCCAATCGCGGCGCCGGTAGCTGCGCTCCTTCCCTTGTTTCCACCGGCCGTTGCCGCGCCGATCAGTCCGCCCGCCACGGCGCCGATGGCCGCGCCCGTGCCTGTGGTACGTTCGGTTTCGCTCATGTTGGCACAGCCGTAAAGTCCGCCTGCACCCAGCGCAATAGCGGTAACGGCAACGATAATTTTCTTCATGTCATATCCTCGGAGGCAAATAACGGATTGCAAGTATAGACGCGGCTGCCGCTAAGGTGTTTGGCGAACAGGCTGCGCCATGTGGATCGTAGACCCTTTCCAGTTGGGGGAGTTGCCCTTGCAGTTGGATTTTATTGAACTGGCAACACCACTGCTCGATGACTACCTTCGCTTCGCGGTGGTTCCTGAACCACTCCATCGCCAGACTCCCGTCGCGGAACTTGCCGTTGGAAAGACGAACTTACGGTTGGAGAGTCATCTGCTTCCAGAGCCCGTTATGTATCTGAGAATCGCAATGAAATATGTCGGCATACCGCTGACAGCGTTCCCAGTGAAGGGGTTCAGGATAGCAATCATCCCGTTGTGATTAGTTGTGCAAAGGTGCAGAATGGTTCCTGTTTTTTTATAACGTTTGTCCTTGCCAAAGCGTTATTGACCTTAGATCCGGATTGAGGGGTTACTCATGGATAAGTATGCTTCAGGTACTTTTGGCACAAGGAGATTCGCTTTCCTGAGCCTGATTATCGGGTTTTGCATGGCTGCTTCAAACGCAATAGCGCAGGCGCCGGTCACCGGATCAGATAGTCCAGTGACCTCAACAGCGGAAATGGACAAGCTGGTGGCGCCGATTGCCTTGTATCCGGACGATCTGGTCGCCATTATTCTCCCAGCCTCCACCTTCCCGCTGGACATCGTCCAGGCAGCGCGCTTCCTCGAAAAACGGAAACAGGATAAGTCGCTGCAGCCCAACGCCAACTGGAATGACTCGGTCAAGTCCTTGGCGAACTACCCGGACGTTATCGAAAAGATGAATGCAGATCTTGATTGGACGGCTGATTTGGGTGAGGCAGTAGTGGCCGATCAGAACGGGGTACTCGAAGCCGTTCAGCGCTTCCGGCGCCAGGTTCAGGGTGTCGGCAACCTCAAGTCCGATGACAAGCAAACAATCATCGTTGAAAAAGAAGTCATCAAGATTGTTCAAGCCAACCCGGAGGTGATCTACGTGCCTCAATACAATCCGTCGACCATCGTGGTCTCCGGGGGCTACCCCTATGCCTATTACCCTGCACCTTATCCTGTCTATTACTACCCCTATCCGCCAGGCGCCGCGCTTGCGACGGGGCTGGTCTGGGGCGCCGCAATAGGCGCTGCATGGAACGGCGGACATTGGGGTGCCAATTATGAGGGCGGGAACAACAACATAAATATCGATAACAGCAAAAACTTCAACAGCAACAGAAGCAGCACCAATACCCGCGGCGGCAATACGGGGCAGGGAACTGCCTGGAAATCTGATAAAAAGCCGGGCCAAGTGAGTAGCGGGACAGGTGGCAGAACCCAGCGCGTTGGTGACAGGCCGGCCGGGGCCGGTTCGCGCGACTTTGGCGGTGGCGCTGGGTCAGCTTCGAGGCCGGGTGCGGGTACGAGTGACCGGGGTGGTTCGGCTTCGCGTGACTTCGGCGGTGGTGCAGGATCGGCCTCGAGACCGAGTGCGGGCACGAGTGACCGGGGCGGTTCGGGTTCGCGTGATTTCGGGGGGGGCGGTAATCGTGCCGGAGCAAGCACGCGTGATTCGGGAGGAAGTGCCTTCAGCGGCTCTGGGGCTGGCAGGAGCGCCCGTGCCGACAGTTCGCGCGGTGCGTCTAGCCGTGGATCAATGAGCGGCGCTCGAAGTGGCGGCGGTGGTCGTAGCGGCGGTGGCGGTCGTGGTGGGCGTCGTTAAGGAGAAATGAAATGACTAATATCAAGACTGCCAACATGGCTACGAACCTGCTTCAAACCGGGTACTTGGGTGCCGCCCTGCGCCGATGGGTGCTTGCCGCACTGTTTCTGGGCACTGCCTGCGTGATGGCGGCCGAGCAGAAAACTTTTGCCACGCCGGAAGCAGCAATAGCGGCGCTGACCGAGGCGCTGGCGGCTGATGATGATGCCGCAATGATTGGACTCTTTGGCGAGAAGCATTATTCATTGGTTTCCTCTCCGGACAAGGCAGAGAACTCGGCGACCCGAGCCAAGATTCATGCTGCGCTCAAGTCTTTTCTGGTCTTAGAAGAAAAGGGGGCCGATACCCGCGTTCTCGTGATCGGTAATCAGGCCTGGCCGATGCCGATTCCGCTGGTGCGCGAAAATGGCATGTGGCGCTACGCCAGCGAACTAGGCGAGGAAGAACTCATTAACCGTCGCATCGGAGGCAATGAGCGCAACGCCATGATGGTCTTGCGCGCCTACGTGGATGCTCAGAAACAGTATGCTTCGCGTGACCGCAATGGTGATGGCGTACTTGAGTATGCGCAGAAGATCAACAGCACACCAGGAAAGCATGATGGCCTGTACTGGCAGGAAGATGCTGCAAAAGGTGAGGAGCCCAGCCCCTTAGGTCCAATGGTTGCTGAGAGCGAGGCATACCTGAAGGGGCATAAGCCCGGCGACGCTTTCCGCGGCTACTATTTCCGTATCCTCACGAGGCAAGGCAAGGACGCGCCCGGCGGCGCATACAGCTATATCATCAATGGCCGCATGATCGCAGGCTTTGCCATGGTGGCCTTCCCGTCCGATTACGGAGCAAGTGGCGTCATGACATTTATTGTCAGCAACAACGGTCAGATTTACGAAAAGAATCTCGGCCCGAATGCGGCTCAGATCAAGCAATTCAACCCAGACGCTTCGTGGAAGAAGGTTGAGGAGAGGTTCTGATCGCTACCGTGAAGCCTGGGAGACCCCCTTCTTCCAGGCTATTGTCTGTGGTCTGTGCCGGACACGCTCCGTCTGTCGCATGATGGAGCCACCAAACTTCAGCGTCATGGTGGTGCACTCGATACCTTGGCCTCGGCGGAAGTCAGGTCGGGGCCACGAATGAATCCGGTTTCCAGCTGCATCTGGTAATGCATCCAGCGCAACTGACCTTCTGGCGGTTGATGAAAGCCGCCGGTTGTGCGGAATATTTCTCTGCTACAAGGAACCCGACGGATCGTCGTTATCATTCGATTGCCGCCTGCTGATATATCGCCTCGATACTTCCACCTCGGCGGAAGTCAGGTCGGGTCCGAGAACGACGCCGGTTTCCATCTGCATCTCGTAATACACCCAGTGCAACTGTCCTTCGACATGTTCCATGTTGAAGCTGCCAAGGCGGCCGTTCTGGTCGAAGACCTTGGTGTTGTCGCTATAGGTGAGGAGCGTTTCGTCGTCTTCGTCGCGCAGTTCGACATGGTCGTGGTAACTGCTCATGACGTGCCTGAAGCATTTGTCTCCGACATAGAAGACCTTGATGGTGGCTGACATGTTCGTTCCTTTCACTGCAAAGAACTGCAACTCATGCTTGCCTTAACGATTGCTTCTGCGAATCGTGCGACAGAGTTGTCGCAACGTTTTGTTCCAATTTGTAAGCGTCGAGTGAACAGGATCAAGCAAAAACGAAGCCGTTTTTGCAAATCCGTTACAAAACAATACGATGTATTATTTTTCTCGAAACTGCTTTGGGATTGTGTAAATTCCGTCGACAGTGGTGGGCGGCTCTCTCGAGCCCCCACGCTGACGTGAAATACCAAGAGTGTCAGGCTTCGCCGAGATAAGCCTTGCGCACCCGGTCGTCGACCAGCAGTTCTTTCCCGGCGCCGGAGAAGCTGATCGAACCGGTTTCCATGACGTAACCGGTATTGGCCACTTCAAGCGCGGCCTTGGCGTTCTGTTCGACGAGCAGTACCGTTACTCCGGCGGCATTGATCTGCCGGATGATGTCGAAAATCATGCCGACGAAGAGCGGTGCCAACCCCAGCGAAGGCTCGTCCATCATCATCACCGTCGGCTTGGACATCAGCGCGCGGCCGACGGCCAGCATCTGCTGTTCGCCGCCCGAGAAGGTGCCGGCTTTCTGCTTGTGGCGTTCCTTGAGGCGAGGAAAGAGGCCGAAGACGCGTTCCCGGTCGGCCTCGACCTCATCCTTGTTCGTGCGTGCGTAGGCGCCGAGGCTCAGGTTTTCGTCGACAGTCAGGTTGGGGAAGACGCGGCGGCCTTCCGGAACCAGCACGATGCCGGATTCGACGATGGTTTTGGTCGAGGTGCCGAGGATTTCCCGGCCATTCCAGCTCACCGAACCGCCGTCGGCCTTGACGAGGCCCATGATCGAGTTGAGCGTGGTGCTCTTGCCCGCGCCGTTGGCTCCGATCAGGGTCACGATCGTTCCGGCGGGAACGTCGAGGCTGATGCCGCGCAGTGCGTGGATGCCGCCGTAATGAACGGAGAGGTTCTTGATCGATAACATTTATTCCACCCCCAGATAGGCCTCGATGACCTTGGGATTGTTTTGGATTTCCTCGGGCGTGCCGTGCGCGATGGTCACTCCGTAGTCCAGTACGTACATGCGCTTGCAGACGCCCATGACCACCTGCATGTGGTGTTCGATGAGCACGATGGTGAGATTGAACTGGTCGCGGATCTTCAGGATGAAATCCATCAGTTCCACCGATTCCTGTGGGTTCATGCCGGCGGCAGGTTCGTCCAGAAACAGCAGTTTCGGCTCCGTGGCCAGCGCGCGGGCGATCTCCAGACGGCGCTGCTTGCCGTACGGCAGGCTGGTCGCCTTGTTGCCCTCGTGTGCGCTCAGGCCAACTTCGTCAAGCAGGGCGCGGGCGCGCTCGTGGATGTGGCGCTCCTTTTTCATGTACGACGGCAGGCGCAAGGTGGCTTCGAGCACGTTGGTTCCCATGCGCATGTGCTGCGCCACAAGCACGTTTTCCAGCACGCTCATATCCTTGAACAGGCGAATGTTCTGGAAGGTGCGGGCGACGCCGAGCCTGGTGATGCGATGCGGCTTCATGCCGGTGATATCGGTTCCGTCGAGCAGCACCTTCCCGGTGGTCGGCTTGTACACCCCTGTTATGAGGTTGAACGAGGTGGTCTTGCCGGCACCGTTCGGCCCGATCAGGCCGATAATCTCGCCGGCCTGGACATCCATGTTCAGCGCGGTGACGGCGGACAGGCCGCCGAACTGCTTGTTGACCTCGATGGTTTGCAGCAGGGAACTCATTATTCAACTCCCTTTCCCGATTTGGGTCCGCGTTTGGGTAACAGTCCGATCCGGGACAGCGAATCCCAGCTGAACTCGGAAGTGCCCATCAGGCCCTGCTGGCGGAAGATGACGACAATCATCAGCAGCGCGGAGAAGAAGACCATGCGCAATCCGGGAATGCCGTTGGTGACCATGAAGCCGAGATCCAGCGGACCGTCGAGGAAACGCAGCGCTTCCATTGAAATGGTTACGACGATCGCCGCGACGATCGAGCCAGTGATTGAGCCCACGCCGCCCAGCACGACGATGAGCAGGATGTCGAACGTCTTGAGGAAGATGAACTGCTTCGGGTCGATGGTGGTCAGGTAATGCGCCAGCAGTCCTCCGGCGATCCCCGCCAGGAAACTGGAGATGGTGAACGACAGTACCTTCATGCCGAAGACATCGATGCCCATCGATTCGGCGGCGATCTCGTTATCGCGGATCGACTTGAACGCGCGTCCGTAGCTCGACTTGATCAGCAGCACGAGGAACAGGGTAATGACGACGGCCGAGCCCCAGGCCCACCACATCGTGGTGAAGCGAGGAAGGCCCTTCAAGCCGAGCGAGCCGTTGGTGACTGACTGAGCGTTGGTCAGGATGACCCGGATGATTTCCGAGAAGCCCAGCGTGGCGATCGCCAGGTAGTCGTCGCGCAGGCGCAGGGCGACGACACCCAGGAACCAGCCGATGAACCCGGCAACCAATCCGCTGACCAGCAGCGCCGGCAGGAAGGGCAGGTGCAGATCGAGCAGCCAGGGGGCGATCGGCTGCAGCACGAAGTTGGTCGTCTTCTGGTCGGGGGTCATGGCCAGCAGCGCGCAGGTATAGGCGCCCACGGCCATGAACCCGGCGTGACCCAGGCTGAACAGACCGGTGAAACCGTTGATCAGGTTGAGCGACAGCGCCAGAATGATGTTGATCGCGCAAAGCTTGAAGATTTGCATGGTGAAGCGATCGAACGTCGAGTCGAAGATGAAGAGCAGGATCAGGCCGACAACCGCGGCGGCAAGCGTCAGCTTCGCGTCCCGGCTCATGGGTTTTTTCTGTAGGGTATTCATCAGACCTTCTCCCCCTGGTTCTTGCCCAGCAAGCCGGTCGGCTTCACCAGCAGGACCATGATCAGCAGGACAAATGCAAAGGCATCCTTGTAGCCGGTGAGTTCGGGCAACACGGCGATCGTCATCAGCTCGATCAGGCCGAGCAGCAATCCGCCGAGAACCGCGCCGGCAATGCTGCCGATGCCGCCGACCACGGCGGCGATAAAACACTTGAGCCCCGGCATGATACCCATCAGGGGTTCGAGGCGCGGATACTTGAGCGCCCACAGGATGCCGCCGATTGCCGCCAGGGCGCTGCCGATGGCGAAAGTGATCGACACGATGCGGTTGACGTCGATGGCCATCAGGCGGGCCGCTTCGATGTCGGTGGATACGGCGCGCATGGCCATGCCGGTCTTGGTGCGGTGCACGATCCACAGCAGGAGCGCCAGGAGGACAGCGGTGACTACCGGGATGATCAGGCTGACACTGGCGACGTGCACGCCGCCGATGACGTAATTGGCCGCGAACAGGCTGGATACCGGAAAAGCCTTCGGTCGCGCATCGAACAGCACGATGGCCAAGTTTTCGATCAGAAATGATGCGCCGATGGCGCTGATCATGATCGAGATGCGCGGTGAATCGCGCAACGGGCGATAAGCCACCCGCTCGAGCCCGACGCCGAATGCCGTGGTGACGACGATGGCCAGGCACACTGCCAGCCACCACGGCATCAGGAACATGCTGACACCGTAGAAGGCCAGGTAGCCGCCAATCATGAAGACATCGCCGTGGGCGAAGTTGATCAGGCGCAGGATGCCGTACACCATCGTGTAGCCGATGGCGATCAACGCGTACAGGCTGCCCAGGGACAGCGCGTTTACGAATTGTTGAAGAAAAGTCTGAAGATCCATGAGGTTCCTTCTGATACCGGGCCGACACGACCTGGGCAGGTTGAAGCGGAACGGGCAAACCGTCGCTTCCAATCATGTGAAAATCCGAATGTGACAGTAGCGGTCGCTACAGCACATCCGGATTCTCGGAAACTGCCAGGGCGCGGGGCGAGCGCCCCGCAGGTGTTGCTGCTTACTTCGGTTTGACGGTCGTCAGGAAGACGAACTTGCCGTCCTTCACTGTCTTGAACACGGCTTCCTTGTCAGCGTTGCGTTCGGCGTTGATGGTGATGACGCCGGCGGAACCTTCGAAGTCCTTGGTCGTGGTCAAAGCGTCGCGGATCTTCTGCGGTTCGGCGGAATTTGCACGCTTGATGGCATCGAGGATGACCAGGTAGGCATCATAGCCGAGTGCGGAAACTGCCGACGGCTCTTTCTTGAATTCTTCGCGGAACGACTTCAGGAAGGCTTCGGACGTCTTGTTGATCGGCACGTCGTTGGCGAAGAACGTCGAGAATACGGCACCTTCAACAGCGGCACCGCCCACTTCGAGGAACGCCGCCATATCCCAGGTGTCGCCGCCGATGAACTGGACATTCATGCCCAGTGCGCGGGCCTGCTTGATGATCAGAGCCGATTCGGTGTAGTTGCCCGGAGCGAAGATGGCGTCCGGCGCCGATTTCTTGATGTTGGTCAGTTGCGCGGTGAAATCCTGATCGCCGGTATTGTAGTCGGCCGTGGCAACAACTGCGCCCTGGTCGCCGGTCAGCTTGACGAACTCGTCGGCGAAGAACTTGGCGAGGCCGACCGAGTAGTCGTTCGAGACTTCACGGATGATCGCCACTTTCTTGGCCTTCAGCGTATTGAAGGCGTAGGTCGCGCCCACGACGCCCTGGAACGGGTCGAGGAAGCAGACGCGGAAGTAGTAGTCGTTGCCCTTGGTCACGGCCGGGTTGGTCGCGGAAACGGCGACGGCGGGAATCTTGGCTTCGGCGAAGATCGGACCGCCGGCCATCGACAGCGAGCTGCCCCAGGAGCCGATCACGGCATTCACTTTTTCCTTCTGCGCCAGAACGGTTGCGGCGTTGGCAGCTTCAACCTTGTCGGACTTGTTGTCCACCGCGATCAGCTGGACTTTCTTGCCGAGCACTTCCGGGAAGAGCTTGTTGGCCAGCTTGATGCCGTCGTATTCGTCCGCACCGCCCGCGCCGTTGGCGCCGGTCAGCGGCTCGAACACGCCGATCTTGATGACTTCCGCTTTGGGGGCTTCCTTGGAGCAGGAAACGAGGGAAACGCTGGCCACCGCAACGGCGGCGAGCGTCAAAAGTGATGCAATCTTTTTCACGGAATTCTCCTTTATTGGTGGCGGCCTTGGCCGATCGCGGGATGCTACAGCCCACCTTTCCGGCCGTCAAGGAATTGATGCTGAAAACAATCCGTCGGACTTCCGTGGTTCGGTTTTGTAGTGATTTCGGCATCATTGCATCCGCAGCCCCACCGAAATCGTTGCAGTGGAGTTGGCTCAGGATGCTTCGAAAACGATGTCCTGAGCGCCTTCCCACAAACATTGCCGGCCCAGCGAAGGCAGATGTTCCAGCCCCTCTTCGATAACCAGGAAGTGATTTCCGGCCAGTTGCCCGACCTTGCTGGCGAAGCGGCACGACCCGTAGGCGATCAGGATTTCCGATTCGCTCAGTTGGGCCGGATAAAGGAGGATATCGCCGCGCGAGGGATAGCTCGTGTGATTCTCCGGGCCGACGCCGAAGTCGTAGTCGCCCAGCGGCGACCAGACGGCTTCGCCGCTCCAGCGTACGTGCACGATCCGTGTCTTGAAAGGCAATCTGGCGGTGAAGGCGGCGCAGGTCTGCGGTGCTTCTTCTTTCAATAGACGCGCCTTGAATGTATAGGGTCCCGCGGTGATTTTCAGATATTCCATGCTTCCGCCCTTGCGTGGTCGATGCCCAAAACAAAGTCAGGCCGCTTGGCGACGACCTGACCGGACAATTTTAACCTCCTGAACCCCGGCGGGGGGAATTCAAGCCGCGTGAGAGCACTGCCGGATGGTCTTGCCGATATGCAGCAGCATATCGTCGACCATTTGCTGCAAACCGATGGTTGGTTTCCAGCCCCAGTCGGCGCGGGCATAGGTGTCGTCGAGGCTGTGCGGCCAGCTGTCGGCGATCGCCTGCCGATGGTCCGGCCGGTAGTCGATGTGGAACTCCGGCTTTCTCTTGTGTATCGCGTCGGCGAGCTGCCGCGGGTTGAAGCTCACTCCAGAGATGTTGTAGGACGACCGGACATGGATCTGTTCCGCCGGGGCTTCCATCAGTTCGATGGTCGCACGGATGGCGTCGGGCATGTAGATCATCGGCAAGGTGCTCTCCGGGCCGAGGAAACAATGGTAAGTCTCGCCGTTGCAGGCCGCGTGGAAGATGGCGATGGCGTAGTCGGTGGTGCCGCCTCCGGGGGGTGACTTGTAGCTGATGATCCCCGGATAGCGGATGCTACGGACGTCCACGCCGTATTTGCTGAAGTAGTACTCGCACAGCCGCTCGCCCGCCTGCTTGCTGATGCCGTAGATCGTGGTCGGATCCATCACGGTCAGCTGCGGGGTTTCCACGGCGGGGGTATGCGGGCCGAAGGCGGCGATCGACGAGGGCCAGAATACGCGCAGAGGTTTGCCCTCCGCGGTTCGTTCGCGGGCGATTTCGAGAATGTTCAGCAGGCCGTTCATGTTCAATGTCCAGGCGCGCAGCGGCGCCTGTTCGCCGGTTACCGAGAGCAGGGCGGCGAGCTGGTAGACCTGGGTGATCCCGTTGTTCTCGATCACTTGCTTCAGGCGTGTGCTGTCGAGCACGTCGAGCGTTTCGTAGCGATGCGCTCCGGCGACGCTGCGCGGTCCGATGTCGCCGGCGATGACGTTTTCTTCCCCGTGTATTTCGGCCAGCGCTTCGACGAGTTCGCTGCCGATCTGTCCGTTGGCGCCGATGACCAGTATCCGTTCCATTGCTTTTCTCCTCTTATTTGTTCAGCAGGCCGAGTTCGCGCCCGGCCTGGGCGAAGGCGGCCAGCGCCGCGTCGAGTTGTTCGCGGCTGTGCGCTGCCGAGAGCTGCACGCGTACGCGTGCCTGCCCCATCGGTACCACCGGGTAGAAGAAGCCGGTGGCCAGTACGCCCAGTTCATAGAGGCGGCGGGCGAATTTTTGGGCCAGAGGAGCGTCGAACAGCATCACCGGCACGACGGGATGCGTGCCCGGCTTGATGGTGAAGCCAAGTTCGCTGATCGCCTTGCGAAAATACGCCGTGTTGGCGTGTAGCCGGTCGCGCAGTTCGGTCGAGGAGGAGAGGCGCTTCAATACCTCCAACGAAGTGCCGACGATGGTCGGCGCCAGGCTGTTGGAAAACAGGTAGGGGCGCGACTTCTGGCGCAGCATGTCGATGACTTCCCGGCGCGCTGCGGTGAATCCGCCCATTGCGCCGCCGAGCGCCTTGCCGAGCGTGCCGGTGATGATGTCGACTCGGCCCATCACACCGTGGTGCTCGTGCGTGCCGCGCCCCGTGGCGCCCATGAAGCCGGTGGCGTGGGAATCGTCGATCATTACCAGCGCGCCGTAGCGCTCGGCCAGATCGCAGATTCTGTCGAGCTGGGCAATCGTGCCGTCCATCGAAAATGCGCCGTCGGTGACGATGATCTTGTGCCGCTTGCCGGCGGCCTCCTGCAGTTGCGTTTCGAGATCAGCCATGTCGTTGTGCGCGTAGCGGTAGCGTTCCGCCTTGCACAGGCGGATGCCGTCGATGATCGAAGCGTGATTCAACGCGTCGGAGATGATCGCGTCGGATTCGTCGAAGAGCGGCTCGAATACGCCTCCGTTGGCATCGAATGCCGCGGCATAGAGAATCGCGTCTTCCATGCCGAGAAACTCGGCGATCGCCTTCTCGAGTTGCTTGTGCACTGTCTGCGTGCCGCAAATGAAGCGTACCGACGAGAGTCCGTAACCGTACTGTTCCGTCGCGGCCATCGCCGCCTTGACCAGCGATTCGTCGCCGGACAGGCCGAGGTAGTTGTTGGCGCACAGGTTGATCAGCTGGCGGCCGTCATCGCATACCACGGTACTGCCCTGACGCGAGGCCAGTATGCGTTCCTGCTTGTACAGTCCTTGCTCGCGCAATTCGTCGAGATTCTTCTGCAGGCCGGTGTAGAAGTTTTCCTGAATTCTGGTTTGTGTCATCGTTATTCCCGTCGTCTGGCCGAACATGCCGCGCTCTGCTAGCATGGTGGTTCAGTGAGTTGATAAAATTTCAATATACAGAACAAGTTTTCAATATAACGGATAATAAACATCGCCAGTGAACTTCGCAAGCCAATTTTGAAACTTTCCATGAAAACTCCAAACATCCCGCCAACTCCTCCCGAAGTCGGCGCGACTCTCCAGAAGATGAGGCTCGAGCGCAATTTGACATTGGAGGATCTGTCGCGTACGGCGGGTGTGTCGAAATCGATGCTCTCGCAGATCGAGCGCGAGAAGGCCAATCCGACCATTGCCGTTGCCTGGCGCCTGGCCAATGCGCTCGGTGTCAGCATCGGCGAGTTGCTCACCCCGGAAACCCGTCCGGTCGAATCGATTCGCGTGCTCGAGGCTCACGAGCAGCCGACCCTGCCGGGCGATCACGCAGGCTACGTGTTGCGCATCCTGGGGCCGATGGAACTGGCGGGCAAGTTCGAGTGGTACGAACTGATGTTGGCGCCGAACGGCATCCTGGCCTCAAACCCACACGATCCGGGTGCAACCGAACACCTTACCGTGTTGCAGGGGGCGATGGATCTGGAAGTCAATGGCGAAAAGAAGAAGCTGAAGACGGGCGCGACTGCGCGTTATCCTGCCGACTGCAATCACAGCATCCGCAACTCCGGCAAGGTGGAGGCCAAGGCGCTGCTGGTGGTGATTCACCGCTGACGGCTGGCTTATCGGCGACTGACGAGTCCCGATTTTCGGGCCGTTCCGAGCGAAATGTATTCGTCGACATCGAACTCCATCAATTCGATGCCACGCCTTTCCGCCTGAAACCTGCGTTCCATTATTCCCAGCGGTGCCGAACCGTCCGTTTTTCGCCGGTCAGGGCACTTGCGCCGGTCGAATGCTCTCGAGAAGGATGGATGCCTCATTTCGCCTGGACCCATGTGACTCTTTCAGACTAGAACATCGAGCGTTTCTGTGCAATGAAAGCCGTCACGCAACAAATACCCTCGACATCGCATCGTCTGGCTATACTTGAACGAAAGGGTCCGGGTTGGCGAAAGCGGTGGCGAAGGGAGAGGAATCGTGTCTCACGACTATGAAAGAAGATCTGGCAAGGACCGGCGCCAGGACGATGGCGACCTGCCAGGAGGCAAGGAGCGGAGACGGCAGGTCGAGTCCCGCAAGCCGGAGATTGTCGAGGTTGAACTCAACGAAGCCGAGTGGGAAATGCACTTCGGAAGGAAAAAGCTGGTCGGCAGCGGCGCCGACGTGTCGGTCACCATCGAGGTGTCCGAGTTGTTCGGGCGATTGAGCAAATAGAACCTGTGGCGCCTTCTGCTTCCGTTTCGTGGTGGGGCTGGACGTCAGGAATAGTCTGATACATTCCCGTGAAGGCTCTCCACTCTGGCGATGTAACCGAGTTCCTGGATAGCGCTGGCCCATTCCTGAGCATCCTGCTGCGTTTTCAACCATGGGCCAATCTCTACCACCCATGTTCCGCGATGGTCCCTGCGCTTTGTCACTACTCGAAACACAATCCGCTACCGCTTATAGAAAAAGAACCTTTATTGCTGACAACCGAATGCTTTCAGCACTCTCCACGTTTTGGCGAAGGGCTGTCCGGCATGTCCCAGGACTGCAATTGAAAAAGGCCTGCATCGCTGCAGGCCTTTGTATTCCTGGTGGCGGGCAGTTTACAGCAGAAAAACGCGCTATTGGGGCCAATGAGTAACGCTGCGGGTTCGTGAGAACTTGTGCAATCTTGATTCTGCGGGGCACATCTGCATTGCGCCAGTGTTCGAATTTCGGCGGCCAGCAGTTCGATCCCCTGTTTTGCAATCGAACTATGCGCTATTGCTGCAAGTGAGCAAGTCTGCGGCACCCTGCAGGTGTTCCACAACCCGGTAGCCCATTGCCCGGTAGCCGCGTTGCCGTTTGTCCCACATCCGCAGCAGTGCCGGGTGGCCGGTATCAACGAAATCAATGATCCGCACATCGGTCTTCGTAGCGTGCTCACGGTGGAGGCGGCCAGCGTATTGCTGGAGGGTTCCCTTCCACGAGATCGGCATCGCCAGTACCAACGTGTCGAGGGCGGGATGGTCGAAACCCTCTCCGACCAACTTCCCGGTCGCGAGCAGAATGCGCGGCGCCTCGGGCAGCAGTCCGTTGAGTTCAGCGATCATTGTTGCCCGTTGCTTCTTCGACATCCGGCCGTGCAGCACAAATGGGGTAGGCACTTGTCCATCCACGGCGGCCAGAATTGCGTCGAGGTGCTCCGTGCGCTCAGTCAGAACGAGAACCTTGCGGCCCTGCTGATAGGCATCCTGGACTTCGACGGCAATGGCGTCAGTCCGTGCCTGATCGATTGCAAGATGCCTGAAAACATCCTGGATTCCGGCCTCCGGTGGCAAATCGATCCGCGTGAAGATGGATCGCGGCTCCACGATCAGATCGTGTGGCGCGCTGGCCGGCTTGGCCGCCGTGTAACGGATCGGCCCGCATTGCATGAAGATGATCGGCTGCTGACCATCACGGCGAATTGGAGTTGCCGTCAGGCCCAGCACGTACTTCGCCTTGACCACTTTCAGAATCGCGTCGAATGAGGCGGCGCCAATATGGTGGCACTCGTCGATGATGACGTGGCCGTAGTTCTCGACGACAGGATTGATTTCGCCCTGTCGTGACAACGACTGCATCACGGCTATATCGATCTTGCCGGTCGGCTTGGCCTTGCCGCCGCCAATGGTGCCGACCACTCCCTTGCCTACACCCAGGAAGGATTGCAGGCGCTCCTGCCACTGCTTCAAGAGTTCGGTACGATGCACCAGTACCAACGTGTTGACACCCCGTCGAGCGATCATCGCCGCTGCCGTCACCGTCTTGCCAAAGGCTGTCGGAGCGCAGAGCACGCCGGCCTCATGCTTGAGCATGGCGGTCACGGCCGCCTCCTGATCCGGCCGAAGAGTGCCGGCAAAACCGACATCCAAAGCAACACCGGTGTACTGTTCATCAATCAAATCGCAGGCAATCCCGTTGTCACGCAGCAGATCCCGCGCAGCATCAAGGCAGCCACGCGGAAGTGCGATGTGATTGGGGTAGTTCTCGGCGCAGCCGATTACGCGCGGCTCGTCCCATACCGAGAAGCGCATCGCTTGTTTCTTGTAGAACTCCGGATTCTGGAACGCGGCCAAGCGGATCAGCCGATTGGCCAGTGCCTGCGGTAGCTGCGCTTTCTCGAAATAGACGAGGTTGGCCAGCGTGACTGTCAGCGACTTCGGCATCGGACCGGCCAGCTTCTTCTCGGCTGATCGCTTCCAGGGCTCCTTCAAGTCCTCGTCGTCGATGAATGTCACATCGAGTGGATGGGCATGGCCCGTCGCCCTGAAGATGGTAGGCTCAACATCCTGTGCTGTCATCGGCCGAATGCCGGACAGGAATCCCCACTGATCCGAGTAAGGACGCAGATCGGCATCGACGAATACGCTGCACCCGTTCTCACGCGGATATTTCTGCAAAGGCAGCGCAATCAAATTGCCGAAGCCACCTTTGGGCAAAGAATCCTGGTTGGGGAACAGACGGTCATAGGACTCTAGTTTCAGTTGCCGGGTGCGGGCGCAGGTATGGCTGATGATGGCGGTGCCAAGGCGACGGGCATCGCGGGCCGAAATCTTACCGGCAAAAAACATCCAGGCGTGTGCACCCTTGCCCGACCGGGAAATTTCCAGGGCTGCCGGCACACCCAGTTCTTTGCAGGACTGAATGAATGCCCGCGCATCGTCACGCCACTCGGCCTCGTCGAAATCGACTGCCAGGAAGTAGCAGCTGTCGTCCTCCAGCAAGGGATACACCCCGACCGTGTGCTCGCCTGCCAGGTGGTCATAGATCACCGAGTCCGACAACGGTATCAACAGGCGCTTGCCACAGTCGCCGCACTTGATGCGGGGCTTTTCGCAGACCCCGGCACGCCATTCATTGGCACAGGCCGGCGAGTAGCCAGTCTTGCCGGTGGCTTTGCTCTCCCATCGGACGGGATAAACATCGGTTCGACCTCGAAACAGTCGGCGAAATAGCGCTACTTTTTCGGCGGTGGAAAGCCGTGATGGTTCGGGCTCTGGAATTGGTGCTGCGGGCGGCAGACGCCATTCAATGCCGTGGGATTCCAGCAGCGAAATCAGGCGGGCGTTCTCGGTCCGAAGGGTCAAGACCAGGGCATCGATATCCGACATTTCAGGCAAGACTCACAGCAAGGCAGATTCCAGCCGCTGCTTCCGCTGCTCCCAATCCGGCATCACCCGCCCAAGCAACTTGAAAAAACTGGCGTCATGATCTCGATGCCGCAGATGGCACAGCTCGTGGGCCACGACATATTCAATGCAGGCGCGTGGTGCCCGGACGAGATTGGCATTCAGCGTCATGCTGCCGGTCTTCGAGAGACTCCCCCACCGTGATTGCATTGTCCGGACGAGCAGACGTGGGCGTTGATACCCTTTGAACTTGGTGAGGCACTGATCGATCACCTCGCTGAACACCTGCCTGGCGTGATCGAGATACCAGCGGTGCAGCATCGTCTTGACTCCCTCCGGATCTGGAATGCCGGGCATCGTCACGGATAGCTGGCCACGCGTCATCCGAACTGATGCCGTCTCGCCAGCACCGACTTTTAATCGGTAGTGCCGCCCCAGGTAAAGATGCGTCTCACCGCTTACATACTGGCGCTGCGGCGTGCGTGGGCTGTAACGTTGAAAGTCGGCAATCTGTCGACTGATCCAAGGAGCACGCTTGCGTACCCGCTCTGCGATCACTTCTTCCGTGCAACCCATCGGTGCCCGGATCACAACGCGCTGATCGGGGTGCACCTCGATACCCAGCGTCTGACGAGTAGGCAGGAATCGCACTTCGTAGCGTATGGTCTCGCGACCGTATTCGATCATTCCGACCACGGTTTTCATCCCGCCATCCGGTGACGTGCCAAGTGCATCGTTTTTTCGATGATCTCGTCCATTTCTGCCGTGGTCAGTTCAATGCCTTGCCGCCCTTTCACCTCGTCATAGAGGTAGTCATCGATTTCGTTCATCGTGCGCCGCTGGGCATCCAAGTCGTCCCAGTAGCCAACCTTACGGTTGCTCAGGAATACGCCCCACACGGATTTGGCTGTCTCGGCGGCAATTTGCCTGGCCTGCGCCGCATCGGCAACGTGAGCCGCAACAAACGGTTGAAGCAAGCCATAGACCGCCGTCGCGTCCTCGTCGCCGGCAATCGCCGCCGGCAGATCATCGGATTTCCGCTGCACCACCGAGTCCTTGATGTCGGTGACGCGCTGCAGGTACTCCAGGTCGGTAATGCGCTTGGCCCGGTAATCGTCGATGGCCTGCTGGATCAGCTTGGAAAACTTCTCATAGAACGCCGGGTCTTGCGCCAGCCGTTCGGTAATTGCCCGTTTCGTCGCGTGGGCGATCATGTCCGCCTTGGCACCCGCGCCCTTGCCAGCCCCTTGCTCCTCGACAACCTTCTGGAAGGCTTGCTCGTCGAAGATGTTCACCGGGGCATTGAGGCGAACCACCTCGTTGGCCGTGATATGGGTGTCGAGCAGCTTCTTGATCTTGGGTTCGAAGTCGCGATAGTCGATGGACTCCGAATAACGCAGCTTCACCGCCGCCTTGAGATTCACGAAGCGCTTGAGATCGTTCTTGTAGGACTGAATACGTTGCGCCGACGTCAGCTCGATGAACTGCTCGCTCGACATGGCGACGGCGAGGGTCTTGGCAAAAACAGACAAGCGGTCGTAGAAATCGCCCCGCAACTTTTCATCGGCAAGAAGCGCCTCGAACGCTTCTTCGTCCTGTCGATTCTTGACCGTCTTGAAGATATCCCACAGGTCCGAATGCCGCTGCGGCAGTTGCTTGATTTCCTCGTGGATAGAACTCAGCGCGCCGTGCAGATCTGACTCGTCATAGCCATCCAGTGCGCTGTACGTGGTCAGCGCCTCGTCCAGTTCGCCGAGTACACCGACATAGTCGATGATGAAGCCGAATTCCTTGGCCTTGGCACCGGTGTCATCTTCGTAGAGGCGATTCACGCGAGCGATGGCCTGGAGCAGGGTGTGATCCTTGAGGCGGCGGGTCAGATACAGCACCGTGTTGCGGGGGGCATCGAAACCGGTCAACAGCTTATCGACCACAATCAGGATTTCCGGTTCATCGCCAAATTTGAAGGCGTTTACGATCTGTTTGTTGTATTCCTCCTCGGAACCGTAGCGCTTCATCATGCGCTGCCAGAACGCCACGACCTCGTCGGTTGATTCCTCGGCATCGACCTCATCGAAGCCCTCGCGCTCATCCGGCGGCGAGATGATGACCTCGCTGCTGACTTCACCCAACTCATCGAGAAATGCCTTGTAGCGCAGGGCCGATGCCTTGTTGGGTGCGACCAGCTGCGCCTTGAAGCCGGTGCCCTGCCAGTTCTGCTTATAGTGCTCGTTGATGTCGAAGGCACGCATGTAGATGACCTGTTCGGCCTTGTTGAGCATTTCCGCGCGGGCGTATTTCTTCTTCAGGTCAGCCTTCTGTTGGTCGGTCAGCCCCTTGGTGTGCCGCTCGAACCAGACGTCGATGGCACTCTGGTTCTGTTCCAGCTCCACCATTCGCCCCTCGTAAAGCAAGGGCACGATAGCGCCGTCGGCCACAGCCTGGTCGATGGCATAGGTATGGATGATGCCGCCGAACTTCGACACATCGCTCTTCTCGCGGGTGAGCAGCGGCGTGCCGGTGAAGCCGATGTAGCAGGCGCGCGAGAACATCTGCCGCATCCGCGCCGAATAGCCGCCCAACTGGGTGCGCTGGGTCTCATCCACCAGCACGAAGATATCAGGCGAGTCGTCAGTGAATTTCTTGAAACTGAGCGCCTTGTCGAACTTGTGCACCAAGGTGGTGACGATATGTGCCTTGTGGTCGGCTACCAGCTCCACGAGGTGTCGGCCGCTCTCGGCGCGGTCGGGCGAGAGGCCGCAGGCGGCGAAGGTGTTGCCGAGCTGTTTGTCCAGATCCACCCGGTCCGTCACCAGCACGATGCGCGGATTCTTGATCTCCGGGTCCAGCGCCAGAGCGCGGGCGAGCATCACCATTGTCAGCGACTTGCCGGAACCCTGGGTGTGCCAGACGATGCCGCCCCGCCGTTTTCCGGTTTCGTCGATCTGTTTCACCCGGGCGACAATCTCCCGAATGGCAAAGAACTGTTGGTAGCGCGCAATCTTGCGCACGCCGCCATCGAACACCGTGTATTGCCAGGCCAGATCAAGCAGCCGTTCCGGGCGGCACAAAGCATAAAGTGCCCGATCCTGCTCCGTGACCTGCCGACCGACCACGTAGGGTGCCGGGTCCTCGCGTACGCCCAGTTCCTGGAAGGCGATATCGAACAGCGAAGCCTTCACGCGCTCCGGCAGCGGTTTTTCCAGCAAGGGCTGGAGTACCGCATCGGCAACATCCTCCTTCCACTTGGACCAGAACTTGGCCGGCGTACCAGTGGTGGCATAGCGGGCGTCGTTCTTGTTCACGCCCAACACCATCTGCGCATAGGTGAACAAGCGCGGAATGTACTCATCGCGCTGGTTGCGGATCATCTGCGAGATGGCCTGCTCGACTTCCATCTTCGGTGACTTGCACTCGATCACGGCGAAGGGGATGCCATTCACGAACAGAACGATGTCGGGCCGCGCCGTGTCGTAGCTGCGCGTGCGCTCGACGGAAAATTCGGCGGTGACGTGATAAACGTTGTTGGCCGGGTTGCGCCAGTCCACGTAGTTGAGCGTGAAGCTCTTCACGTCGCCCTCAATGGACTGCTCAAGCGCCACGCCCAGGGTCAGCAGGTCATAGACGGCCTCGTTGGTTTTCAGAAGGCCGTCGTACTTAACGTTCTTCAGCCGCTGGATGGCGCTCTGGAGATTTTCCTCGGAAAACAGCCAGGTCGCGCCCTTATGCTGGATGCGGTTCTGCGCTTTTAAAGCTCCGCGCAGAATTTCCTCCAGCAGCACGTTGCCAGCCTTTCCGCCACGTGCAGCCAGTGCCTCGTTAGGCGTCAAGTATTCGAAGCCGAGATTGACCAGCACTTGCAGTGCCGGAATCTGCGACAGGTAGGTTTCATCGAAGTGGAAGGCATCCATCACGCGGCCTCCGTTTCCGGTACTTTCACCCGCCACTGGCCGGTGAGGAGTTTTTGGATCAGGCCACGTTTCTGGATTTTGAGCGATTGCAGGTATTCTCCAAGGGTCGCGATTTCATATTGCATGATCTTCAATGCGTCTGAAATTCGCCGCTGTTCCTGAATTTCTGGGAAGTAGCAGTGGTCGCTTAGTAGCCCGCCAAAATCAATGGCCTTACCTTGCCTTGCGGAGGTAATCAAGTAGCGCTGGCTCAAGCGCGCATTGAATACCGAGAGGTAGCCATCAATAAAACCAGGATCGGCATTCTGAATCTCAAAAGTTTTATAGGCTGGACTGACACAGTAGGTCACGTTAGTGAAATTGACGCCGAAGGCGATGGAGTCATTGGCGAGACCAAAGCACAACCACTCTGGCTTAACGAGAATATTTCGTTCGTGGTTATCAGACAGCTGTTTTGAGTACACCTCACTTCGCGGTTTGATTCCACTCTTGCCAACAGAGCCGACTACGTAATCTCCTGTGCCAGGAAATATTTTGACCTCGCGTAAGCAGTCGTTCAGTCGACAGGGCATCCAGTGGGGCTTTTTCTTGAACAGCTGGTATGAGATTGCCCGTGCCTGTGCTTTCTTTGCCACGATCAGACGCTCGGCCACCTCAATAGCAGAGTCCCAACACAACAAAACATCTACAACTTGTCCCTGATCTTTAATTGGAAGCAAGGTGATGCGAAGGCGCTCTAGTTCTCCTGAATTTAGATTTCCCTTACCGCCACCCGCCATCAATCGCTCGACTTCTGAGCGACCAAAATCTGAGTTAACGAATTGCGCCAAAAAGTGTGGATTAAGTAGCTCTTTATTCGGACGAGCCAGTAGTGTTGTGAAGCTTTGAGAGCCATCGAAGGATTTGGGTACGACGCATGCATCGCCGATATTCGCGCCCGTCCGAACGATTACCACGTCGTTCTCCCGAACAGTCTTGTTCCTCTGTGTTGCAGCAAATTCAGGATCAAGATAAACAACTGATGAGGCATCGAACTTATTGGGCCGGATGTTCTGATTTCGAATCAGCTTTACGCCGAATTCAGTCATGAACGGCGTAACCGCCATAGCAAGGCCGACCCCGATCTTGGTGCAAACCTGGCCGAGTTCGACGGTGTTTAGTGGCGCCGTCATTTCTTCTTCCCCCGCCCCTTGTCCTCCAGCTTGCGCTCCACCTGCTCCAGCGCCGCGACATCCTCCGCGTCAGCCGCCAGTCTGGCCGTTTCTCGCCGCGCCGCATCGAAGGACTCATATCGCTCCAGCGCCAGTCGCTCGGCCACATCGGCCCGAAGCTTGCCGGCGTGTGTCAGCACGTCGCGTTCATTGAAGGAAAGGAACGCGTCCAGCTTGTCCGCCCATTCCTGCATGGTGACGGTCTTGCGGCGCGCGGCCTGATCCTCGGCGTAGTCGAGGTACATGACGACAATGCGGTCGAGGGCCTCGATCTCCTCGTGGTTGAGGTAGTTCTTGGCGATGGTGACGTCCTGTTTGCGCACCCGACCGCCTTGCCAGGTGGTCAGCCCCATGTTGGGTAGCGCCGGGTCGGAACGCTCGACCACGATCTCGGCAGCGGTGTGGCCGGTCACCGCCCAAAGCATCTTGTTCTGCACCTTCTTGAAGAACAGTTGGGCCGCTTCTGACTTGCTGTCGTAGTCTGCGGCGGTGGCATAGATGTCGCGAATCTTCTGGTAAAAGCGCTTCTCCGAGGCACGGATGTCCCGGATGCGGGCCAGCAACTCGTCGAAGTAGTCCCAGCCGCCGGGTTCCTTGAGGCGGGCATCGTCAAGGACAAACCCCTTGACCAGATACTCCCGCAGATGGGTGGTGGCCCATTGCCGGAATTGCGTGCCCCGCAGCGAGCGCACCCGGTAGCCCACGGCCAGGATCATGTCGAGGTTGTAGTGCTTGAGGGAGCGATTGACTGCCCGTCCGCCCTCCTGGCGAACTTGTAAGAGTTCCTTACAAGTTGCCCCCTCGGTCAGTTCGCCCTCGGCATAAATTGCCTTGGTGTGCTGGGTAATGTTCTGCGGCGAGGTGTCGAACAGGCTGGCAATCTCGGCCTGCGTCAGCCAGACGGTGCCGCCCTCGGCGCGCAGTTGGACGGCGACGCTGCCGTCTTCGGCGGTATAGAGGATGAGTTCGCCGGAAGTCATACTCCCAACTCCTTCAGGTATTGCTTCATCTTGGCCCGAACCTCGGCCAGTTCGCCTTCCAGTCGCTCGATTTCCTGCTCGACGGCGGCGACGTCGATTTCCTGTTCCTCCTCGAAGGTGTCGACGTAGCGGGGGATGTTGAGGTTGAAGTCGTTCTCGGCGATTTCGGCCAGCGTTGCCACGTAGGCATACTTGTCGACGGCCTGGCGCGCCTGGAAGGTGCCGAGAATTTTGGCCATGTGATCTTCAAGCAGGGCGTTCTGGTTCTTGCCGGATTGGTATTCGCGGCTGGCGTCGATGAACAGCACATCCTTGCAGGCCTCACGGGCGCCACCTTTTTCCCGCGCCCGGTCGAAGACCAGGATAGCGACCGGGATCGAAGTGGTGGGGAAGAGGTTGCCGGGCAGGCCGATGACGGCATCGAGCAGGTTTTCCTCGATCATCGAGCGGCGGATGCGGCCCTCTGCACCGCCCCGGAACAGCACGCCATGGGGCACGACGACGGCGACGCGCCCTTCCTGCGGCAAAGCAACCTCGACCATGTGGGAGATGAAGGCGTAATCGCCCTTGGACTTGGGCGGCATGCCGCGCCAGAAGCGGCTGTAGCGGTCAGCCTCGACTTCCTTGCCGCCCCATTTGTCGAGGCTGAAGGGTGGGTTGGCGACGACGACGTTGAAGCGCATCAGGCGGTCGTTCTCGACCAGCGCCGGGCTGTTGAGGGTGTCGCCCCATTCGATGCGGGCAGAGTCCTTGCCATGCAGGAACATGTTCATGCGCGCCAGCGCCCAGGTACTGCCATTGACCTCCTGGCCGAAGAGGGCGAAGTCGCGGCTGCCGGCCTGCTCCACCAGTGCGGCGGCCTCGATCAGCAGACCGCCGGAGCCGCAGGTCGGGTCGCAGATACGGTCGCCGGATTTCGGCGCGGCCAGTTGCGCCAGGAGGCGGGAGACCTGCTTGGGCGTGTAGAACTCGCCCGCCTTCTTGCCGGCATCGGAAGCAAAGCGCTCGATCAGGTAGATGTAGGTGTTGCCGATCACGTCCTCGGAGACGCGTGACGGACGCAGGTCGAGCTTGGCGAAGTCGTTGAGCAGATTCTCCAAGCGACGGTTGCGATCCTTTGTCTTGCCGAGATTGGCTTCTGAATTGAAGTCGATGTTGCGGAACACACCTTCGAGCTTGGCCTTGTTGGCCTCCTCGATGTGGTCGAGCACAATGTTGATCAGTTCGCCGAGATTGGCTTCCTTGCGCCGGTCGTAAATGGCATTGAAGTCGGCGAGGAAGCGAGCGGTGATATTGCCCGCCTCATCCTTGAATTCGACATAGGGGAGCAGGAAGCGCTCGCGCTCCAGCTTGCGGCGGATGCGTTCCTCGTTGTCGCCGTACTCACGCTGGTACTCGGCATAGTGATCGGCCCAGAGGTCGCTGATGTACTTGAGGAACAACATTACCAGGATGTAGTCCTTGTACTGGGCCGGGTCGACAACGCCCCGGAAGGTATCGCAGGCAGCCCAGGCGGTGCTGTTGACGTCTTGTTGTGTAATCTGGTCGGTCATCGTGTTTTCCTTGATCTTGTTGGTGCCCGGGGCCGAAGCCCCGGGTGGGTATTACCGATCGCCGCAGGGCGGATTGAAGCTGGCACGAAGTTCGCGCTCGACCAACATCCGCTGCTGTTCAGGTACGTAAAGCACCGCCGCCGCCAACTCGCGATGCCCGCGACGCTGCCAGCAAGGCTGGCGGTCATGATTGTCGAGGCGTTCCCGCACGCTTGCCGATTCGCCGACATCGACCACGGACCACTGGGTGCCGCCGGTCTTGCCGAGAATCACATACACGCCAGACTTGGCGTGGATAGCGCCGGTATTGCTATGCGGCCCATCAAAGTTGTGTTTGCCGATCTGAATTGCCATAATGAGCTTCCTTTCGTAGGTAGTGCCACTGCTTATGAAACCGGCGGCAGAGGTGTGTCACCACCCCTGCCGCCAACCCACCCGGTTTTCACCGGGTATTCTTTGCGTACCGCATCAAAACCCCTTCGGTCAGTCGTTTCCGCTGTGCGGCAATGTCCGCCATCAGCAATTGTTCTCGCTGCGCAAGGGATGCCATCTCCACAATCCTGCGTTGCCGAGCCATGCTGGGCAACGGCACATCCAGATCCTTGATCGCATCTATGCTGATCATCCGCACGGAAGTACCTTCCGCGAGTGCGGCCAGGCCTGCTTGCGTCGCCGGGAAGTTAATGAACCAATGCAGATAGGCTGGCAGGACGCTGTGCGGGCGGAGCAGCAGCATCGGCGCCGCCAGTACCGCCTCGCCAATATCTGCCGCAACCAGCGCGACTGAATTGCTGCGCCCGCGAGAGCGAAAAACCAAATCTCCCTCGTGGATCAGGTGATGCCCCTTACCTTCCGGCAGCGATACTTTGATTGCGTTCTCGATGTGCAGGAGGTTGGTGTCGTCGATGTCCTTCATCTGAATCACCACAACATCCCCCGCCGGATCGTGCTCAAGGCGCGACCGGAACGGATACCCCATTCGGACATCTGCAATGTCACCAAGCTTCATTTTGAAAAAACTCGATTACGACGATCATGATGTTTGGCATCATAGGTGCGGCGATTATGTTTGTCAACTTGTCGTAATCGTGTTTTTGCATATAATCTATTTTTGATGCTGGCGAAATCCTTGATCGGCTTGCCCGCACATCAATCTATTCTATTAATTTCAGTGAATTAGCTTGGCTTCCTGATCGAACAGCGCGTTCATGGTGGCGTCGTCAATCACCACCTGGAGCCCACGATGAACGCCAAGCCAACCGCCCTCGATGCCTACCTCGCTCGCACCGCCGCCATTCACGCCAAGTTGGAGCGGCTGCAGCAACTCGCCGACGACCACTTCGGTCACGACCCCGATGCCATCCATTGGGGCCACGTCGGCGATCTCGGGCGGGTGGAGGCTGGGCTGGACAAGTTGCTGGCGATTTTCGGCGGCGATGAATGACGACGCCCACCAATCACCGGAGATCACCATGACTGTCCAAGCCAAACTTACCGACACCCAGACCGCCGTCCTAAAGGCTGCCGCGAGCCGACCGGACCGCAATATCGAACCCCTGCCGTCCACCTTGCGCGGTGGCGCCCGCACCAAGGTCATCGAGGGCCTGCTCGTCCGAGGGCTCATCACAGAATCTGAAGGCGGCCACCGGCTCACCGATACCGGCTACGCCGCCGTCGGCAAACTTCGCCCCGTTCCGAAGGGTGTCCAGCAAATGGACTCCCCCGATGCCCTCACGAAACGCGAGGCCACCGCACCCACCATCCGCTCCGGCACCAAGCTGGCCGCAATCATTGACGCAATGCGACATCCTGGCGGTGCAACCATTGCCCAGTTGATGGCCCGCACCGGGTGGCAGACCCACACCGTTCGCGGTGCAATCTCCGGCATGGTCAGGAAGCGCCTCGGTTACGAGGTGGTTACCAAGAAGGATACGAACGGACAGCGCACTTACCGCATCGCCTGACTGCAAACCGCCCAAGGGTCTGCGTTCACCGCAGGCCCTTTTCTTCGGCCAAATATCACGGTGGCCGATTTGCCATTTTTCGGCCCTGAAATCGCCAGAAACCCTTGCCAGCACTGGCTGAAATAGGGGTGACCGTTTTCCGGTTTCAAGGGGGTGGATTCAACGCACACCCTTGGCCGGAGTGCAAACCACAAACCCTGCAAACCTCGGTTTGCGCCCTGACGGTAGCGCAATGCCGCGCTCCCGCCCCCCGTATCGGATTTTGGCCAGGAAGGACCCCTCCCGTAAAATGACCCATGCGAAACCTGCGAATTCCGCGAAAGCAGACTCGGCGACTAGATTTCCGGCTTGCGCATCGATTGCGACCGATGCGAATCCGTGAGCCATGCGCACGTTTCGCACCGCTGCGCACAGGCGCAAAGCCTCACGGTACAAGGCGTTTCGCGGCATTCGCACGATTCGCAGGCACAACAACGAGAACGCATGGCGACACCACCGGCATCCGATGAACAGACCGATGGCCCAGACGATGGGTCAGAGACTGCCGTGCCTGCCGCCGGCCCGTTCAACGCACTGACCGACGATCTCAACGACCTACGCATCCAGCACCAGCACTGCTGGCTGTGGCCGCAGATCAGCCTCGAGATCGACCGCCTCGATGACGTGCTGAAAGATGGGCGTCACCTCCTCGAGCCCCTTGCCACCGACTGTCCGGACTGGGCAATCAAAGCCTGCACCGGCATCGCCCGATCCAACCCTGCCATCCACCAGCACGTCGAACGCTACGATAGCTATGCCCAGGCCGCCCGCAGCCTCTGGACGACCTTCATTCCCGCCACGTCACCCACCCTGACCGACGCACAGATCTACGCGATCATGGCCATGCACGAGGCACGCATCGCGGCAGAAGCCTATTGCGAGATCGCCGCTGGCATCGAGCAGGAAATGGTGCAGGCCGGCGTCGGCCACGACGACGAGGACGAGATCGTCGAACTGCGTGGTGACATCGCCGGATGGGAACGCTGGCACTGGCACTACGCCGCACAGCAGGTCGGCACCGCCGAGCGTTTCCTGCTCATGGCCAGCTTTGCTGCCACTGCGCCGGATTCGTCAGTCATCAAGCAAGCAGAAGCGCAGATTGCCACCCTGGAACGCAAGGCGCGCGCTGCCAGGGCAGAAATGGTTCCTTATCGCCAGGGGCGCAAGCGGGGTGCGGTTAATCGGTTGACCCGAGCGCTCATGGCCGTGGTTAAAGAAGCCGGCAGCAGTGAGTACGCCGCTGTGATTGCGTATTTGGATGGTGCGTATGACGATGAATTTGAAGGCATCATCTTCAGGGATATCGTCAATGATCGCCTGGAATACTCCGATCTCTCCAAAAACAGGGAAACATCCATCGCCATAGATACCCTGAAACGCAAGCTGCAACAGCTTCCGGACGTTTAGCGCTATCCATCCGAACGCCCTCTGTAGGCTGACCTTCATCGACGCTGATCGGCGTCACACGATGAAAGGCAGCGCAGACAGATGGGCACCCACCAAGTTCGCCGCACCCCCACGGTAGCGGACCCCGTTCTCCTCACCGAGGACGAAGCGGCACACCTACTCAAGATTCAACCGGCAACGCTGGCCACCTGGCGCGTCAAGGGCCGCCCGAACCTGCCCTTCGTCCGCGTCGGCCGCTG
>JARKPC010000205.1 GCA_029975435.1 Propionivibrio sp. | reverse complement strand
GGTCACCATTCCCAGGTCAAGACAACATGCCTTTGGCCAGATCGAAGAGTAGATACACGTTGAGTGCCGTGATGATCGCGCCGAAGAAGGTCAGCAGCCAGCGGGTTCCGGGCGGGTTGGCGTGGGTTCCCATCACTTCCGCCGAGGAGGTGAGGCGGACCTGCAGGTAGATGGTGAATGGCAACTGCATGGAGAGGATCACTTGCGATAGCACCAGCCCCTGCAGCGTATCTTCGATCAGGAGGATGACGGCGAGCGAAACAAGGAGGACGAGGCTGACCCCCAGACGTGAATGCTTGTCGTCGATGTCGTAAGGCTCGCCGAACAAGCCGGCAAAGATGCTTCCGCCGGCAATGCCCGCCGTAATCGACGAGGCGATCCCGGCGCACAGCAAGGCAACGGCGAACACCAGTGCTGCGCCCTTGCCGAGGATGGGTTCGAGCAGGACCGAAGCCTGCGAGAGTTCGACGACTTCGATCCCGGCAGTAAAAAAGGTGTAGGCGGCCACAATGATCATGGCGCTGTTGATGGCCCAGCCGATGCCCATGGATACGAGGGTGTCCAGAAATTCGTACTTGAGCTGACGATTTATGACCGCTTCGTTTTCCAGGTTCCATTGTCGGCTCTGGATGATTTCCGAATGCAGGAACAGGTTGTGCGGCATGACAACGGCGCCCAGCAGGCTCATGATCAGGACGATCGAGCCGTCCGGAAAGGTCGGGACAAGCCAGTGCTTGACGGTGACGCCCCAATCCACCGGAATCAGGTAAAGCTCGTATATGAACGAAATGCCGATGATGGATACGAAGCCGATGATGATCGTCTCGATGCGCCTGTAGCTGTTGGTGTAGAGGAAGACGCCGGTGAATATCATGACGCCCACGGCGGCGATCTTGATGGGAACACTGAAGAGCATGTTGAGGGCGATGGCTGCACCCAGAATTTCGGCCACTGCTGTCGAAATGGCGGCCAGTACCGCCGAACCGATCAACAGGCGGGCGCTGCGTACCGGCAGATAGCGGGTGGCCGCTTCGGAAATGCACAGTCCGGTGACAATGCCGAGGTGCGCCGCGTTGTGCTGCAGCACGATCAGCATCAGGGTCGATAACGTGATGACCCACAGCAGGACGCTGCCGAACTGCGCTCCGCTGGAGATGTTGGCTGCCCAGTTTCCGGGGTCGATGAAGCCGACCGTGACAAGCAGTCCGGGACCGACGTAGCGGAACAGGTCGAGCGCCGTCAGCGAGGGCGGACGGGCGTCCTTGCTCCATTCGACAAGACGGTCTTTCAACCGGGCGCGCAGGCTCATGACGATCGTGATTCCAGTATTTTCACAAACGTTTGTAACGTCTGGTTGACGCGGACGGGAACGCTGAGTTCCTCACCCTTGCGGACGATGCAGCCGTTAAGGTGGTCGATCTCGTTTTTGCGGCCACGCTTTAGATCCTGCGTGGTCGAGGAAGTCTGGTTGGCTATGATTCGCGGAATGCGCTGCACTCACTTCCAAACATCGCCGTGAGCTTTACGGCAATACGTTTTGCCATGACGGTGCCGAACGTGCCTACGCCACTCGACGCCGTTGCCTGATTGATTCGAGCGTTCTTCGCGCATCACTGACGCGGCCGTCCGCGACATCATCCAGTCCCTTGGCGGCTTCATCAATCAACAGCAGGTGACCGTTTGGCGATTTAGGCTACAGCCGGATCCGACCTGAAGCGGAAGTTCAGCTGTCAGACCTCGGAAAGTCCTTGAGACAACAACGTCCTGATGGATTGCTGGTATCGCAAGAGCACAATCCGGCTTTGGTTTGGGCAATAACAAAGTCCCTCGTCGCTGGATTGGCAGAAAAATCTGCCTTCGTGACGCCAAAGCAATAGCACAGGAGGCTGTTGTCAGTGAGTTCCTTCAAGCCGACGTGCGTTCGCAGCTGCGACTTGAGTATCGTCGAACCGTTATCGCTGAAATAGACAATCTCGCAGTCAGGATCGTCGCAGAAGAAATAGCGATGACCGCTTGATTGCCAAGCCCAAGCATCCTTGATGTGATGGGCGATGGTTCGCGCCGATACTTCCGAATACTCCTTCCCATTGCCAGGACAGCGCTGCTTTTTCGGATAGTTACTATCGCAACTAGAGGAAGAACAGCAATCGCTCATAGCCCGCTCCGCGAGAATTGACTTTGGGACGAATTATCGGCTATTTCGCTCAAACGACGAGAGGCCGCTTTCGTATAGCGTTGTTCGATGCCTTCCCGGCCGCGAGGACGTAAGCATATCAACTCACCGGCCTCTTTGTTTCCTGATTGCTACGGAGTATTGAACATGTACAACACCGACTTCCCGACACGTGCCGAACTGCCGAGCGCGCGTAAACTCCTTCGTTCGACGGCAGTCGCCCTGATTGTCGCCACCGGCCTGCTGATTACCACGGTTCTTCCAGCTGAATACGGGATCGATCCGACCGGAATCGGCCGGATGCTGGGACTGACCCAAATGGGCGAGATCAAGCAGTCTCTCGCCGCCGAAGCCAAAAATGAAAAAAGCGCGGTAGTGGCGAGCGTCCAACCGACGCCCGCCGTGTTGCCCATTGAGAAGAAACTCGCGCAACCCGCACCGGCCAACGAGCATACGATGACTGTCACGCTGAAACCCGATCAGGGGGCGGAAATCAAACTCGCCATGCGCGAGGATAGCCGCGTGAATTTCGAGTGGACGGCGGTCGGCGGCCCGGTCAATTTCGACGCCCATGGCGATCCGGTCAACGCCCCCAAAGGGTTCTATCACGGCTATGGCAAGGGCCGGAATGAAACGTCGAACAAGGGCACTTTACAGGCTGCTTTTGACGGAAAACACGGCTGGTTCTGGCGCAATCGTTCCGGCACCGAAGTGACAATCACCTTGAAGACGAGTGGCGAATACGAGAAGATCGAACGCGTTATCTAGTCGTCTTGTCCTCCCCGTGCTTAGCGCGAGGAGGCATTTCCAATATTTCAAATCCTCTCGCGGGTATTTCTTCTGATGGACCGAAGCGTCATTCATGCCTTGCTGGCGGCGGCCTTGTTCGGCGCCAGTACCCCGTTGGCCAAATTGCTGATCGGCGATGTCTCGCCGCTGCTGCTGGCCGGACTGCTCTATCTGGGCAGCGGACTCGGCCTCGCGTCAGTCCGATTGATTCGTGACCGGGGCTGGAAATCCTCTGAACTCACCCGCGCCGAATGGCCGTGGCTGCTCGGCGCCATTTTCTTTGGCGGCATGCTCGGCCCGGTGGCCCTGATGTTCGGTCTGACGCAGACCAGCGGTTCGACGGCCTCGCTCTTGCTCAATCTGGAGGCCGTTTTGACCGCCGGCATCGCCTGGGTCGTCTTCAAGGAAAACGCCGACCGGCGCATCGTGCTGGGCATGGCGGTGATCGTGGCCGGGGGCGTCGTACTGTCCTGGCCAACCGACGAAGGCAGCAGCTCAAGCTGGTTCGGCCCACTTGCCGTCGCCTTGGCCTGTCTGTGCTGGGCGATCGATAACAACCTGACGCGCAAGGTTTCGGCCTCGGATGCGTTTTTCATTGCCGCCACTAAAGGCGTGATCGCCGGTGCGGTCAATACCGGCCTGGCGCTATCGCTGGGGGCAATGCTGCCCGGCGTCGGAACGACGCTGGTCACCATGTCGGTCGGTGTCGCCGGTTATGGCTTCAGTCTCGTTTTCTTTGTCCTCGCCCTACGCGGATTGGGCACGGCCCGTACCGGAGCATACTTCTCCACCGCGCCGTTCATCGGCGCGGCCTTATCGCTGACCTTACTTGGCGAATCAACCTCACTGGCGTTCTGGCTGGCGACCGGGCTGATGGGCTGGGGCGTCTGGCTGCACCTGACCGAGCATCATGAGCACGTGCACCGGCATGATCCGCTCGAACATACCCATCCGCATGTCCATGACGAGCACCACCAGCATGTGCACAGCGCTGAATCGGAAACCAGTGAGCCGCATGAACACTGGCACAAACACCGGGTGCTGATGCACAAGCATCCACATTTTCCTGACATCCACCACCGGCATTCGCACTGAGGCAATGCTCCTGTCCGCGTATCTTGGCCTGTTTTTCGTGGCGTTCGGCGCGGCCACCCTATTGCCTTTGCAATCGGAGGCGGTACTCGTCGGATTGCTGGCGTACGGCGAGCATCCACCATGGGTATTGATTGCCGTCACAACTGCGGGAAACGTACTCGGCTCGGTGGTCAATTGGTTCCTCGGACGTTACATTGAGCGCTGGCGTGACAAGCGATGGTTTCCTGTCAGCAGAGAAAAGCTGGAGAACGCACAACGCGGTTACCATCGGTATGGTCGGTGGTCGCTTCTCCTGAGTTGGGTTCCCATTATTGGCGATCCGCTGACCGTGGTCGCCGGCATCATGCGCGAACCGCTTCGCAGCTTTCTGCCGATTGTCTTGATCGCGAAGCTCGGACGCTACGTGGTTCTGGCGGTTATCACACTCCAGATTTTTCAGCGGTAGGCGGCTAGCCATCGTGACGCTCACCGGATTAGCGGACAATTAGGGAAGCCGGTCGGTCACTCTGCTGATCGCAGAGCAGCGAGTTGAGTCCGTCGCGAAGAGTCTTCGATCTCCCGGCGTTCCGCGTGGCCGGATTCGCGCCTACCTGCCGTTCAGTTGCTGATGGTGGTCAATGACCGGTTCGCTGCTCGATGAACTCGAACTTTAGACCGAGGCTGTGTGGAAACGCAATCGGTATAAAAGCAAACATGCGCGGCTAGAACGATTGACATGGACGCTGCAGTTTTCCCCGCCGAAAGGACTTGAACAGCATCTGCGCGACACCGCAAGAGATATGGCGGTCGATAGATTGGGCCGTGCTACATCAAGCTGCTGCCCCCCGCAGCGCGCTCATTTCTCCTTCGGTGCCGTACAAGCTGATGATCCGGCGCAGGTTGTACGCCAACACATGCAGGCTCATTTCCGTCTGCACCCGTGGCTGGGTTTTCGTGAGGAAGTGTGTGGCGCCCATCCAGAACTTCAGCGTTCCGAACACATGCACTACCAGGATGCCGATGATTTCCTTAAAACACTGATGTTTGTTGATGAAGCGCTGAGCAACAAGTCTTGATAGTTGTGGCTCGGAGGGTGTGGGGCATTGCCTAATCTGGACAGAATTGGACTCCCTCAGGAGCGACTAGATACGGGTTATTCGGAGGAGTTTCATTGAACAAAAGGCCTGCGTGTGAAAGCAGGTAGCCGTGCAGCCGCCTTGATTTGCGCGGCCCCTTTACTTCATAGTTCCAGATGTTCAGACCGTTGGATTGCTTACGGTGGACTTCTAGCTTCTCGAAGCGCTTTTGTATCCATTGCCAGTCAGAGACTTCTTTCTGCTTGGCAAGGATCGCGACTTGCGGATGCTCCTGGGCGTAGCGCTGAAATACGCCGGGGCTCACCAGGAACACCGTGTCGCTCACGGTATGAATGAGCGCCTTGGCATCATTGAGGATGAGCTTGCGGCTTTGGAGTCCATGTCGTAGCCAGTTCATGAAGTGCTCGCCCGAGACTTCGTTGGCATCGCTACTAGTCGCGGCGCTGGCACCTACGGCCACCGCTAAGGAAACTGTCGCAAGGCCTGCTTTGGGGGGCTCCTGATTCTGCAGTTCCACGTCGAGTGGCAGCGAAGCAGCGTCAGTTGTCCCCAGAATCGCGAACAGCGCATCGATACCGTCCGTCGCAGCGGGCTTAGCGACCGTGTCGGATTTTGGCTTGGACACAGCTATTGCTGGAGAGGATGGCGCATCTTGCTGGGAGCTTGCGGCGGGTGAGTTTTGCCCGTCCTCAATGGTATTGGACGACGCCGAAAGCGTGTCTTCTTCGACGCGTATCGTTCCCGCATACGGCGTAGGCAGTTCGCAAGATTCCCAGATCAGCGCGGGCGAGAGTTTTAGGAAAGTAAAGCTGTGTGACCAGCCTGTATCGCTCGTCACCGAGGCCTTCCAGATGGCTTTGCCATCTGGCGTTGCCAGGGCGATGCCGTGATCCTGAAGCACGTTGAAAACTGCTGTGTTATTGGATGGAATACCGTCGATGCCTTGCGAGAGCAGGTGTGCGCGGAGTTTGTCGGAGACGGTCTTGCTGACTAACCAGAGCGCGTCCTGGGTCAGCCAGCCATCCGATGCCTGAGGCTGGTTCAGCTTGAACTCTTCCTTGAGCAGGTAGCGCAAACCATCCAACAGTTTGCGTTGCAAGGCATGTCGCGGAGCAGTCAGGGCCTTGCTGGGATTCCCGCCAAGCTCCTGAGCTACTGAGGCCTGGTCGGCTTGTCTAACGAGATCGCCAAGTATCCCGGAATGTTCGTACTGGCCAGAAAGTACATACATCAGGGCTCTCCACAAATCGGGATTGACGCTGAGCCAGTCCAAAATCGTTCGATCAAGGATTCGGGTGTACAGGAGTCCGGTGGCAGCGCTGTGTAACCGGTATTCGCGCTCTTGGCGATAGCGAAAGCGATAGGGGCGCTGCAGGGGGCCATGCCAGGGATGCCAGACCGTGCCATCCGGATACTCAACATGCAGATCCACGGAGAGTTTGCCGATGTCATGGAGTAAGGCGGCGTAAGCTGCACCGGCAGTCCAGGCTTCGGCCTGTGCTGCTTGAGTTTCGGGGGAGACTCCCGCAGGGAGTAGATGTAGCTGCCGAAGTTTGAGCGCGTAGACGACGATCTCCAACCCATGGTCCAGCATGCCTCCCGGATAGGCATGATGATGCGATTCCGAGGCCGGGAATTGCTGGACGAGCTCGGCGTATCGTTCCAGGGGTGCGAGGTAGAGTGCGGAGAACTGCTTGCGTGACAGCGAGGTGCGTTGCCAAATGTGTTCCAGCAACTTTTGCCGGCGCGGCGTCGCCAGCAGCGACGCCGCAGACTCCGGTTGCATCAGTCCTTTGTGTATCTCTACTACGGGGATGAGCGGCGCGCCGGTGGTTGGCGGTACCCGTTTACGTTGGAACAGCGAGAGCATGGCAATCCCTCGGAGGTGGACTGATCAGGGGAGCCTTTAGCCTTTTCGGGTAGGGCCTTTCCCCTTGGCCCCGTTCCCTTGCCCCATTCCAGCCCTTTTGTCTTTACGGAAGCCTTTTTGTATAGGGCATCGATGCCGTCAGAGCCACAACCAATGCGGCATTGGCCCAATCGGATTTAGGCTGGAAGGCAACCTGTACCGAACCCACAATGGGCCCTCCGAAGACAGGAAGGCTGGACACCATGTTTAATTTTTACCATAATGACCATATTAATCGATATGGTAAGAGGCCAGCAATGATCACTGAAGTCAATGCCGTGAACTTTCGGCAGAACCTGGGCGAGATGCTCAATCAGGTGCAATATCGCAACGACAGTATCGTCATCAACAAGGATGGCAAGCCAGTCGCGGCCCTCGTGGATGCCGAGTTGTTCGCCCGCATCCGACGCATGCGCGACCGTTTCGATGCCCTAAGCGGCCGGGTTGCCGAGGCGTATGCCGAGGTGCCGGTCGAGGAAGGTATGGCCGAGATCGACGCTGCGGTGGCGGCTGAGCGGAAGCAGCGCTGATGCCGGGGTTGCGTATCGTGCTCGATACCAACGTGCTGGTGTCGGGGCTGGCCTATCCCGGCAGTGTGCCGGGGCGCATCGTTACCGCTTGGCGCCAGGGCGGCCTGGACGTCGTGCTGTCGCGATACATCCTGGACGAGATGGTCAGGGTGCTGCCGCGCCTGTCCAAGGTTCAGATGACGCACGCGGAAATCCGTGACTTGGCGGACAGCTTTATGTTCCTGGCGGATATCGTCGAACCGGAAGGCGAGCAGGATGCGAATCTGCGCGATCCCGACGACCAGCCCGTGCTTCTCACGTTGCTGGCTGCGAGGGCCGATTATCTGGTTACCGGCGACAAGGACTTGCTGGCACTGGCAGGCCAATACCCCGTTGTTACTCCCGCGGAGTTTTGGGGGAGACATGGGGGCTGAATAGGCGCTCTATGAAAATTCACGGATGACTATGAGGTAGCCACTATGAAGACCTCTGCACAGACCACTTTCGCGGAAAACGCAGGCCGGATCTTGGGCCGAATATGGCGGATCTGCATGCGCCTCGATCGGCGCGCGAATGGCTGGCTAATGGCGCAGGGCTTTGCCCCTGGCGTTGCCAAAGCGGTGCTGCTAGTCGTCAAGCTCATTGCTCTCGGTCTGTTGCTCTACACAGCTTTCTGGCTGGCGCTGCTACTCACGCTTGCCCTGGCAGCAGCCCGGGCTGGACGAAATGTTGACTGGGCTAGCGACGAAGCGACCCAGAACGAATGGCGACATGGCCCGGCTGGATATGGTCTGTACACCTTTGACGGGCATCGGATCGATCCGCATGATCCAGAAGACGAACACGATTGAATTGCGCTACTTTACAGCCTTCATGGCGGTGCCGGCTCCCTTGCTCCCAGCGGCTTGGGCATCCTTCGTTCCTGCAGCCAACCCTTGGATCGCCGTCCCGGCACGGACACCAACCCAACCAAGAGCCCCGCACCAGAAAGCGGGCAGCACGATGAACATTGTCGCCATGACGAAGTTCAACAGCATGTCCTCGAAGGAGTTGTTCAGGCCGACTAATGGATCGAAATTCGAGTGCGGCCGGCTCGCGCCGAACCCCCATCCGTAGAGCGCATCAAGGATCGTGCTGTCGAGCCAGCGCGCGAGCTGGAACCAGAAGTCCACGAAGAACAGCGCGAACTCCACGCAGCTCACCGCAACCAGGGCCTTCAGCTCATAGGTGCCGAAGAGCAGCACCAGCGGAATGCAAATGACGAGCGCCATCTTGAGCAACGACAACACCATCGGCAGTGCCTGACGAACCACATCCATGGCCGGGAAAAATCCCAGTGAGCCGACGGTCATTCCGAGGTCGCCGGCACCGCGGGTCACGATGTTGGGCAGCGTCTTCTCGATCTGGCCGCCGTAGTCGGTATAGACAGCACCTTGGTTCATCTTCTGCTGCCTGGGTGAGACTACCGCCCGGATCACCGAGTCGTTGACCTCGTCCTGAGACAGAAACCCTGCCCAACGGCCAATGCGCGTCAGAAGATCGGAATCGACCTGGGCCAGCAAGCGTGTGCGCAGCCCGCTGCTGCTGTCAGACCACCATTGCTGGCAGGTCGGGTAGCCTCCGCCACTGTCCACCTGAGCCAAGCCGGTGTCGCGCGCGGTGTCGTAGGGCCAGGCCGTGCGCGGCGTGCCCGAGTGGTAGATGTCGTAGAAGCCGGACGTGTTCTGGAAGTAGCTCGAACCGATCCAGGTCACGTCGTTCATTTGTTCGTCGGAGAGCGTTGGCCGGTTCATGAACAGCTTGGCGCGCGAGGGGGCGTAGCAATCGTGTACGAAATCACCGACCTCCTGTGCCAGCACCGGATCATTGATACGCGTAGCATCGACATCCATGCGCATCTGCCGCAGATCGGTTCCGCAAGGGATCGCCG
>JARKPC010000199.1 GCA_029975435.1 Propionivibrio sp. | reverse complement strand
ATGCTGGCAACGCAAAATACGATCGTGAGGACACCAAGAGACTGACCTGCAAATTCTGCCATGGGGACATTTTACGCTTGAGCTGATCGGGCGGGCAATTGCCGAATCATCCACGGGACGCTTCAGATTGTCGGAGTATTGCCAGTCGCCATTTTGTCGGAGGGGTAGGATAACCTGACGGCATCCGCGCGATAGCGTGCAGGATGAGCAAGGAAGCGGGCATGGCAGAAGATTTCATCGTTCAAGAGCGGGCGCGTACCCAGCGTGCGAAAGAGTTTGCTCAGAAGTGGGCAGGCCGTGGATACGAGAAAGGTGACACCCACTCGTTCTGGCTCGAGCTTCTACGCGATGTCGTTGGCATGCACGATGTGACGACGAACGTCCGGTTCGAAACCAACACCGCCGAGCGCGGTTATATCGACGTCGTGATTCCTGATGCTAAGACGATGATCGAGCAGAAGTCGATCGGTGTGGATCTGGACAAGCCTGAGTTACGACAAGGCGTGATGGTTACTCCGTTTGAGCAGGCCAAGCGCTACGCGGATTCGCTTCCGAACATGCAGCGACCTGACACGATTATCGTTTCTGATTTCGCCACGTTTAGAATCCACGATCTAAACAAGACACGCCCCAGCGAAAACTATGTGGAGTTTACGCTCTCTGAACTTCCTGAGCAGCTCTACCTTCTCGACTTCCTTATTGATCCACAGCGCGCCCGACGAGTGCGCGAGGAGCAGGTCTCGCTCGATGCCGGCAACCTGATTGGGAAGATCTACGACATGCTGCGTGAGCAGTATGTTGATCCCGAATCTGAAGAGAGCCGTCACTCACTCAACGTGCTGTGCGTGCGGTTAGTATTCTGCCTCTTTGCTGAAGACGCTGGTTTATTCCCGAAAGACGCCTTCTATCACTATCTTGATGGGCTCCCGGCCCGCCAGGTGCGCACAGCGCTACGCGACCTATTCGCCTACCTCCGTTCGGAGCCGAAAGATCGGGATCCGTACGCGGCCGATGAACTCAAGGTATTTCCGTACGTCAATGGCGGTTTGTTCGAGGACGTCGTTGAGATTCCAAACTTCACTGACGAGATCGTTGATGTGCTACTAAACGAGGTCAGCCACGGAACAAATTGGTCGGAAATTTCGCCAACAGTGTTCGGCGGGGTCTTTGAATCCACTCTTAACCCGGAGACTCGACGCTCGGGTGGAATGCACTACACGTCACCCGAAAATATCCATCGCCTTATCGATCCGCTATTCCTTGATGGGCTCACCGAGGAGCTTGATGCGATTTTGCATGACAACGATTTAGGCGAGCGGGCAAAGCGGAACCGGCTCGAGGCATATCACGACAAGCTGGCGTCTTTGACTTTCTTTGACCCCGCCCGCGTGCTGGGCAACCTGCTGACCGAAGCCTCTCCGGACATGATGCGCCAGCTGCTGCAGAACATGATCAACGCCCTCCTCTCGGCCGATGCCGACGCCGTGTGCGGCGCCGAATGGGGACAGCCCTCAACCGAGCGGGTCGCGCAGCGCAACGGCTACCGCCACCGCCCGCTGGACACCCGCGTCGGCACCATCGACGTGGCCGTCCCGAAGCTGCGCTCCGGCAGCTACTTTCCCGAGTGGCTGCTGGAGCGCCGCAAACGAGCCGAAGCGGCCCTGATCACGGTGATCGCTGACTGCTACCTCGCCGGCGTCAGTACTCGTCGGATGGACAAACTCGTCAAGACCCTGGGCATCGACGGCCTGTCGAAGTCACAGGTCTCACGCATGGCCGCCGACCTCGACGAACACGTAGCGCAGTTCCGGCACCGCCCCCTGGGCGAGGCCGGGCCGTTCACGTTTGTTGCAGCTGACGCGTTGACGATGAAGGTCCGCGAAGGCGGACGCGTGATCAACGCCGTGGTCCTCGTCGCCACCGGCGTCAACGGCGACGGACACCGCGAGGTCCTGGGCCTGCAGGTCGTCACCTCCGAGACCAAACCGGCGTGGAACACGTTCTTCGCCGATCTGGTGGCCCGCGGCCTTGCGGGGGTCCGACTGGTCACCAGCGATGCCCACGCCGGGCTGGTGGAGGCGATCGCGGCGAACCTGCCTGGCGCGTCCTGGCAGCGCTGCCGAACCCACTACGCCGCGAACCTGATGTCCGTGACCCCGAAGAGCATGTGGCCCGCGGTCAAAGCGATGCTCCATTCGGTCTATGACCAACCCGACAAAAAGTCGGTCCAGGCGCAGTTCGACCGTCTGCTCGACTACACCGCCGAGAAGCTACCCGAGGTTGCAGAGCACCTCGAAGCCGCCCGGGCAGACGTGCTCGCGTTCACCGGCTTCCCCAAGGACGTGTGGACCCAGATCTGGTCGAACAACCCCGCCGAACGCCTGAACCGTGAGATCCGCCGCCGCACCGACGCGGTCGGGATCTTCCCCAACCGGGAAGCGATCATCCGCCTCGTCGGCGCTGTCTTGGCCGAGCAGACCGATGAGTGGGCAGAAGGGCGCCGCTACCTCGGCCTCGACGTCCTCGCACGATGCCGACTCAGCACCATCACCAACGCCGTTGAGGAGGTGACCGAACCCCTCGCCCTCACCGCCTAGACGAAGGAACCGCTACACCACTCCACTGGACTTGACCGGGCTCCTGAACGCGCTGGCAGTCGATCCAGCACGGTTGACGTCGATCAGTAGGGGCTGCAGCTCGGACCTCTCCAATTGCTCTAGATCGGCGTGACGCCGTAGGTAGTCGCGTATCCCGTCGAGGGACACCATAGGGGTG
>JARKPC010000087.1 GCA_029975435.1 Propionivibrio sp. | reverse complement strand
CGACGCCGTCTACGATTACCTCCGCGGGCACGATGACAACCCGTGCGTTGTCATCCCCACCGCCGGCGGCAAGACGCCGGTGCTGGCCACGATCTGCAGGGACGCCGTCGGGCGTTGGGGCGGCCGCGTGTTGGTCTTGGCACACGTCAAAGAGCTGCTCGAACAGGCGGTCGACAAGCTCCGCGTCGTCTGTCCCGACGTGCGTTTCGGTGTCTATTCGGCTGGGCTCCGGCGCCGCGACACCGACGAGCCGGTGATCGTCGCCGGCATCCAGTCCGTCTACAAGCGGGCCTGCGATCTGGACGCCTTCGATCTGGTGATCGTCGACGAGTGCTTTATCCCGGGCACTCCTATTGCAACACCTGCGGGCGAAGTTCCTATCGAGCAGATTCAGCCCGGTATGTTCGTGAGAAACGCGACGGGCATCGGAACCGTGGAGGCCGTGGCCGCGCGCCGGGCCACCAACCTCGTCACCCTGGAGTATGACGATGGCACCACTCTCACATGTACACCCAACCACCCCATCTTCACCGAGTCGGGGTGGAGAGCGGCCGGCTCCCTGGCGGTCGGTTCGCTGGCGTTTAGCATCGAAGGTGTGCGAATGCTGCGACAAGACATTTCATCCGTGGAGCAAGCAGCTTCCAGACGGCAGCCTGCGGGTCCAGCAGGAAGTGTTGTGGATGAAGCAGCGATTCTGCTCGATCTCCTGCGCGAAGATTCACAGCAATTGCATGATCTCGCCGGAAGTCCGAGAAAAGGTGAGCAGGTCCATGAAGGCCAGAGGGCACTCACCTCGCATCCGCGGCGGAAACGGACAGCTCACAAGACAACAGCAGGCGATGCTCGTCATCCTGGGCCCGGCCTGGGTCCCAGAGCACAGCGTGCCGGTGCCCAACCACCGGTGTCAACGCTTGCCGAAGAACTTGAAGATCGACATTGCCAATCCGGAGCGTCGGATCGCGCTGGAATTGGACGGCCACAGCCACCAGTCGCCACGGCGCAGGCTTCAGGACTCGCGCAAGGCGCTCTATCTGGCGCAAAACGGCTGGTTCGTCTTACGCATTACGAACCAGCGGGCGGAAGCGTTGTGTTCAACTTGCAGGTCTCCGGACACCCTTCTTACTTCGCTCGTGGGATTCTTGTCCACAACTGCCACTTGATTCCCGAGGATGGCGAGGGAATGTACCGCCAGTTCCTGGCCGACGCCAAGGTCATCAACCCGC
>JARKPC010000166.1 GCA_029975435.1 Propionivibrio sp. | reverse complement strand
CACACCATGAACGGCTGGAAGCCTTCTTTGCGTAGTTCGGTCAGTACAGCGGCCGTGGGGATGTAGCTGTACCGTTCGGATCGGCTTTCGTGCGGGGTGTCCGCGAAGATGGAGGGTGCGACGGTGCGGATCTGGTCGTCCGGCAGCGGCTGATTCGACCGCAGCACTGGGGAGCGATAAGCAAAACGGGATGCAAGTTGCATGACGATCTCCTTGGAGAAGAGACCGGAGCCCCGCCCCGCCGGGGAAGGAACCCCGGTGGGTGGTAGAACGCCGCTGATGCGGCGATAGGAATCAGGCCTGGGCGAGATGCCAGTCCTGGGACAGCGGAGCAAACTCGTAGCCCAACACACCGAGACGGTCGCGCTGCTGACGCAGGACGCGGCGATCGACGGTGGCGTCCAGCTTGACGACATCGCCCAGCGGCCAGAGCGCGCCGAACAACATTGCATCGTCGGCCGAAGCCTCGGATGCTGCTGTGACTGGCTCACTGCCGAACGGCGTGGTGTCGACCAGAGGATCGCGAGAAGAACGCGACTTCGACTTAGGTGTGACCTTCGTCGAGTCCGGCGCGGGCGCCTGGGTTTCCTCGTCGATCGGATCGACCTCCTGCGGACTCAGCTGGCGGGCTTCGTCGCGGCTCAGGGCATCGATGTTGGACAACGTCATCCCGCCTAGGAGGGCGCGAATTTCGATGACCATGCGGCCGTTGGCGCTGTACGTGGAGGGGCGAATCTCAGCGATGACGAAATCGCCCTCGTACTTGCCTTCGGTGTACTGGTCGAGTTCGGCGTTTTTCACGACGAACTCGCCAATGGAGGTTGCCAGACGACCGACGTTGAAGTCGCCGTTCCTGCCGTGAATGGTCTTGATGGCCAGTTGGCCAGGGATGGTGATCATGAGGTCTCCTGCTGACTATGAGAAGACAAGGCCCTAGGGAAACGGGCCTTGCGGATCAGAACGACTCGGCCACGGTCAATGCGGGAGCATCGGCAGTGTCGTCGTCAGCAGCATCCGCGGCAGGCTTGGAAGGCTCAGGTGCTGGAGCTTGCTGCGCGGCAGGTGCGTCGGACGTCACAGGGACTTCCGGGTCGCGCTCGTCGGTCTCGGTCGGCTTGGACTCCGCCTTGTAGACGAGCTTGCCGTCGACCTTGATCCAGCTGACGAACAGCAGGCGGGCCTTGAGGCTTACACCTTGCTCGCCGGCACGCTTTCCCTTGGAATAGGTGAAGGTGTCGGTCCACAGGTCGCCGAGGCGAAACCCGATCATCACTTTCTTCTCCGCCTCGACGGCATCGATGCAGCGACGAACCAGGTGCTGCGCTTCAGAGCCTGATACTCGCGCGTCGAAACGCACGTACGAGACGTCATCGCTGGGACCATTCAAGGCTGCGATGTCGCAGGCCAGGAACGCATCGCCTTTCTTTGGTTTCACTTCGCGGATGCGATTGAGATACCCGAGGCCGGTAATATGCAGGTCGAAGTAGGACTTTTCGGTGGAAGTGGTCATGGTGAATCTCCTGAAGAACAAAGAGGCGGAGACACACCCGACCCAGGCGGGGAAGGTGTGGAACCCCCGCGTGGGTTGATGGAACAGCTTCGTGGCATCGCCATCGGAAACCGATGGACGTTCGCGCATGGATGCCGGTGCGAACTGGAGTGATCAACGCGGTCGGAACCGCGCCATAGCCTTGAGGATCGTGGCTACCTGGGCATGTTGCTGACGGGAGTCAGCGGAACATGGAGGGAAGCGTGGCGCCAGGACGGCACCCGCGCGAGCGGCAATTGGCACTCGTCGCCGCCCGCTTTGAAAAGGTGCCCTTCAGCAACACCGCAAGGCTGCGATCAACGGGCAGGAAGCATTGCCGTGGTGCGCATCGCACTCGCTCACCAGCTTCGACAGTGCCGTCTCCATCCGCTTGAGGTCTGCCAAGCGGGCACGCACATCGGCCAGCCGTAGCGCACCCAACTCGGCCGCCTCGCTGCAATGGATGCCATCGTCCAGCTTCAGGAGTTGCCCGATCTCGTCCAGGCTGAAGCCCAGATGCTGGGCGACCTTCACGAACCTCACCCGCGCCACATCAGCGCCGCTGTAGCGGCGGATGCTTCCGTAGGGCCGCTCCGGCTGGGGCAATAAACCCTTGAGCTGATAGAAGCGGATCGTCTCCACGTTCACCCCGGCGGCCTTGGCGAAGGCCCCGATGGTCAGATTCTCTTGAGCGTTCTCCATGGTGCTTGACTCCGTAGTTGACTACGGATGTAACGTTATAGCATCAAGCGAAGTCCCGGAAGGAGAACCTCATGTCGGAACCCAAGAACGGCCGCGGCGCACTGGCGGCCGGCGGCATCGCGGCCATCCTCGCCTCGGCCTGCTGCCTCGGCCCCCTCGTCCTGGTCGCGCTCGGCTTCTCGGGTGCGTGGATCGGCAACCTGACCGTGCTGGAGCCGTACCGGCCGATCTTCATCGGCGCAACACTCGTCGCGCTGTTCTTCGCCTGGCGCAGCATCTTCCGACTGGCCCATGTCTGCAAGCCCGGCGACGTTTGCGCCGTTCCCCAAGTGCGGACGGCCTACAAGGTGATTTTCTGGGTCGTGGCCACCCTGGTTCTGGTTGCCCTCGCTTTTCCCTACGTCCTGCCGCTGTTCTACTGAAAGGAGATTGCCATGAAGAAACTCGCCGCGCTGATCGCCCTGGCCGCCGCCCTGAGCGCCCCCGCCTGGGCCGCCACCAAGACCGTCACGCTTTCGGTGCCCGGCATGACCTGCGCTGCGTGCCCGATCACAGTGAAGAAGGCACTCACCAAGGTGGACGGAGTGCAAAAGGCCGAGGTCAGTTACGAGAAGCGGGAAGCCGTCGTCACCTTCGACGACGCGAAGACCAATGCCGACGCCTAAGGCCATCGCAAACGCGGGCTACCCCTCCAGCATCAAGAGGTGAGGACACTGTCATGGCCGAAGCGATCACCCTTCACATCGAAGGCATGACCTGCACGTCGTGCGCCGAGCACGTCCAGCAGGCTCTGAAAAACGTGCCCGGCGTGCGCTCGGCCTCGGTGTCCTATACGCAGCGGCAGGCCGAAATCGAGGCGGATGCGGGCGTGAGCGTGGCCCCGCTGGTTGCCGCAGTGGACACGCTCGGCTTCCGCGCACGGCTCGCCGACACTCCGAACAAGCCAGCCTGCCTGCTGAACAAGGCGCTGGGCTGGCTCGGTGGCGAAACGAAGCATGAAGGCGGCGAGCCAGCGCTGCACGTGGCCGTGATCGGCAGCGGCGGCGCGGCGATGGCGGCGGCCTTGAAGGCTGGGGAGCTTGGGGCGCGCGTGACGCTCATCGAGCGGGGCACCATTGGCGGCACCTGCGTCAATGTCGGCTGCGTGCCCTCAAAGATCATGATCCGCGCCGCGCACATCGCCCACCTGCGCCGCGAAAGCCCGTTCGATGACGGTCTGCCTGCCGTGGCGCCTGCCGTGCTGCGCGACCGGTTGCTGGCCCAGCAACAAGGCCGCGTCGAGGAACTGCGCCATGCCAAGTACGAAGGCATCCTGGCGAGCACCCCGGCCATTACCTTGCTGCGCGGCGAGGCCCGGTTCAAGGACGCGCGCACGCTGACCGTGGCGACCGCTGACGGCTGCACTCGCGGAGTGAGATTCGACCGTTGCCTGATCGCCACCGGCGCGAGCCCCGCGGTCCCGCCGATCCCCGGCTTGAAGGACACGCCCTACTGGACCTCCACCGAGGCGCTGGCGAGCGACACGCTCCCTGAGCGGCTGGCCGTCATCGGCTCGTCGGTGGTGGCGGTGGAGTTGGCGCAAGCCTTCGCGCGGCTGGGCAGCCAGGTCACGATCCTGGCGCGCAGCACGCTGTTCTTCCGCGAAGAACCGGCCATCGGCGAAGCCGTCACGGTCGCCTTCCGTGCCGAGGGCATCGAGGTGCTGGACCATACCCAGGCGAGCAATGTGGCCTACGCGGACGAGCAATTCGTGCTGACAACGGCACACGGCGAGTTGCGCGCCGACAAACTGCTGGTCGCCACCGGCCGTGCGCCAAACACGCGCGACCTGAACCTAGAAGCGGCGGGCGTCGAAATCAACGCCCAAGGGGCCATCGTCATCGACAAGCGTATGACTACCCGCGCGCCGCACATCTATGCGGCCGGCGACTGCACCGACCAGCCGCAATTCGTCTACGTGGCGGCGGCGGCCGGCACCCGCGCCGCGATCAACATGACCGGCGGTGACGCGGCCCTGGACTTGACCGCCATGCCGGCCGTGGTGTTCACCGATCCGCAAGTGGCGACCGTGGGTTACAGCGAAGCGGAAGCGCACCACGACGGCATCAAGACCGACAGCCGCACGCTCACGCTGGACAACGTGCCGCGTGCGCTCACCAACTTCGACACTCGGGGCTTCATCAAGCTGGTGGCCGATACCGGCAGCGGGCGCTTGATCGGCGTGCAGGCGGTGGCGCCGGAAGCAGGCGAACTGATCCAGACGGCCGCGCTGGCGATCCGCCACCGGATGACCGTGCAGGAACTGGCCGACCAGTTGTTCCCGTACCTGACGATGGTCGAGGGGCTGAAGCTTGCGGCGCAGACCTTCAACAAAGACGTGAAGCAGCTGTCCTGCTGCGCCGGCTGAGGAAATAAAGTGTTCGATGAACGCCTACACGGTGTCGCGCTTCGCCCAGGATGAGGTTGGAGACGAGCACGCGCGCGGTGAGAGCCGCGGCGCAAGGAAATAGGATGCCCCCGGAGCGGGAGCTAGGAACGTTGGGCGATCAGGTGCCTTTCCGCGTCGGTGTCATCGCCCCGCAGAGACAGATGCGTTGCCGTGGCGGACACATCGAGGTCGCCCTCGCCGTTCAGGATGAGCGCGAAAACGCCATCCTGCGGATCGAAGAACTCGCCGAAGTCATCGCCACCGAACTCTGCGCGCGCCAGCTCCCTCCAGTCATCGAAGGGATCGACGTCCGGATTGCAGCCGACAGCGTAGGCGAGGCGTTTCTGGCGCCCATCAGGTCGGTGTTCGCCGAGTTCGGCCATGAAGTACACACCCCGGTTCTTGACCTGGATGCCCCGGCATTGGCTGACGAGCGCTTCGACAAGTACGGCCCGTAGAGTCGAGCCTTTGAATCGAACAGACATGGATGTGATCTCCAGGTAAAGGGATGAAGGGCTTCCCGCCGCTAGGACGGGAAGCCGCGCAGAGGTTAGTGCTGAACTGACTTGCGGCCAGACAGGCGTTGCACGCGAATGCGCCGCCAACTCCCGTCGTCGATTAGCCGTTCCAGCGTCTCGCCGAGGGCGTCGAAGAACACCTCATCGACCCGTTCGATCAGTTCGCCGTCGCGGTACAGCTCCACCGCATACACGTCGAGCCCGCGCTCATACAGCACGGTGATGCGCCCCTGGAATTTCGCGGTGGCCACCGTGAAGCTGATGGCCGGTGGCGTCGCGATGATGTCCTTGGGCCGTGGATCGACCCATGTGAATTCGCTCGCGCCCGCATCTACCAGCAAGTGCGTGATACGCCGGAAGCCATCGGGTGCGGGTAACTGCTCCATCTGCTGGATCAGTTCCTGCAACTCGGGGCAACGGACTTCGGGGATTGGTAGCTTCGCCGGTGCGGATCCGAGCACCAGCGTCTTTACCGTGTAGGGCTTGCCATCGGCGGTGAACTGCGTTCGCTCCTCGGGCGTGTCGGCGCGCAGGCCGTCGAAACGGCGTCTGGCGTAGGGTTCAACCTGCACCTTGGCGCCTTCGTCGGGCACCTCGGTTACGAGCGTCCGGTCGAGCACCGCGAATTCGGCCCGTCCCGTCTTGACGACGATGGCCTCGTCGGTGGTGGCGATGACTCTGCCCTCGAAGGGCTTCGGATCGATGTGGAAGCCCAGCGTCGAAACCTTGGGCTGGCCGTCGAAGATGTTGAACGTGAAGGTACGGATGTTGGAAGGCACATGGCCGCGAACGAGCATCGGCATTTGTGCGCGAATGGCTTGAGTATCCATGGAAGACTCCTTGTGGTAACCAAGGGACTCCCGCCCGCACGGGAGGTTTGTCCCTTGAGGGTGAGGTGGATGGACGCAGCATGCGTCCGGTGAAAGAATCAACCAGCGCGGCGAACCGCACCGCAGTCTTGAAGGTCTCGACTGCCTGGGCATGCTGCCGGCAGCGCCAGCGAACATAAGGGAAGCGTGCGGCCGGCACGGGCGCCCGTCGTCCGGGAATCGGCAACCTGTTGCCACCACGTTCCATGAAAAAGAAGAGCCCCGCATGAGGGCTCGAAGGTGCTACTCGTCGTACAAGGGCAATCCGTCCAGCACCGGCGCATCGGCATCGAACACCAGCATGCGAACGTCAGCAAGCGCAGCCAGGTGCAATACCTCCACGAGGGGCTCCGGCATACCCTTGGCCCGATGTTTCTGCCGCAGCGCTTCAGCGGAAATGCCCTCGACATGCTGCAGGTCCGCATCCGTCCAGGGGGTGGCGATCAGCTTCACACCGATCGCTGGGTTGTACGGGATGCGGAAGGCGACGAATGGAAAGCCGCTCGGCGTGGCGATGTCCGCCAGTTCGGCGAGTAAGCGGCCCGCCTCGGACGTGAGATGGGCACTGCTGATTTCCCAGCACCGGCTGTAGAAGCCCGTCTCGAAGCTCAGCCGCCGCACGACTTCCCGCGCGGCCTCCTCCGAGTAGGTGTCGCCGACGTGCACTGGCTGGCCGAAGTCGTCACCGCTGACGGCGTAGACCACGGTACGCACTACGCCCTCGGTCTGGCACTGGGCGTCCAGGTCTTCGGGAATGTCCTGGCCTTCGGTGACCAAGGCGAAATCGTTATTGAAGACGCAGGGGAAGAGCGCAACCTGGTCATCGGGCAGATGCACCTGGCTGGGATGCAGCGGGCGCCAGACCGGAGGGTAGTCGTTCTCGAAGGTGATGCACAGGGAGCGGTCGATGCGCAGGTTCTGGTAGCCGCGGAGGAAAGGGTTGGAATCAGGGGACATGGGATTTCTCCATCAGAGGAAGTAGAGCCCATTCCCCGGCTGGGGAGCAAGCCCCAGCGGGTGGTTGAAGAGATGTTGAGAACAGTGAGGGACACGACCTCGAATGGAGGCGCATGTCCCTCGTGGGTGGAAAAAAGGATCAGGTGGAGAACAAGCGGATCGGCGTCACCAACCGCCGTAGTTCAGCGCAAGATCGGCAATGACCTTACGGCGCTCCAGATCGAGACTTCCCAGATCGGAAAGCCCCTCGAATCCGCAACGCTTGAGCATCGCGCCACCCTCGCGGGCGTTGTAGAAGCTCACCATCGCGGACAGGAACATGCGCTGGCCGCCGCTAAGGACATTCAGTGCGTCGTTGAGCAACAGCACCTTGGGGCGCAGATCCCACTTGCTGGTGGCGCGCTGCAGGCCTTCGGTCGTGCCGTCGCCGAACCATTCGGGGCCGGCGATTTCCGCTCCGCGCTTCCACGCCGCGAAAAAGGCCTGCGGGGCTACGGCGAAGTGCCGTTCTTCCGCGGCAATCTGATCAAGTACGTCTTGGGGCAAGGACTGGTTCATGAAATGGCTCCTGGTGAGTGGACGTCAGGGGTGGATGCGTTGCTGCCAGCGGCCTGTTGCCAGGGCGTGGTCGGCGGCGTGCTGCGAGCGGAAGTGCTCGACGGACTCTCGGGACACCGGTCCGTCTTCATCGGCGGTGCCGATGTAGTTGCCGGCGGCGCAGTGGCGCACCTGCAGAGGCAGGCGCTTGCCGGTGCAGGCCGGGGCCAGATAGCCAATGGCTTCGGCACGGGCCTGTACGGCACTCAATGGCGTCGATGCGGATGCAAGGGACATGGGGTTCTCCTGGTTGAAGGACCGGGAGCCCCACACCCAGACGGGAGCGGATACCTCCCGAAGGGTTGAACAAGAACGGCATCGGCGTCATGCAGACGCCTGTCCGCGGTGGGTGATGCGAGGCGGACTGGTTCGATCCACGCGGCGAACCGCGTTGCAACCTTGAAGACCGGAGCTGCCTGGGCATGGTGCTGACGGCAGTCAGCAGCGCATGACTGCAGGATGGAGACGACGCATCACTGGCGTCTTCGAGGACTGCGCATTGCACAAGGGCCGCGTTGAGGCTGAGCGACACCGACCAGGATCAAACAAAGACCAACAGGCCGAAGGCCCTTGAGCCTTCAGCCGGAGAGGAGAGAAACCACCTGTGGGCTGTGGCAGTCCCGGCCGTCGTCAAAGCCGCTCGCTGCATCAGCAATCGCACTCGACCCGTGTCGTGGCTTGGGTCGACATCCTTCGGCACACATCCGCGCACAAAGGGAGCCCATTGTTCCGCCGGCGGGCACCGGCACTGAATACCGTCGACCCGAGGGGTCTCCTGACGGCTCGCTATGACACAGGCCCGCCAGGCGTCAGGAGACCCTTCGTCATCGACGGAAGCATCTCGATCAAAGGAGCCGCGGCAGACGCGATTTGCGGAGAAAGGGCCTTCTCGTCTCGCAAGCCCGTCGTTGGGGAGCCAGACGTGCACACCGTTGCAGAAGGGGACGTGTGCTGGGGAGTCCCGCATTGCGCGGGAGGTTGGCCCCGCCGCTAGAAACGGCCGGCGTGGCGAAGGGATTCCTCGGCGTCAGGACGCCTTGCGGGAAGCCGGCTGCTTGCGCGGCGCTCCACGCTTGCCTGTCGAGGTATCGACCGGTTGCGTTCCCTTGCAATCCGGGTAGCGGCTACACGACCAGAAAGCGCCGTTCTTGCCGGTGCGCTGGCGCATTGGCGCGCCGCACTGTGGGCAGGAGGGAGATGGCGGCAGTTTGATGGCGAGCGTCGCGCCGCTATATTGCTGCACGAGTTGAGCTACCCAGGCGGATTGCCTGGCGATGAAAGTGTCCAGCGTCATCTGGCCGGCCTCGATCATGTCCAGCGCCTGCTCCCAGACTGCTGTCGTACCTGGGTTGGAAATGGCCGCCGGCACGGTGTCGATCAAGGTGAAGGCGGCATCCGAGGCATGGATGGCGCGGCCCTTCTTCAGCAGATAGCTGCGACCAAGCAGGCCGCCGATGATGTTGGCGCGCGTGGCTTCGGTGCCGATGCCCGTCGTGTCCTTGAGCTTCTGCTTCAGGCGGGGGTCAGTGACAAGTTTTGCGACGCCCTTCATGGCCTTGACCAGCTCGCCCTGCGTGTAGGGCTTGGGCGGCAGAGTCTTCAGCGCCTTCAGATCGACATTGCCGAGCTGGCAGGACAAGCTGGCTCGCAACGCAGGCAGCATCTGGCTGCGCTGGGCGTCGTCGCCATCCGCGTCGTTTTCCTCCGGCTCCGCCATCACCTGGCGCCAGCCAGCGACGGCGATCTGCTTGCCGACGGCCAGCAGCGACTGCCCGCCGCAAGCGAGCTGCGCCACCGTCCGGTCGAACTCGTGGTGCGGCAGGAACTGCGCCAGGTAATGCGCGCGGATCAGTCGGTAGACGGCCAGCTCCTTGTCGTTCATCGCCGAGAGATTGGCCGGTTCCAGCGTCGGGATGATGCCGTGGTGCGCCGTGACTTTGGCGTCGTTCCAGGCACGCGAGCGCTGATTACGGTTCAGGTGATTGATCAAGGGGTGCAGGGCTGGATCGGTCTTGAGCAGGCTGTCGAGAACGGCCGGCACCTCGGCCAGCATGCTCTCGGGCAGGTAGCCGGAATCCGAGCGCGGATAGGTCGTTGCCTTGTGCGTCTCGTACAGCGCCTGGGCAATGTCCAGGGTCTCCTGCACGTCCAGCCCCAACTGCTTGGAACACACCTCTTGCAGCGTGCCTAGGTCGAACGGCAGCGGCGGACCTTCGCGCACGCGCTCAGTCTCGACCAACACCACCTGGGCGCTGCCGGCGGCGCGTATGTGTTCCGCGGCCTGCTGGGCGGCCGGTTGCTGTAGGCAGCGGCCGGCGTCGTCCGTACAACCCTGCGGCGGCGTCCAGCTCGCCGTGAAGGACTGCCCCGCATGGGACAGCATCACCTCGACGGCCCAGAACGGAACGGAGACGAAGCTCGCAATCTCGCGGTCGCGATCCACCACCAGCTTCAGCGTCGGCGTCTGCACCCGACCCACCGACAGCACCCCGGTGTAGCCGGCCTGCCGTCCGAGCAGGGTGAACAGCCGGCTCAGGTTCATGCCGATCAGCCAGTCGGCACGCGAGCGGGCCAGGGCCGAGTAGTACAGCGGCAGCGTCTCGGCCGATGGCTTCAGCGCGCCCAGCGCCTTGCGGATCGATGCATCGTTGAGCGCTGACAGCCACAGGCGCTGGATCGGTCCGCGGTAGCCGCACAGTTCGATGATCTCGCGGGCAATCATCTCGCCTTCGCGGTCGGCATCGGTGGCGACCACCAGCTCTGTGGCCTGGCCTACGAGCTGCGTGACGATCTTGAACTGCGCGGCGGTCGCTGCCTTGGGCTCGACGCGCCAGCGCTCAGGAATGATGGGCAGCTGCTCGATGGCCCAGCGCTTGTACTGCTCGCCGTAGCCTTCGGGCGGAACCGCTTCGACCAGATGACCGATGCACCAGGTCACGACGATACCCACGCCGCTGTAGCAGCCGGAACTGCGCTGGCCGGCCCCCAGCACACGGGCGATGTCCTTGCCTTGCGAAGGCTTCTCGCACAGGAACACACGCATGAAGCCTCCTCGGGAATGTGCGGTTCATCAGGTGAGCGACAGCATGACCAGGCCAGTTGAGACGGGCAGCAAGGAAGCCGGACGGCATGGACACCGATTTGTGATCGGCGGGGAAATGGTTGCCGCAGCGATATGCACGGATCGAGGCGGTATGGGGGGAGTGAGATTCGTGTCGGGAGGGCGGCTGGAACTCGGTGGATCTCAGTGGAACTATCCCCAGGGGATAGTTCCACTGGTGCATGGCGGGCGTTTGACGGTTGCTACAGCCGCCCGCGATGCATGGTCACTGGCCCCCGGTCGGCTTGGCGCCGAGCGTCACCGCGTCGATGCGATACGGCAGGATGCCGACGCGCCGAGCCTCGATCTTGAAGGTGACGCGCTCGTTTTCATCGGCATCTTCCCATTCATCGCGCACGGTGCGGCCTTCAACCAGAATGCGCATGCCTTTCTGGTACAGCGACTGCCAGTGCTCAGCATCGCGATGCCACAGCTCCACAGGCGCCCAGAAGCCGCCGCGGTCCTCGTATTCGCCGTCCTTCTTTGGGATGGGATTGTCGAAATAGACGTTGAGGCGCAGCAGCCTGCGCGGTTCGTCGTTGCCGTTGGGGAATTCGCGGTACTCCGGCGCAGAACCGATGTTGCCCTCGCCGACGAAGTGCGTGCTCATGATGACTCCTTGGAGGTGGTGGGAATGGATGCGGCGTGCCCTTGGGTACGCCGCAGATAAGTCGCCTCGGCCTGTTCCATTCTGCTGGCGCATTCCAGGGCGAGGCGGGCGATGCTGTGGGTCAGGCTGAGCTGCATGTTCACCACGATTCGCTGCAGTTCCATCGCATACAGGTCGTCGATCAGCGAGGCAGGTGTTGCGGAGTGATCAAGCAGCGATTCCCACAAGGCCACGCCCATGGACGAGCGGTCGAGGTTGCGCCAGCGTAAGAAGGTCGTCCCTGCGCCAGTCGTCTGCTGAGCCAGTTGCACGTCGAGCAGGTTGAAGGGATAGGCCCGTGCCTGTGGCAACACCTGTCGCAGAGCCAGAGCAATCAGTTCGTCGCGCAGCGATATGCATTGGCTGGCCCAGGTCTCCAGACTCCCCTTACCTTTAAAAGGTTGAAAAAGGCCTTTTAGGTAGCCAGCATGTTCCAGCCGCTGGAAGTCCGCCTGTCCCAACGCGATGAAGCGCTCAGGACGACCGGAAAAGAACGCTGCCGTCATGCCTTGGCACCTTCGTCTTGCTCTGCGGTGTCGGCTGCGCCACCCGCGATCCCTGATTCTAAGGCTTCCGTGATCGGTGCCTCGGGCCGGTTCCCCCGCCGTGCGACAGGTGGCGCAAAGCGCGAGCGGAGGGCGCCTTCGAGCACGTCCTGCGGCAGCTCGCCGAATTTCTCCAGCGCCGCCCGCGCCGCCGCGTTCTTCGCCGCGAAGTCGTCACGCGTTGTGCCAGAGTAGCGGTATTGCTGGGCCAACGAGAACAGGCTGCGCAGCGCATGTGCGCCGTCGTTAAGCCACCGCTCCAGTGTGCTGCGGTCGATCAGCGCCGTGTGGTGCGCCAGGATCAGCTTGCGCGCGAGGTCGTCGTAGTCAGCCAGCAGGTACACCGCCATGAAGCCAAGCTGCGCGTTGACGAAAAGTGGCAGCTTTATCGGCTGCATGTTCATGTTCTCGCCCAAAGACAACGCTGGCGGGACGTCGGCCAATGCCTGATCCACCTGTTCGCGCAAGGTCTGCAAGCGGGTCTTGGTATCGGTCAGCTTGTCCTCAATACGAAGCATCCACCAATCCGAGTAAGGATCGTCCTGCTCCGCACCACGCTTCATCTTGTTCATCACGCTGATGTAGCCGTTGAGGCCGATGATGCCGGGGCGCCCCTCGGCCGGTGCGCGGCCGTGCCAGATGCGCGATGCGTGGTGGGTATGCAGCGTCAGCGACATCGCGCTGCGCAGCGATCCGAGATTCAGTTGCAGGGGTTCGTTGGTCATGGAGACGACTCGCAGTGAATGAACGAGTCGCCAGCATCGGCAGCGGCCGGAAGGCTGTCAGTCAACAAACCGCCTCCGGTGTCCGCCCGGTTTACTTGCTGCGGAAGGCTTCCTGTGCTGCCCATCCCCTGGGGATAGCGCTTTGGTTAGGAATCGCTCAGTATTGACCTTAGCTGCGCGAGATAAGCACGCGCCGCCTCGCGGCTGGTGCCGGTGGGCGCAGGGGGTGATGACGGTGCAAGCGTCGTGGTTCGAGTCAGTGGCGGCGCTGACCCGCCTTCGCCCGCCCATGCCTTGAACTCTCCGCGAATCGCTTTCTGGATGATGCCGAACAGGTAGCCGGCCGGGTTTCGCACCGTGCTGCTGCGGCAGCGTGCTGCCCACTCGTCGAGCACCGCCTGCCGCTGAGTCTCATCCACCTGCTGCAAAGCGATCAGTGCGCCGGCCTGCTGTTCTTCCTTCAAACGCAGGAAGCGCTCGGGCAGTCGCAGGTTCTGCAGTGCCTTCGCGTGCGGTATTGTACGTACTTCATCAATACGGTCCTTACGTACTGTACGGTCCTCCTTCGGAATCCGAAGTGAGCCATCCGGCGCGGGTTTCGGCCCGACTTCGGATTCCGAAGACCGGCGTTCTCCATTCCGAAGAAGGGCTTCCTGCCCTTCTTCGGAATGGTATTCGACACCCTCCTGTGGATAATTCGCTGTCGTCCAATCATGCACGGCCATCTGCTGCGCCAGCACCTGCAAGCGCGTTGGCAGCGTGCGACCGCTGAGCATTGGGTCTTCGGCAATTTCCTTCAGCGTGTGCATGCCGACGATCTGTACTGCCTTGGCGGCATGGGTGAGGGCCTGGCTCACTAGGCCCAGATAGTCGGGGTCAAGCTGCATTGCCTCGAAGGGTGTCAGCGGTTGGTCGTGCAGGACATAGAGGTTGCCCATAATGCGGCCGGTCTTGCGGTCGCGGCGACGGCGCACCAAGCTGAGCCAGCGCGTCAGGCGCAGCAGCGTCAAGGCGCGCGCGACGGTCTCGTGCGAGGCCTGCGCTCCGCACGGCATCGACGCCAGGTAGGGCCGAAGCTGGTCATAGGTCGGAAAGGCCGTCACGCCGTCGTCGTTGAGCTGGAGGCGGAACACCTGCCAGGCATTGCGCTCCAGCGGCGTCAGGCACCGGTCGAGAAACAGCGCGCGCGGCACACTTTCATGGCGATTGCCGCTATACAGGAAACCGTCACAGGCTGGCGCGGTGCCTTGCGCCTTCGCCAGGTTCTGCAGCGCATCGTCGAACAGCGCCGACAGCACCATAGGACCACCGCGCCGTGGTTCGCCGCCCGTCGCCATGAGCTACACCAGCCCCTGGTCGATCCAGTTCCGTATCGCCGCCCAGGCTACCGACATCGGCAGCGCCAGGGTTTCGGCCAGGTCCATGGTCAGGCCCAGCATGGCCAGTTCGTCGTCCAGCGCGATATGACGCTCGGTGACCCCGGCCTTCCAGTGCTTCCAGAGGGCGGTTTCCTGCGCCTCGTCCAGTACCGGGTGCCGACCCTTGCGCTTGGGCAGCCCGAGGATGTCGCGCCGCAGAGCGACCTCCTGGTGCGTGAGCCCATGGAAGCGGCTCACCATCTCCGTGCTTGCTCCCAGACGCAGCATGCGGTCCACCGTGGCGATTTCCTGCTCCACGTCATACACCTGTGTCAGCAGTCGCTTCAACACCTCGCGGTTGACCGAGACCGAACACCACGACACCGTGGCGTTGACCAGTACGCTGACCAGGGCTGGATGCTTGAGCGCATCAAGCTCCTCTTCGCCAAAGCCCATCGCCTTGCAGCGGCGCAGTTGGCCATTGCGCAGATCGTGCAGTGCCTGGGCGATGACGGCCTGGTTGAGCGGATGGGGCGACGACATGGTGGTCTCCCTCGCTCAGGAACCATGGCCTGGATCAGCGCATGCCGCGCCGCTATCCAGGTCCAGCAGCCGGCGCGCTAGGCGCAGCAAGCGGAATAGCTTCACTAGGCCAGCATCGGTCAGGCGCATGGACGTTCCGTCGCTGCCGTGCAGCAGCGGCGCCAGGTCATCGGCCAGCCGCGCACGGTCTGGTCCTGCCACGGGTGCTGGTGCTGCGCTTAGCGCATGCAGCAGAGTCAGCACGGACTGTGCGAAGGCCGACAAGGCCTTCGCTTGCGCAAAGGGCGGAGTCACGCAAACAAAGCCGATGCCACGCTCACTGGGCTCGATGTGCTCGGCTACCGCCGCTTCCTCGGCGATCTCGCGGGCAAACTGCGCGATATGCACCCGGAGCCGGTTCGGCACGTCCAGTCCGGGTTCAATGTACCAGACGTCCGAGATGGGGTAGAGCCCACCGACCTGCACGGGAATTGCGCGCAGGGCATCTGTCTCGAAGTCGGGCCGATTATCTCCCAACTGGTCAGCCACCAGGCGCTGGATGGATTGCAGGCGTTCGGTGGTCGGTGCTGGGGATACGATGTGATCCCGCAAGCGCTCCGCATCGCTACCAGCCGCGGTAACCGCGGCGGGCTGTGCCGATGGTATCGCGGCAGTGGGACCAGTCGGTGCACCGGCCCGATGTGCAGTTGCCGCCGCTGGAGGTGGAGATACGGGCCGTGGTGTCGCAGACCCGATGGGGGCAATCGGGCTTATCGGCGACGGCTCGCCGGTCAGCACTCGCTGCCGGTTTTCGCTGTCGTCGATCTCCAGACTCAGCGTGTCATAGTCCGCTTCAAGCAGATCGGCCATCTGACCCACCAGTTCATCCTGCACTCGCTGGAGCGAGAAGCCGTTCGGCTGTGCGTCAAACTGCGACAGCACATCCTGGAACAGCGAGGCGAAGTCTGCGGTGAGGTGACGGCCCAAGGCGCGCTGCTCCCAGGTGCGCTCGCACGCTTTGCGTAGCACCGCGAGCCGTTCGATCTGATGCCGGCCCAGCCCGCCGTACAGCACCGTCGGTATTGCCGGCAGCAGGTAGCGGATCGCGTCCTGCATGCGGCTGATGTGCGACTGCTGCACCGGGTAACCATCGGCCGTCAGGCGCCTGGCGAGGTCGGACTGGGTCAGGGTGCTACCGGTTTCCTGCTCATAGAACTCGCGCGCCTTCTCGACTCCCAGGGCGCGCTCGATGAAGGTCAAGCTACCGCGCAGCTCGTTTTCCGCCAAATGGCCCGTCAAGGCGACGATCTCGCCCCGTTCCGGCCAGGGGCGGAACAGGCAGGAGATACGGAAGAACCGCTCTTGCTTGGTCTCAGCCCACAGTTCGCGAAGGATGGCCAGTCGCGTATTGCCGCCGTTGCGAATGATGAAGTGTTCTTCGCCTGGCCTGCGTGTGATTGCTGGTGGGGCATCCAGCCCGCGCTCGCGGATGGACGCCTTGATTTCCTCGTACGCCGGATTGCGCTTGACTCGAGGGTCGTGGTCATAGGGGCGCAACTGGTCCAGCGTCACGCTCATCGGCGTGTCGGCGATGGGGTCGCTCAAAGCCGTCATCGTCGGGCCTCCCCGCTCGAAGCAGGTGGTCATCAGCTTGGCGGCCATGTCCTGTGGGGTCAGATCAGCCAAGGCCACTCTCCTGAGTCGGTATCCGGCCGATGGTCGCCTGCCGATCGGCACGACGAAGCTGCGCACGGGCGTTGATCTCGGCACGATGGTCGCTCGCGGTCGAACTGGTGTAGATCGATGCGCAACCTGGCTTGGTGAACTTCAAGTGGCCGCCCGGAGTGCGTACCACATACCAACCTTCATCCAGGGCAAACTCGATCAGCGCCCGCAGCCGTTTATGGCCGCGTGCCAGTTCATGCGCGTTCGCCATGGCGGGCTCCCCTGGAATCATTGGACTTACCTGTCACCAGCGCGAAGCGCTCGCGCCATTGCGGAAATAATTCGCTGGCAAGCGTGCACATTGTCATCAGCGCCGAGGGCGCGACACGACCAGCGGGCTGGCGGAATTCCACCTGGTGCACCGGTAAGCCTCTCGTTGCCGCGCGCGGATAGGCCTCGATGGCTGGTACGTCGGTATCCAGTATCTGCACACCGGCCTGTTCCTGGAACAGCTGCCGCAGCGTCTGCTGAATCAGCCGGGCATTCGACGAGACCGGATGAACCCGGTTGATGAGCAGGTGCAGTGGGGGAGGCTCAATGCCGAGATGCCGATACGGCCCGATGTCCTCGATCAGTTGCAGGGTGCCGCGCCGCAGTTCACGTGCCGCTAGAATCTCCGGAGTTACCGGCGACAACGCTATGTTTGAGGCCAGTACAGCCATTTCCAGCAGGACGCTGCGTGCGCCTTGCGTGTCGATCAACAGCAGGTCATAGAACGGCGCCAGTGTCGGCAGCAGGTGTCGCAGCCGCAGGCGGCCGTCCGGCGCGTGCAGCAACAGCGTGTTCAGTTCTCCACGCTCGTCGTTCGATAGCACCAGATCAAGCCCCGAGATCGCGGTGCGCGACACCAGTTGGTCGATGCGACGCTCATTGAACGCCAGCAGTTCGTAGATTCCGGCAGGCGCACGCGCATCCAGAGCGAAATAGCTCGACAGCGTGGGCTGCACGTCCAGATCGAGCAACAACACGCGCAGCCCTGCGTCAGCAGCGAAACCTCCCAGGTTGGCCGCCGTTGTCGTTTTGCCTACACCACCCTTGGTGGAGATGATCGAAATGACCAGCATTGTCAAATTCCTCTTCGCGTGTTGGAGAGCTGAAGAGGATCAGCCGCGCTCACTGCGGCGCTCGGCGATCCACTGATCGATTTCTAGCGAATCCCAGCCGACTGCACGTATTCCCAGACGTATGGTTTTCGGAAATTTGCCTGCCTTCATCAGGTGGTAGATGTGGGCGCGCTTGAAGCCGGTCTTGATTTCGACTTCATCGCGGCGAAGGATACGGTGCTCACCCGCAGGCAGCGGAACTGGCTTCTCGGACATGACGGTCACTCCTTAGCGCTTACGAGCGCTTGTTTGGCGTGACTCGTAATTAACTAGAACTTCCCGAAGAAGAACACCGCAAATGCGGTATCCACGACCGCAGATTGCGACTTGAATCTCTTCATTAACTTGACTGCAACCTGCGGCGAGCCTGTGCGAACTTTGTTTGCAAGGTGCGCTCGGTGATGCCCATGAGGTTGCTGTGGCAGGCCGTCAAGGCGCTGATGATCGCGTCCTGGCTGTTGAAGCTGGAGTACGGGGCCCCAGAAGGAGTACGTCCGAGCATCAAAGTCAGCATTGCGCCGATAATGTTCAGGTAGGTGGTTTCCGCACGATCGCTGAGAGGGCTGAGAGGGCTGAGCGGATTTGTGGGGTTATGGGGGTTGAGGGGGCTTTGCTTCTTTTGCTGTTCCTGGACCCCGTGCAACTGACGGCGGCACTGCTCAAGCTGAGACTTCAAAGCTTCCCGCTCGATTAGAAGCGAGTGTCCGCTCTCCACGGTGATCATCGGGTGGGCGATCCGTTCGTGACGTGAGAATAGGAAGGTCGGTCGTTGCCCGGGGTAGGTACGAAGCATCCAGCGCTTGAGGTCGACGTGGCGAATGGTCAGGTCGGGTGAGTCCAGCAGGGACGCATCGTTTATCGTGATGCCGTTCAGGCCATAGGGCAGCTCTCCGTGGAAAATGGCGTCGTAGATGCGATCGGTGCACAGGCGCAGCTCATTGCAACGCGGACATTCCAGTCTTGCCGGTACGCGCCCGAATCTGGCTGCCGCGAGAATATAGTCCTTGAACCGAAACAACCCGGCCCAGCGGATGGCCGCATCGATGGGCCGGTAGTACACCTCCGAAAGTGAACTTCCTTGCATACTGGCGCCTCCTTGTAGCCGCTATCGCATCAAAGCTCCTATCTGGCACCAGCCAAAGCCGGTCCGTGGAAAACCAATAGGTTGTATGCCAAATCGATTGATTTACATGCGATCATCATTGTTGAAAAGGACGCTGGCAAGACCCGTTGGGCATGGACTGTTCTCTTGGCGGTCTATGAACAGAAAACTTTCAGGGCCGCAACGCCTCCAGACGCGCCGATACGGACCCTGGCGGCAATTGCCAGACCCCATAAGCATGCTGATAGATAGAATAGGAATGAGCCGAGCCGCCGAGCGGAAAGGTCGTTCGATAGCAACTGTTGGGCGAGAAGCCGTCAATAGCAAAACATGGCGCGCCTAGGAGCGAGAAATTGCTCGCTCGCTGACTGAGGTGTTAAACTAGTCCATCAACCAGTCTAGGGGCTGCGTTGGTTACTCAAAAATTGTTTTATTCACAATAGCTTAGGGGTCGAATTCGATTCCCTTCGCCCGCTCCACAAAATTTTCAGGCAGGTCGTTGATCTGCAACAAAAAAGCCAACCGATCTGGGTTGGCTTTTTTGTTGTCTGGCCCCTGCTTTCCTGGACATGCCGAGGTATTCTTCGCGGTGGGCGAGCCGCTTGCCCGACCGTCCGCGGGGCGGTTCGGAATCCCCTATTTGACGTACTGAAAGGAAACGCCGTGAATCTTGGCCTGAATGGGAAGAATGCCCTTGTTTGCGCTGCCAGCAAGGGGTTGGGGCGTGGATGCGCCGAGGCGCTCGCCGCGGAAGGAGTGGATCTGGTGATCCTGGCGCGCCGCGCCGAACCGCTGGAGGAAGCCGCCGAGCAGATTCGCGGACGGTTCGGCGTCAAGGTCACGACGGTCGTTTGCGACATCACGACGGAGGAAGGGCGCATCGCGGCCTTGTCGGCCTGTCCGCAGCCGGACATCCTGGTCAACAATGCCGGAGGTCCGCCGGCGGGGGATTTCCGCAATTTTACCGACGACGACTGGCATCGCGCGCTGGGCGCCAACATGCTGACGCCCATCGCGCTCATTCGCGCGACCATCGATGGCATGATGAACCGCGGCTTCGGACGCATCGTCAATATCACCAGCGCGGCGGTCAAGGCGCCGATCGGTGTTCTGGGATTATCCAACGGGGCCCGCGCCGGGTTGACGGGGTTCGTTGCCGGTCTGGCTCGCCAGGTGGCGCCGCGCGGAGTGACGATCAACAATCTGCTGCCCGGACTGTTCGCCACCGATCGATTGGCCGCGGTCACTCATGCCCAGGCGGAAGCCGCCAATCTCAGCGTGGAAGACATGCAGGCGCGCCAGCTGCAAGGCATTCCCTGCGGCCGGTTCGGACGTATCGAGGAATTCGGCGCGGCCTGCGCCTTCCTGTGCAGCGCGCAGGCCGGCTACATAACCGGCCAGAATCTGCTGATGGATGGAGGCGCCTATCCGGGCGTCCTGTAGCCTCGCCCGTCCGGCGATTGCGGGGCCGGCTTCGATGGTCTAGGTTCAAAGCGCGGCCCGAGGAAGGCGGCGAGCGGTTCCTGCAGAAAATCGAGACCGGAATGTGCGCCATCAATTCATCAACCGAGGATTCAGGCTCCGCGCTGGCGGCAGCGGCTGGCGCGCAGGCCGATCTGGTGCGGTCCTGGCCGAATCCGGTCACCGGTGCGCGGATACGCCTGGTCGAAACACATATTTCCTACGTCGTGCTGGCCGGGCGTTTCGCCTACAAGATCAAGAAGGCGGTGAATCTGGGATTTCTTGATTTCAGCTCGCTGGAAAAGCGCCGGCGATGCTGTGAGGAGGAAGTCCGGCTCAATCGCCGCCTGGCTCCGGAAATCTATCTGGACGTGATTGCGCTGACCGGAACTCCGTCGTCGCCACGCATCGGAGGGGATGGAGAGGCCGTCGAGTACGCGGTCCGGATGCGCCGCTTCCCCCAGTCGGGGTTGCTGGACCGGCGCCTGGCGCGGAACGCCGTCGAGCCCGACGTGATCGATGCGTTGGCGGACCGCGTGGCGGCGTTTCACGAACAGGCGGCGCGGTGTCCGCGAGGCACGGTCTACGGATCTCCCGGTGTCGTGCGCGAGGCCATGGCCATGAACGTCCTGCAACTCCGACGCTATTTGCCGGGGCGAATGCATGCCGGTCTGCTGGACGAGCTGGAGCGGTGGAGCGAATCCGTCGGCGCAGGCCTGGCATCGATGATGGACGACCGGCGGTTGGCCGGTTGGGTGCGCGAGTGCCATGGCGACCTGCATCTGGGCAATGTCGCTCTGGCGCGCGGGCATCCGTTGATCTTCGATTGCATCGAGTTCAATCCCGACTTGCGGTGGATCGACGTCATCAATGAAATCGCCTTCATGGTCATGGATCTGGAAGAGCGCGGGCGGCCCGATTATGCGTATCGATTTCTCAATCGTTATCTCGAAGGGACGGGCGACTATGCGGGGTTGCCCTTGCTCGGGTACTACAAGGTTTACCGGGCGCTGGTGCGTGCCAAGGTCGCGGCCATCCGCGGCGGACAGGAAGACCGGGTCGCCCGCCGGCGGGAAATGAAGGTGTGCGGCCAGTACCTTGAATACGCTCGCCGGAGCATGCGGCCCCCGAAGCGTTCCTTGGTGCTGCTGCACGGGCTGTCGGGTTCTGGCAAGAGCCGGGTTGCGCAGATGCTGCTCGAGGCACGCGGAGCAGTGCGTTTGCGTTCGGACGTCGAGCGCAAACGCCTGGCCGGGCTATGGCCCGGAGCCAATAGCCGGTCAACGATCAACGGCGGCATTTACGGTGAAGAGATGACGGCCGCCACCTACGCCCGACTCGCGGAGCTGAGCCGGCAGGTACTGGCCGCCGGCTACCCCGTCGTGGTCGATGCGGCAAGTCTCAAGGCCTGGCAGCGAAAGACTTTCCGGATGCTGGCGCAAGAGCTTGCCGTGCCCTTTCTGATCATCGCCTGTCGCGCGCCCGAGGACGTGCTGCGTCAGCGGGTCGTCGCCCGGGCGCGCTTCGGCAATGACCCCTCCGAGGCCGATCCGGAGGTGCTGGAGCAGCAGGCGCGTGCGTTGGAGCCGCTTGCCGGAGCGGAGTTGGAACGGTGTCTGGCAGTCGATACCTCGGCCTGTTCCCCGGACGATCTGCTGCGTTCTGTTGCCTCGTGTTGCTGAAGCAGATTGATTGCCCGGAGGGGCTCTGATATCAACAGCCACGTGGGTGAATGATTCCGACACGGTGCACTCCTTCAGGGTATTCGGAGGGCCTTTGCCTCTGCTTTCCCCCGGTCGGGGAGGCAGGTTGGCTCGGGCATGCATGCGCCTTGTGGGCACGTAGAAATCCTACCCCTTGTCGCGCAGAATGTGCTTCCGTTCTATTGTTGACTTTCGGGTTTATGAGGAAGACTATTCTCAAGACTTCGTAAAGAAAAGATGGATGTTCTTTTTTGTATCATTGTGAGAGAGAAAGCTCTGTAATGAGGGAAGATCGCCTGGACGAAATCGACCGCCGGATTTTGCGTGTATTAAGCACGGATGCGCGCATCAGCAACCAGAAGCTTTCCGAGTGCGTCAACCTGTCGCCCACACCGTGCTGGAATCGCGTGCGAGCGCTCGAGAACTCGGGCGTTATCGCGGAGTACGTCACCATCCTCGATCAACGCGCGCTCGGTTTCCCCGACACGGTCATCATCGAAGTCACCCTCGACCGCCATGACGACGAAATATTCCAGCGCTTCGGCGATTCGCTGGCCGAACTTCCCGAGGTCATGGAGGCTTATCTCGTCACTGGCGAGTACGACTATCTGATCAAGGTGGCGGTGGCCGGGACGGAAGGCTATGAACGCTTTCTGCGCGAAAAGCTGTACAAGATTCCGGGGATTCGCCACAGCCGTTCGACCTTTACGCTGCGCTGCCTGAAGCGCGTGCATTCGGTGCTGCCATGATCACGTGCGATGCGTGGCGCGGCCTGTCTTTCTGCCGTCACTTCACCTTGATTTCGGTCCACAGTCGGGACATCAGCCGGCGCTGACGCGGTTCTAGGTCGCGCAGCATCTCCAGGCGAGGCATGTCGGCGGACGTCGGGAAGATGGCGTGTTCGCCGGCGATCTCCGGGCGAATGTAAGGCACGGCGGCGGCGTTGGGATTGCCTGCCCCGATCAGGTTGGAGACGTCGGCGGCGTTCTCGCCGTTGAGCATGAAGTCGATGAAGCGGTGGGCCAGGTCGGGGCGGCGCGAGGATTTGTGGATGACGAAATTATCGACAGCCAGCACCGCTCCCTCATTCGGAATGGAAAAAGCGATACGGAAGGGACGCTGGGCGGCTTTGGCGTCCTCGCGGGCGCGGAACATGTCGCTCGAGTAACCGTGCGCCACCCAGATATTGCCGATGGCCAGTTCCTTGATGTAGGTGCTGTTTGAAAACGCCGCCCAGTAGGGCTTGGCGCGCAGGATGAGATCGCGGGCCTGCCGCCAGTGCGCCGGATCGGTATCCTGGATCGAGAAGCCGAGATAGCGCAGGGCGGCGCCGATCAGTTCGCGGTGACTGTTGAGTACCGTAACGCGCCCTTTGAGCTTGGCCAGGTAACGCGGCTCGAAAATCAGCGCCCAGGTGTCCGTGGGCAAGCCCAGTTCTTCCAGTCGCGTGGCGTTGTAGCCGAGCAGGGTGACGGTGCTGGCGTACGGCACCGCGTAGCGGTTTTCCGGGTCGTACCACGCACCGACGAAAGCCGGGTTGAGATTGGAGAAATGGGGGAGGCGCTCTTTATCGATCGGCCGCAGTTCGTCCTTGCGGATCAGCGTCTGCACGGCATTGCCGGTGGGCACCAGCACGTCGTATCCGGCGGCACCGGCTTCGAGCTTGGCAAGCATCTCCTCATTGTCGGAATAGTAGTCCTGCTTGAGCGTGCAGCCGCACCAGCGCTCGAAGCGGGCGGCGGTTTGTTCGGAGATGTAGTTGTTCCAGTTGTAGAGATAAAGGACGTCCTCGGCTCTGGCGAACATTGCCGCGGCCAGCAGCAACAGGGCGAGCAGCCGTTTCATGGCGTCATGTCCCGCGTTTCAGGGGGGGCAGGGCAACGCGCGAGGCGATGGCGATCAGGGTCAGCGTCAGCGCCATCAGCAGTGTCGACACCGCGTTCACTTCGGGCGTCACCGCGACCTTGATCATCGAGTAGATCTGCAGCGGCAGCGTGGACATGCCGACACCGGCGACGAAGAAGGTGATGACGAAATCGTCGATCGACAAGGTGAAAGCCATCAGATACCCGGCGATGACACCGGGCACGATCAGCGGGAAGGTGATGCGGACAAAAGTCTTCCACGGGGTCGCGCCGAGGTCGCGCGCCGCCTCGAAAATACTTTCGTCCATGCCGGCCAGGCGGGCGCGGACGATGATGGCCACGAAGCCGATCGAAAAAGTGATGTGGGCGAGCAAGATGGAGAAGAGCCCCAACGTCAGGTCGAGCACCTGGCGGAAGAACAGCAGCAGCGACACGCCGAGCAGGATTTCCGGCATGGCCACCGGCGTCAGCACGAGGAATGGCAGCAGCGGCGGCCGCCAGCGATGCATGGCGATGCCGGCCATGGTTCCGAGCAGGGTGGCGATCAGACTGGAAACGAGGGCGATGAACAAGGAGTTGGCGGCCGCCTGCAGCATCGTTTCGTCGCCGAGCAGCTTGGCATACCAGCGGGTGGTGAAGCCGACCCACGAGGCATTCAGTTCCGAGTCGTTGAAGGAAAACAGGACAACCACGGCCAGCGGGATGTAGAGAAAAGCGTAGGTGACCAGCGTGGCGGACCATAGCATAAGGCCGCGTTTCATCGCAGAGTCCTCCGCGAATACATCGCGGTCAGTGCGGAGACGCCGAGCACCGCGGCCGTCAGGGCGAGCGACAGAGTGGCGCCGAGCGGCCAGTCGCGGTTGTCGAGGAACTGCTCCTTGATCAGGTTGCCGATCAGCAGATCGCCCGTGCCGCCGAGCAGTTCCGGCACGGCGAACATGCCGAGCACGGGAATGAACACCAGCGCCGATCCGGACAGGACGCCTGGCAGCGACAGCGGCCAGGTTACCCGCCAGAAGCGCGTCCAGGCTCCGGCCCCGAGATCCTGCGCCGCCTCGAGGAGCGTCGGATCGTGTTTTTCCAGGTTGGTGTACAGGGGCAGGATCATGAAAGGCAGATGCACATAGACCATGCCGATGATCACCGCCGTCGGGCTGTACAGCAGGTCGAGCGGTCCGAGAATCATCATCCAGGCGTAGATGCGGATCAGGAAGTTGCTGGCGAAAGGCAGGATTACCAGCAGCACGAACAGGTCGCGCTGGCGCTTCGGGCTGCGTGCGATCAGCAGTGCCAGCGGGTACGCGAGGAGCAGGCAGATCACGGTGGTCAGCGCGGCGACGAGGAAGGATTTCGCCAGGATCCACGCATAGATGATGTCATCGCCGATGAAGCGGTAGGCGTCCAGCCCGAGGCTTTCCCGGGACAGCGGAGCCAGTCCGCCGAACTCGCCCGGTTCGCGGAAGCTGGCGACTGCCATGATCAGCGCCGGAATCAGGAAAAAGACAACCAGGAAAAGCGCCGGCGGGAGCGTAACCAGCCAGCGTGTCATTCCTTCGCCTCTAATCCGCGAGATAGATGCCGGCATCATGCCTCCATTCCACGCGCACCCGGTCTCCGATCTCATGAAAGCGTGCCCGGCCCGGTGCGGCGTTGGTCGTCAGCGCTTCCAGCGAGAGCCCGTTGTCCAGCCGGATCGTGTAGATCGTGACGTCGCCCCGGAAGAGGTACTCGCTGACCGTGCCGAGAAAATGATTTTTCAGCCCGGCGCTTTCGGAGTGCGGCGACACGCGCAGATGTTCCGGCCGGATGGCCAGCGCGCCGTGGCGGCCGGCCGCGATTCCGGGATGCGCCGGCGCGGCGATGTCGCCGATGCCAGCCGCCCGCAGGAGCAGGCCGTGGCGGTTCGATTCGACGACGTCGACGTCGATCAGGTTGATGGTCCCGATGAAATCAGCGACGAAACGGCTTTTCGGGAGCGAATACAGTGCTTCGGGAACGTCCGCCTGTTCCACGCGCCCTGCGTTCATCACCGCAATGCGGTGCGACAGGGCCAATGCCTCCTGCTGCGCATGCGTGACGAATACGAAGGTGACGCCGACTTCGCGCTGCAGGGCGATCAGTTCGACCTGCATGCGTTCGCGCAATTTGGCGTCGAGGGCGCCGAGCGGTTCGTCGAGCAAGAGCAGGCGGGGCTTGTTGACCAGTCCGCGCGCCAGGGCCACGCGCTGTTTCTGGCCTCCCGACAATTCGTGCGGAAAGGCTGCGCTCTTTTCTTCGAGATGCACCAAAGCCAGGGTTTCCCCGACCCGGCGGCGGATCTCGTCGCGGGTGCGGCCGGCCATTTCGAGCGGAAAGGCGATATTGCCGGCAACCGTCAGGTGCGGGAACAGTGCGTAGCTCTGGAACACCGTATGGACAGGCCGCTTTTCCGGCGGGATGCCGGCGAGCGGTTGGCCGTCGAGGAACAGTTCGCCCTCGTCCGGTTCGTCGAAGCCAGCGATCATGCGCAGGATGGTCGTCTTGCCGCAGCCGGAGGGGCCGAGCAGGGTGAAAAATTCCCCGGCCTCCACGCTCAGGGTGACGTCCTTGACGGCTTCGAGGTCGCCGAAACGGCGGGTGATGTGGCGGAGTTCAAGGAGAGCCATGGGCAACTGCTCCTGTCGATTGCGGGTGGCCCCGCACGTTCATTATAGGAAGCGGAAATGGACTTGCAGTGCGTTCGGCGCCGGTTCAAACGGGAGGGCTCAAATGGCACGCGTGATAAAATCCGCGGCTATGAAAATTTCACTCAACGGCGAGCTCCGGGAGTTTCCAGAGCGTCTCACCGTGGCGACTCTGGTTGAAGCGCTCGGCTATGCCGGCAAACGCATTGCCGTCGAACGCAACGGCGAGATCGTGCCGCGCGGGCGGCATGCGGACGTCGAACTGGCTGCCGGAGACGAGATCGAAATCGTCGTTGCCGTCGGCGGCGGCTGAGCGGGTTTGTCGTTCCGGGCGCGTCCTGGAATGAGCTTCGATTTGCGTGTACTTCCCTTTGGAGATGTCATGGATAGTCAAATGCACGGCCTGACGATTGCAGGCAAGACCTACCGTTCGCGCCTGCTGGTCGGCACCGGCAAGTACAAGGATTTCGCGGAAACACGGGCGGCCATCGATGCCTCCGGCGCCGAGATCGTGACCGTCGCCATCCGGCGCGTGAATATCGGCCAGGATCCGAGCCAGCCGAACCTGCTCGATGCGCTGCCGACGTCGCAATTCACCATCCTGCCGAACACGGCCGGTTGCTATACCGCGGAGGACGCCATCCGCACCCTGCGCCTCGGGCGCGAGCTGCTCGACGGCCATCCGCTGTGCAAGCTCGAAGTGCTCGGCGACCCGACGAACCTGTTCCCGAACATGCCGGAGACCTTGAAGGCCGCCGAAGTCCTGGTCAAGGACGGCTTCCAGGTGATGGTGTACTGCTCGGACGACCCGATCCAGGCCAAGATGCTGGAGGACATCGGCTGCGTCGCGGTGATGCCGCTCGCGTCGCTGATCGGCTCGGGCATGGGTATCGTCAATCCGTGGAACCTGCGCCTGTGCATCGAGGCGCTCAAGGTGCCGGTGCTGGTCGACGCGGGTGTCGGTACGGCGTCCGATGCGGCGATCGCCATGGAACTGGGCTGCGACGGGGTGCTGATGAATACCGCCATCGCGCACGCCAAGAATCCGGTGCTGATGGCCAGCGCCATGAAGAAGGCCGTCGAGGCCGGGCGCGAAGCCTTCCTCGCCGGGCGCATGCCGCGCAAGTATTACTCGGCTGATCCCTCGTCGCCGACCAGCGGATTGATCGGTTCGTGAGCGTGAATCTTGGTGGACAATCGGTGGAAAAGGCTTTGAGCGAAGATCGGGAAAACGTCTACACGGCGGGGCGCGCGGGGCACATCCGCAGCTTCGTGCTGCGCCAGGGGCGCGTCTCCAACGCGCAGCAGCGCTACTACGACGAGATGATGGCCAAGGTCGGCGTTCCCTACGCCGCGGCGCCGCTCGACCTCGATGCGGTGTTCGGTCGGAGGGCGCCGCATATCCTGGAGATCGGCTTCGGCATGGGCGAGACTTCGGCCACGATCGCCGAAGCCAACCCGCAGAACGATTACATCGGCGTCGAGGTGCATACGCCGGGGGTTGGCAGTCTGTGCAAGTTGATCTCGGAGAAAAATCTCTCCAACCAGCGCATCATCCAGCATGATGCCGTGGAGGTGCTGCGCGACATGATCGTGCCGGGTTCGCTCGACGGCGTGCATATTTTCTTCCCGGATCCCTGGCCAAAGGCACGTCACCACAAGCGACGCCTCATCCAGCCGCCGCTCGTGGCAACGCTGGCCAGCCGCCTCAAACCGGGCGGATACATTCACTGCGCGTCCGACTGGGAAAACTACGCGGTGCAGATGCTGGAGGTTCTTTCGGGCGAGCCGCAATTGCAGAATACCGCGGAGGGTTACGCGCCGCGACCCGACTACCGGCCGCTGACCAAGTTCGAGCAACGCGGCCTGCGCCTCGGGCACGGCGTCTGGGATCTGGTCTTCCGGAAAAGATAGGCGGCTTACTGCAAACGGAAAATGACTGGCAGGATCAGTTCCCGTGACGTGGTGCCGGGCAACCGGCCAGCCTCGTAGGCGGCCTTGATCGCGGCGTTGTCGAGGATCGGGTAACCGCTGCTGGCGCCGACATGAACGTCTTCGACCCGTCCGTCGGGCGCCAGCGTGATGATCAGCCGGACTTCGCCTTCAAGTCCGCGTGCAATAGCCTCCGGCGGGTAAAAGATGTGCTCCGACAGTTTGCGCTGCGCAGTCTGGACTTCGCGTTTTGCAGCGGGACGTCGCGTGGGTGAGGGCTTGCTTGCCGGCGGTGGCGCAGACTGCGGTTGTGGTTCGGAGGCCTCGGGGTCGATGGTGTTCTTGAGCAGGGATTCCGGCAGGGGCGGCGGCTCCGGCAAGCGGGCCAGGTCTGGAGGCAGGCGCAACGAGGCCTGCAGGACCGGAGCGGGCGTCGGCGAGGAAAAGTTCAGCGCATCCGCGACCAGCAGGCTGATGTGCAGGACAAGCGAAAGCGTAAAGGCGATAATCAGGCGAAGTGGCATCTGCCGGGTATTGTGCAACAAATGCGGCTCCGCTGCCGGAGCAGCTTAGGAGTGTTCGGATGGGAGTGGTGTTGAGAAAGTGCCGGGCGTTGTTTTTCTGCCTGTGTCTGGCGGCGGGGTCGGCGCTGGCGGCTCTGCCCGACCCGGTGGCGTTCAGTTGGGCCATTGAGCGCGGCGACGTCCGGAAGGTTACAGAATGGCTCGATGAGGGGCTCGACCCCGAATTCCAGGGCAGCCAGTTCGGTACGGGCCTGATGAATGCCGCCTGGCACGGCAACATCGAGATGATGAAGCTCTTCGTGTCGCGCGGCGCGAATCCGCGGCGCGCCAACCGTAATGGCGAACAGCCCCTGCAACTGGCGGCCTGGAACGGTCACCTGGAGGCCGTGAAGTGGCTACTCGACAACGGGGCGGTGCTCAATCGCGAAGGCAATTACTGGGGGGCGCTGCACTACGCCGTGTTCAACGGACACAAGGAACTGGCGCAGTTCCTGATCGAACGCGGTGCGAACGTCAATGCGCGTTCGCCGAACGGTTCGACGCCGCTGATGATGGCGGCGCGCGAAGGGCGCGAGGATCTTACCAAGGTGCTCCTCGAAGCGGGGGGCGACACCCGTGCCAAGAACGATTGGGGCGATACGCCGCTGGTCCTGGCCATGCGCTATGACCACTACCGCCTGGGCAAGATGATTTCTTCCCCCGAGGAGTTCGAAATCGCGGTCAAGGCGCCAAAGGAGGATTTCGGTACGCCGGCGCGCTCGGCGTCGGCACCCAGCGAGATCGAAGAACTGCTGAAAAGAATCCGCGAGGCCGAGGCCGAGGGCCTGCCCAGCGAACAGTTGCATGCGCAACTGCGTCAATTGGTTAATGACATCCGCAGCCGGGCCATTGCGCAACGCGAGGCTCGACGGCCAGCCCCGATGCCGTACCAGCCGAACTCGATCGTGATTACCGCCAAGCGCAACCAGTTCGGTGGCGAGCGGGCGCAAATTACGTCGAGCGGGCCGGCCGGCAAGGGGGCGAAGCCGGTTCCGGTGAAGAAAGGCGAGGCGGCTCTGGCGATCAAGGTTACGCCCGTCGATCGCCAGGCTATCCAAGCGCGCATTGCGGACCTGATGCGCCAGATCCGTCTGGCCGAGGCGCAAGGCCGCCCATCCGAAGCGTTGCGGCAGCAGCTTTATGATGCGGTCGAGGCACAAAAATAAGCCGGGTTGTGTGAATTAGTTCACGGACCGATTTCCGGAGGTGGGATAGCCTGCGATGGCTACCAAACTACCCTGGAGTCTGCCGTCATGAAAGCCCTGCCGCTTGCCACTCTCGCATTTGCCGCCACCCTGTCTGGCCAGGCCTTCGCAGGCCTCGTCGTCGACGGTCATCTGAACGACTGGCAAATCGACAAGGACACGTTGGTTTCGTCGCTCGCCGGCGTGCATTACACGGTCGAAGACTCCACCGGTGGCGCCAATGCCTACCTCAATCCCGGCTACGGCGGGCAAGCCTATGATGCGGAAGCGCTGTATGCCACGTTTCAGAACGGCAAGCTGTTCATTGCGCTGATCACCGGCCACAACCCTCTGACGGCGAACAATCCGGGGGCCAACGTTTATGCCGCTGGTGACTTCGCCATCGATTTCGGCAAGAACGGCACTTATGAACTCGGCATCAACGTCGTGAACAATTTTGCCGGCGGCGTGCTGGGCGGTGTTTACAGCAACCCGCTGTGGGCCTACGGGCTGTGGGGTACCAATGGCAGCCTGAACACGAACAACCCCAACAAGGCGCATCCGACATCGCTGCTCAACGGGACGTTGATCGGCATGGCCGATTTCGACTACACGACGAATGGTGTCGGTGGATATGGCTCGTGGAAAAGCGACAAGCATTATTTCTACGAGCTGAGCATCGATGCGTCGCTGCTGCAGCAGGCGGGCTGGGATGGGTCGGCGTTCAACATCCAGTGGACCCAGAACTGTGCCAATGACAGCATTATGGTCGATCCCGGTTTTGTCGTTCCTGAACCCGGCTCGCTGGCGTTGCTTGGCGTGGGAATGATCGGACTGATGGGCGGCGGGGTCCGCCGCCGGCTCGGCCGCAAGCAGTAGGCGCTACTCCAGGAACATTTCCAGCAGTCGGTTGAGGAAGCGTTGTCCCCGTTTCGTCGGGGCAATCCTTTCCGGGTCGCGCACGATCAGCCCTTCTTCTTCGGCCTGCCGCAGGATCCCCTCGACGGCAATCAGCGGTTGCGCGGTGCGTGCCTCGAAGAGCGAGACGTCGAATCCCTGGTTCAAGCGCAGGGCGTTCATCATGAATTCGAAGGCCAGGTCGCCGGCGGGCACCGAAAACTCATCCTGCAGTGCTTGGCCCTCGGCAACCTTGGCCAGATACTGTTTCGGCTGCTTCCAGCGCATCTGCCGGCGCACCTCCCACCTTTTTCCGTCGTGCAGCGTCAGCTTGCCGTGCGCTCCGGCGCCGATGCCGAGATAGTCGCCGAAGGTCCAGTAGTTGAGGTTGTGCCGGCACTGGCGTTTCGGGCGGGCGAAAGCCGAGGTTTCGTAATGCGTGAATCCGGCATCGGCGACCCGCGCCTCGATGGCCTCCTGCATGTCGGCGCAGCGGTCGGGTTCGGGCAGGACCGGCGGCGCCGAGGCGAAGGCGGTATTCGGCTCGATGGTGAGCTGGTAGCAGGAAAGATGCGTCGGAGCGAAGGCGAGTGCGGTCTCGACGTCGGCGAGTGCCTGGTCGATCGTCTGGCCGGGCAGGCCGTACATCAGGTCGAGATTGAAGTTGTCGAAATGCCGGGCGGCGATTTCGATGGCGCGCCGCGCTTCGTCGCCATTGTGGATTCTTCCGAGAGCCTGGAGGTGGGCGGGGTTGAAGCTCTGAATGCCCAGGGACAGACGATTCACGCCGGCGGAACGGAAGGCAGCGAACTTGCCGGCTTCGACGGTTCCGGGATTGGCTTCCAGGGTGATTTCGGCGTCAGGCAGTAGCGGCAGGCGGGTGCGAATGGCCGTCAGCAGCATGTCGAGCCCTTCACCGGAAAGCAGGCTCGGGGTGCCGCCGCCGAAGAAGATGCTCCCAATCCTGCGCCCCCAGACCAGCGGCAGGGCCGACTCGAGATCGGCGATCAGTGCGGCGAGGTATTCGGCTTCCGGCAAACCGTCGCGCATCTGGTGCGAATTGAAATCGCAGTAAGGACACTTCTGCACGCACCACGGGATGTGTACGTAGAGCGACAACGGCAGTTGCGCGCGGAATTCCAGTGTGCCGCCGGCTTTTGCGCCGTTCTGGGCGACCGGCAGGATCGGGATGACGCGCGTCCTTCTTCCGGTCATGCGCGCCGTGTCTTCAGGCGGTCGACGAATTGGGCCAGCGCCTGGCCGCGATGCGAGCGCCGGTTCTTTTCGGCGGCGTCTAGTTCCGCCGCCGTAGCGCCGGATTCGGGAAGAAAAAAGTACGGGTCGTAACCGAAACCGCCTTGTCCTCGAGGCTGGTCCACGATCTCGCCGTGCCATTCCCCCTCGGCGATGACCGGTTGCGGGTCGTCGGCATGGCGCACGAAGACCAGCACGCAGACGTAGTGTGCGCGTCGGTCGGCTTGTCCGGCCAGGTCGGCGACGAGCTTCTGATTGTTGCGTTCGTCGGATTTGGGTTCGCCCGCAAAGCGCGCCGAATACACGCCGGGGGCACCGCCGAGGGCATGCACGCACAGGCCGGAATCGTCGGCCAGCGCAGGCAGGCCGGTGCAAGCCGACGCATGCCGGGCCTTGGCCAGTGCGTTCTCGACGAAGGTGCCGTGCGGCTCCTCGCACTCTGAAACGCCGAGTTCCTTTTGCGGCAACGTTTCCCAGCCGAGCGGAGCGAGCATTTCGCCGAATTCGCGCAATTTTCCGGGGTTGTTCGAGGCGACGACGAGCTTCATGCGGCAAGCGCCTCTTTCTGCCTGGCGATCAGTTCCTTGATGCCGGCTTCGGCCATGTCGACGAGCTGGTTCATCTGGGCGCGGGTGAAGGGTTCGCCTTCGGCGGTGCCCTGGATTTCGACGATACCGCTCGAACCGGTCATGACCACGTTCATGTCGGTGTCGCATCCCGAGTCTTCGGGGTAGTCGAGATCGAGCACCAGTTGCCCTTCGAAAATCCCGACCGAGACGGCGGCGACGTGGTCGCGTACCGGGTTGGCATCCAGTTTCCCTTGGGCGACGAGTTGTGCGCAGGCGTCATTGAGAGCTAGCCAGGCGCCGGTGATCGAGGCGCAGCGGGTGCCGCCGTCGGCTTGCAGGACATCGCAGTCGAGGGTGATCTGGCGTTCGCCGAGGGCGACGAGATCGGTGACGGCGCGCAGCGAGCGCCCGATCAGGCGCTGGATCTCGAGTGTGCGGCCCGATTGCTTGCCCTTGGCCGCTTCACGTGCGGTGCGCGTGTGCGTCGAGCGGGGCAGCATGCCGTATTCGGCGGTGACCCATCCTTGGCCCTTGCCACGCAGGAAGGAAGGGACCGATTCCTCGATGCTGGCGGTGCACAGCACCTTGGTGTTGCCCATCTCGATGAGCACCGAACCTTCCGCGTGGCAGGTGTATTGACGGGTGATGCGGACCTCGCGCAGTTGCGCGGGCTGGCGTTGGCTGGGACGCATGAGTCTTCCTATTTCGAGAATTTCTGGATGGTGGAACGGATTTCCTGAATGGCGCGCTCGATCTCGTCTTCGGTGAGTTCGGTCTTGTATTTCGGATTGCGGCCGAATTCATCGAGTTTGGTGGTGATGGCGCCGAGCGGCATGGTGCGGGTGTGGACCGCGGAGGATGCGCCCGAACCCGGTTCGACGTAACTGTCCTCCCAGCGCACGGCGACGATGGAAAGGTTGTCGGCGTTCGGCCCGCTACGTGCATCGGCCTGATCGAGGAGGTCCGGCACGACCTTCATGAGGTTTTCACGTTTCAGCGCGGTGGCCAGCAGGTCGTCGGGATAAAGTCCCCACAAGCCGTCGGTGCATAAGGCCACGACGTCGCCGGCTTCCAGCGGCGTCTTGCGCGACAATTCGATTTCCGGTTCCTGGCGACCCCCGAGGCAGCTATAGACCTTGTTGCGATCGGGATGGAAGGCGGCCTGAGCCTCGCTGATGACGCCCTGGTCGATGAGCAACTGCACTCGGGAATGATCGCGGGTGCGCGTCAACACCTTGCCGCCGCGTATCACGTAGAGTCGCGAATCGCCGGCGTGAGCCCAGTAGCCGATGCTGTCCTGGATCAGGCAGGCGACGCAGGTGGTGCGCGGGGAGTCATCCAGCTTGTGGGCCTCGGTAAAGTCCAGAATGGCCCTGTGTGCGTTGAGCATCGCCCGGTTGAGGAAAGAAAACGGGTCGTGGATCTTCGGGTTCGCCTCGCGCTGAAAGGCCTCGGTCAGACCCTGCACGGCAATCTGCGCGGCAATCTCGCCGTAGTAATGTCCACCCATGCCGTCGGCAATCACCATCATCAGCGCGTCGCGCGAATAGCAGTGAGCGAGCCGGTCTTCGTTGTTGGGGCGTTTTCCGGGGCGGCTTTCCTGGTAGATGGTGAACTTCACTTGGGTCCAGCCTTTCCTTTGAGTTTTCCGACCACGTGGTCGAGCCACGTCTTCTTGTTGGTCGCGGCGGCCGCTATCGGCGGCCTGGGTTTCTCGACCGGCTCCGTGAGTGCCTTCTGCAAGGCGAATACGCTTTGCGGACGGTAGAGATGGTTGAGGCACAGGCACCAGTCGATGGTTTCCAGCAACTGGTCCGAATACTGGCCCTCCCAGCGCACCATGGCCGGAACCAGCCGGTCCTTTTCCGCCCGGCTGTCCGCCGCTTGCGGGGCGGAAGCGGCGAGGCAGGCGTACATCGACGCGCCGACGCTGTAGATGTCGCTCCACGGGCCGAGCAGTTCGCGCTGATGATAGTGCTCGGGAGAGGCGAACCCCGGCGTGTACATCGGCTTGAGCATTGGCGTGTCGCTGGCCAGAGTCTGGCGCGCCGCGCCGAAATCGATCAGCACCGGTGTGTAATCGTTGCGCATATAGATGTTCGACGGCTTGAGGTCGAGATGCAGCAGCTTGTGCGAATGCACTTCGCGCAGACCGTTGAGCAACTTGGTGAATACGTTGCGCATGAAGTTCTCGGTGATCACGGCCCGGTTTTTCTGGATGAACTCCTGCAGCGTCCGCCCGTGCTCGTATTCCATCACCATATACACGGTGTTGTTGGCGCGGAAGAAATTCAACACGCGGATCACGTTCGGATGCGACAGCTTGGCCAAGGCCCGGCCTTCCTCGAAGAAACACTTCATGCCGTAGCGAAACGCCGGCATGTGGTCGTCGGTGATGACCGGCTTGATATCGCCCTCGCCACGCAAGGCCAGGCTGTTCGGCAGATACTCCTTGATGGCCACGAACTGTCCTTCGCGGTCGGTGGCCAGATAGACGATCGAAAATCCACCCAGAGAGAGTTGGTGTTCGATGTGGTATTCATCGAGCTGGTAGCCGGCTGGGAGAGCGTGGTTTGCTTGTTGCGCCATCAGTATCGAAGTTATTATCTGGGTTTCCGTGAGTATCCGGCCATTTTCGGGCTTTGACGGAATGCTGTAAAGCCGGCCGGTGTTTTCGACATACTTATCAGGACTCCCATGATCTACAGCATGACAGGCTATGCGGCCCGAACCTTCGACCTTGAATGCGGCGCGCTGCATATCGAACTGAAGAGCGTCAACTCCCGCTATCTAGACTTTCAGTTTCGCGTCTGCGAAGAGTTGCGGGTTGCCGAACCAGCGCTTCGCGAAATGTTCGGGGCCAAACTCACGCGCGGCAAGCTCGAATGCCGGTTGGGTTTTTCCGCGTCTTCGACGCGTTTGCAGTCGTCCGCCATCAACGCCGAACTGCTGCAGCGACTGAAGCTTCTCGAAGCCCAGGTACGCAGCGAATTGCCGCAGTCCGCGCCGCTGAGCGTCAGCGATGTGCTGCGCTGGCCGGGCATGTTCGGCGACGACTCGCTGGATGTCGATGCGCTGGTTCCGGCCGCACTGGGGCTGGCCAAGGATGCTCTGGAGGATTTTACGGCCAGCCGCGCGCGGGAAGGCGAGAAGCTGGCAGCGGTGATTCTCGAGCGGGTCGCGCGCATGCGCGAACTGGTGCGCAACGTCGAGCCGCGCATCCCCGCCGCTCAGGCCGCGTTCCAGGAAAAACTCAAACAGCGCCTCGCCGAGGCGCTGGGTTCGGCCGATGACGAACGCATCCGTCAGGAAGTCGCGGTGTTTGCCGTGCGCATCGATGTGGCCGAAGAACTGGCTCGACTGTCCACTCACCTCGATGAAGTCGAGCGTGTGCTGAAAACTGGGGGCGCTTGTGGCAAGCGCCTCGATTTCCTCATGCAGGAGCTCAACCGGGAGGCCAACACGCTCGGCTCCAAGTCGGTCGTCACCGAGGTGTCGCAAACGGCGATGGAACTCAAGCTGCTGATCGAGCAGATGCGGGAGCAAATCCAGAATTTGGAGTAGCTTACAAGTAATCGCAATACCCTCGACAAACCCGCTAGACAAGCGGGTTTGTCGCTTTGTAGGGTTGCATTCTGTTTCGCAACCGCTGAATCCTTTCCAGATCACTTCATGGTGATCATCTCCAAAAATCCTGCTGAAAAAATGAACGTACGAGTTAATCGCCCTGGTCCGTTTCCAACGAGCGTCAACAATCTAAAACAGAAATGCCTTGATATTGCGCCGCTTGTCTACGGGTGGTTTAAATAACAGAAAAAACGGGCGGATACGGTAAGCGATTCGATTAACGGTTTGCTATGCTGCATTGAGAACTTTAAGAAAGGGGGGCAATCATGGCACGTTTTCCAGCCGCTATCGCGATGGTTTTTATCTTGGGCCTTTCGGGTTGCGCCTCAGTCCCAATGGCCTCTCTTGAACAAGATGAAAAAGCAAAGGACTTTATTCCGATACCTGAAAGGGCTGCCCTCTTCATTTATAGGCATGAGAATTTCGGTGGGGCCATTCCGATGAGTGTAATGGTCAATAGCAAAGCGCTCGGACAAACCGCGGCAAAGACGTATTTCCGGCTTAATGTTCTCCCGGGAAAGTATAGCGTTGAGTCGCATGCAGAAAACGTATCTACTCTTCCTCTAACGCTAGAAGCCGGAAAGAACTACTTCGTTTGGCAAGAAGTGAAAATGGGGCTGTGGATGGCCCGGACGCAATTACAGCAGACTGATGAAGCGGTTGGTCGCGCTGCCGTGTCCGAATGCAAGTTAATCGCGACGACAGTTTCGGAAAATGAAGTGCTGCCCTTAGGTTCGGCTTCGGCTGCTGGCGGGAACGATGCAACTGCCAAAAGGCTCCGCGAGCTTCAAGACCTTAGGAAAGATGGAGTTATCACAGAAGACGAATTCCAGATGAAAAGGCAGCAGATTCTTGAAAAACTCTAACCGGTCGTAGAAATTCAGGTCACCTAGCCACGGCATCTACATTGGACATGGCGCGTTGCTGGAGGGCGGCTGTAGCGAAATAGATGTTGTCGTTCAGAGGTGTCGATAATGAATAAACTGTTGAAGAGTCTTTCTGCTTTCGCACTTCCAATTGTTCTGCTCGGATGTGGAGCGATGTCGCCGATACGGGTACTAGATCCTAATAGCCCCGCAATGCAGATTAACGGTTTCAAGGTTATTCCACCTCAACGGGCGGGGTGGCAATTTAGTAGTACCGATTCGCTGGTTGGGTTCTATCGACTGTTGAGTCTGCCAGAAGCCCCTGGGGCCTCGGAAAACGAGCCACAAACGTTCGTGATTACAGTGGAAACCCTCAGAGCGGCTAGCGACGACATTGCTACCGTGGATGGACTTATTCGCTACACCGGTCGATTCTCAAGTGCCGTATCCCCAGAAAGGCGTCAGCGTCTAGTCGAACACAAGCTTTCTGCCTATCGCGATCATGGAACAGATTGCGTCAGCTTCAACGCAGTTGTCGAGGAGCAGCCTCGAAAGTCGCTATTGGAAATTCGGGGTGCCGGATTTGTCTGTAGGCATCCGTCGTCGTCTGGTCACGTTGTTCGGGGAATGTATAGTGAGCGGCACGCGGCGGGAGTACAAACCCAATCATCTGAGCCGGATGTCCGTGAGGCGGAGAACGTACTCAAATCCGTGGAGTTTATGCTTCTGAGGCACTGACCATTGAAAGCCGCCTTGTCGCTTAGTACACCGCCGAAAACTGTGCACCAATACGTGCGCCACTGGTTTGATTCAGATCTAGGCGCTGCTCAACGTCACATTGGTCCCGAAATAGCCGCTATAAAAGCGGTTTTTCCGTTTCAGCGCCGTGAAACGAAAAGGCCCGACAGGCTTGCCTGCCGGGTCGGGTTTCCCAAGCCGGATTACGGCCGCACCCGGTGCTTTATTTGTCCTTGTCGAGATCGTTGAATCCAACGATCAGCCCGAGCAGAAAAATGAAGGCCAGATAAACCGCGCAGCCCAGTGCGTAGACGGTCAGCGCCAGCTGCCGGTCGGAGAGTGGGGAGTTCCCGCCATCCGCATAGAAGGCGCGGAGGCCTGCGCCATCCATGGCTTTCCCCCGCGTTAGGCGGACATCGCCACCAGGGATGATCGCCTTGCTGTGACTTTCGCCCTGAGCCCAGGTTGCCTGCAATACGTGGTAGTGTGCTGACTTGTGTGCAAAAACGTCAGCAGTAGAAAGCGGAGGAGTGGTCATGGTAAGAGGTTGATTGTCGAGATCGACCTTGAACCCATTGGGAGGGCAAAC
>JARKPC010000158.1 GCA_029975435.1 Propionivibrio sp. | reverse complement strand
GTACAGCCACATGTTGTCGCCCTGGCGCAGCGTGCTGCGCCCCTTGTCGCTGGCCGGCGAGAGGAACAGCGTGGCGACCTGGTCCTTGCCCTTCTTCACCGAGTAGATGACGAACTCCTTCTTCGCCCCGTTCGGCTCGATATTGATCAGCTTGCGGTAGGACTCGTACGACTCCGGTTCCAGGTTGCGGTCGACCTTCTTCAGCAGTTCGACGCCATCGACGGCGGAAGCCAGCAAGGGGAGGCACAGTGCCACGAGGGCCAGCAGTTTGGTCGCTTTCATCGTTTTCTCCGAAATCAAACGTGACGCAGGGCCTGGATCGGATCCATGCGGGCAGCGCGCCAGGCGGGTTGCAGGCTGGCCAGCGCCGAGACGAGGACGGCCAGGCCGAGCACGCCGGCCACTTCGGCCAGTTCGAGCACGGGACGCAACGTGATCTGCTCACGGCCGAAGGCAAACACAACCGGATTGAGGTTGAGGTACCCGACCAGGGCATAGCTCAACGCAATCCCCGCCGCCGCGCCAGCCAGCCCAAGGAGCAGCCCTTCGGCCAGGAAGATGGCCATCAGTTTGCCCGGCTGCGTGCCAATGGCCGCGAGGGTTCCGATCTCGCGGATGCGTTCGTAGACGGCCATCAGCATCACGTTCATCACGCTGACCAGCACAATGGCCACCAGCATGATGCGGATAAACAGCGTCATCATGTCGATCATGCGCACGATATTGGCGAACGGCGACAGATCCGACCACAGATGAAGTTCGGTGGCCGGCTTGCCTTCCTTGTTCTGGATTTCGTCGAGCTTGGCGTTCAGGCGCTGCTGCACCGCGGCCAGCGACTTCAGCGACTTGAGCCGCACCGCGACTTCCATGACCTCGGGCTTGTCCATGCGCAGTAAATCGCGTGCATCGTCGATATGGATGTATCCGTCACGCCCGCCCGGCCCGGTTACGCCATCGAGGATGCCGCTGACGACGAAGTTCTTGCCGTTCACCGAGCCGGAAGCATTGGTCACCACCAGCACCACGGCATCACCCACCTTGACCTTCATGCCGCGCGCGATCAGTGTCGGAATCAGCACCTTGCCGGGCGCCACCAGCGGTCCCGTCCTGTCGCCATCGTTGATGCGCTGACGCAGGGCCGGCACCGTCGCATCCTCGGCGGCCGGGTCGATGCCGTTCAGGCGTACGCTGGTATTCTCGGTGAAGTTGCTGAACATCGCGCCGAGCTTGACGCGCAGCGAATAGGCGGCGATCTCCGGTTCCGCCTTGAGCGCGCTCTCGATCTTGCCGACGGCATTGGGCTGCAGGTTCAGATTGAGCGGCAGGTTGTCGATCGATGCCGTATAGCCCCGGCGGTGGATCTGCAGGTGCCCGAGCATGCTGTCGGTGATCGAACCGATCATCGTCTGCTTGAATGATCCGGCGGCGGCGACGAAAAGCAAAAGTGCCATCACGCCGAGCATGATCAGCAACGCGGTGAGCAGCGTCCGGCGACGATAGCGCGTCAGGTTGCGCCAGGCCAGTTTCAGCGTGGAGGTCATGCCTCACCTCCTTGCTGCACCAGGCGGCCGTCCTCAAGGGTAAAGGTCAGTTCGGCTTCACCCATGATCTTCGGGTCGTGCGTGGAAAAGATGAACGACGTGCCGAAGCTGTCGCGCATCGATTTCATCAGCTCCAGGATGCGATAGGCGGTATCGTGATCGAGATTCGCCGTCGGCTCGTCGGCCAGCACCAGCTTCGGCTCGCCGACCAAGGCCCGGGCCACGGCAACCCGCTGCTTCTGTCCGCCGGAAAGCTGATCCGGCCGCTTGTGCGCGTGCTCAGTCATGCCCACGGCGGCGATCATTCTCTCCACCCGCTCGCGCCGCTTCTCCGGCGACCAGCCGCGCACCATCAGCAGCGGGTATTCGATGTTCTCATAGGCGCTCAGCACGGGCACCAGGTTGAAATCCTGAAAGATGAATCCGAGGTTTTCGCCGCGGAAGGTCGCCGCCGCGCTGCGCGACAACGTGCTGATATCTGTGCCATTGACCTTCAGCGTGCCGCTGGACGGATGATCGAGACAGCCGAGCAAATTGAGCAATGTCGTCTTGCCGCTGCCCGACGGGCCGACGAAGGCGGCAAACGCCCCCTCGCCGATCTCGAAGCTGAGCCCTTTGAGCGCCGGGACATTCATGTCGCCGACGCGGTAACTTTTGGTGATGTTATCTGCCTGGATCAACGCCATGGCTGTCGTCCTCGTTTTTGTATTTTCCGGGCAACGAACCCGGCGATGCGTCATCCCGGCGGAGGCCGGGATGACGGCGAACTTCCCTTGCATCGGAGTTGCTCTTCGTCCGGTCTCAGCCGAATTTCATGAACATTCTCGAATACGGCCCCTTCAGCTTGCCGATGGACTCTTTCACTTTAGCCGCATCCTGGGCGAACAGTGCGGCTTTGAGATCCGCCACGGACTTCTCGACGGACTTGAGCAGACCGACGAATTCCTCGTTCTGCTGTAGGCCGGCCGGCGCCTCGGTTTTCAGCCTCCCGGCCAGGTAATCGAGCGCCCCCGTTTTGGCTGTCAGTTCCAGCATTCCATTCGGGGCAGCTAGGAGCTTTTCTCCATGGCTCAGGAGATGCTCCATCTCGGCGTGGTAGGCGTTCATGTGGTCGCTGAAGACGACGACCTGATTGCGCCGGCGCATGTCGGCCATGATGTCGCGGACCTCTTCCAGGGTCTCGTGCGCTTCCGTGAGCTGGTTGCGTTCGATTTCTTCCAGCGCCTTGACGTACACCTTGCTGACCGCGGCCAGCGAAGCGCCAAACTCCGAATCACCGGCATACGGCGCGGGCGGATTGGCGCCGAATTCCGCGGCCATCCGGGCCCAGCCCTGCTGCGCCTGGAGAACCGCCTGCCGGGAGTCCTCCTGGGCCTTGTTATTGGTCTTGAACAACGCCACGCGATACGGCGCGTAGGTCTTCTGCATGGCGTCGGTCACCGGATCGGCGGCAACCGCCGATCCGGCCGCCGTAATCAGGCATAGGGAAAGCACGAAGGGTTTGAGCATGGCCGGACTCCCGCGTCGAAGATAGTCGATCAGCTACTTGATCAGGCCGCGTGCCTTGAGGTTGTCACATGGGCTGATACGCGGGGTGACCAGCGTCAGACCCTTCTCCTTGGCACGTGTTTCCAGAATCCCTCGATGTTCGGTCTGCACGGCGGTACACTCATCGTAGGTCTTCACCGCCCGCATCTTGATCTGTTGCGCCGTACGCTCTTCCGGCGTCGTCAATTCCCAGCCGCGCGTCAGGTTTTGGTTGACCGCAGCGCCCGGCCCGGCACCATAACCCATCCCGTAACCCATGCCGCGACCGCCGCCGGGCCCCATGCCCCAACCGCCGCCTCCGCCCATGCCGCGTTGCATGCCGCACCCGCCGCCCCAACCGCCTCCCCAGCCGGGACCGGGTTGGGCCATTGCCGTCGACACCACAGCGGTGCCCAGCAAAACAACTTGTACAAAACGCTTGATGATCAATGTGGTTTTCATGGCAATCTCCTTTTCGATTCAACCAGACCGGAGCTTCGATCCATTCCGTTGCTCCATGGCGCCATTAAAACCGTGTGATGTAAGCGTCGTGTTGCGGCGCACCGCCGTTTTGCATCGCCAGATTGCAAATCGGCAGCGCGTTACAGTGCGTTACAAAGTCGCCGCTTTTTCGGAATAACCGAGAAGAAAGTCCGCCAGGCCGGCAAGTTCGTCGAGCCCGAAATGCGGCAACTCCGGGTAGATCTCCGGACAATCGGTAACGATGGCGATCAGGCCATCCTCAAGCGCACAGCGCGGCGGCTTGCCGCAGGCACGGCGCAGGATCTCGATCTTCGGCCCCGGCGCGTGCGAAAACCCCTCGGCCAGCACCATGTCCGCCTCGCCCAGAAAGCGCTCGGCCAGTTGCAGCGGCTCACGCCGGTCGACCGCGTCGGCCACCAACTGCAGGGCATCAGTGGTGACCAGCATGCTCATCACGGCACCGGCATTCTTGTAACGCCAGCTGTCCTTGCCCTCGGTATCGAGCTTCACCTGGTGATGCGCGTGCTTGATGGTCGCCACGCGACGTCCGCGCCGGCTCAGTTCCGGGAGCAGTTTTTCGACCAGCGTCGTCTTTCCGGAACCGGAATGCCCAACAAAAATGAATACGGGAGGAGTCATGGGAGATAAATGTAACGGAATTGTCAGGCGCCTTCGCGGCGCGCCACGGCGATGAACTGCACCGTCAGGTCGGCCAGTTCCCGGTAGAAGCGGCACTGCGCCCCCGCATTGACCGCTGCGCAAAAATCCGGGCACCAACGTCCGAGGTGCAGGTCAATCAGGCGTTGCCGCAAGTCGGTCAGCTCGACGATTGCGGCCTGATCGCCGTCACGGATGGCCGCCGCCATCCTGAAGCACGTCGTATAGAGGAATTCTAGTTCGACGGCAACATGATCGGGCAAGTCGCGGAACTCCGGGTCGACCTCGAAGCCGCCATCGGCGAACAAATCGAGCAGGGCCTGCGTCGCCTCTGAAGACGGCACCCCTTGCTTCTCCAGCCACGCCGACTCGTAGGGCAGCGCCAGCAAGCCCACCGGCCCGAGGAAGAGATGCGCGTAGTCGACCAGAAGCTCCTGCTGCGAATCGGCCTCGAAGGCTGTTTTCAGCAGCGACGCCTTCTCGGCCAGTGCCGCATCAATCCGCTGTGCCGCTTCGATCATCGCGTCGAAGAGCCGCTCCTCGGCGAATTCCGGACCGGGTTCGTAGTAGCAGGCCGCCAGCAGGCGGCTCACGTCGGCCAGCGCGGCGGCCCTGTCGAATGCTTGGTTTGGCATCGTTTCTCCGAAACAAAAAAAGGGGCGAGGATCGCTCGCCCCGTTCAGGCAATTATGGCTCAAGACCTTGCGCTGTACTTTCCGACGTAATAGACGTTCGGCCGCGTGCCCTTTTCCGGCTTGAGGACGAAAGTCTTCTTCGCCGCCAGGATCTTCGCGGCGGGCGAATTGGCATCATCAAGGTCGCCGAAGATGCGGGCCTGCGACGGACAGGCTTCGACGCACGCCGGTTGCAGCCCGTTGAGCGTGCGGTGCGCGCAGAAGGTGCATTTCTCGACGATGCGCTTCTTGCGCAACGGGCCGACATCCTTCGACTCGAAAGCGTTCATGGAAGGAACCGGAACGCCGGCCTTTTGCGCCGTTTCGGCGCCGGAGGCGGTAGCCCCGGCGATCAGCGGCGTGTTGTCCTCCCACTTCGGATGCAGCGGCTTGTAGCGCCCGTTGAAGCTGATCACGCTATACGTCTCGCCGCTGAGGCTGGTGGCATCCAGCTCCTCGTTGCTGTACGGGCACGCCGTCTGGCACTCGCGGCAGCCGATGCACAGCGACGGATCGTGCATGGTGATGCCCTCGGGCGTCTTGTACATCGCCTTGTTCGGCTTCACCGGGCAGACTTCGACACAGGCCGCTTCCGAACAGTGGTTGCACAACACCGGCATGACCCAGTGCGTGGTATTCGGGAACGTCCCTTCCGTCTTCATCAGGAAGTCGGCCCAGTTGTAGCTCTGACCGTCTTCCTCGTCACGATCGCGCGTCGTATTTTCCGCCTTGCAGGCGAAGGCACAGGCGCCGCATCCCACGCAGCGCTGCAGGTCGATAACCATTCCAAATTGCATTTTTATCTCCTTGAGCTCGTGGATCAGGCCGTAACCTTCTGGATACGGACGCCGGTAAACCCGCCGTTGCGCGCGGTGGCGCCAGACAGCCGGTCGTAGTCGTCAACCAGGATTTCGTTGTTGTTGCCCCCGCGCGGCGCCTTGCCGTACTCCTTCGCCGCCACGCGCCCGTAGGCCCAGTGGCCCTGCCCGTAGCACTTGGTTACCGTGCCCGGACGCACGCCTTCCCACAGCTTGAGCGTGGTCACGATCGACCCGCTCGGCGAGGTGACCTTGACCGTGTCCCCGGTCTTGAGTCCCAGTTTCGCACCATCCGCCGGATTCATTTTCAGCACGTCCTCCCACGACACATCGCCCGGATCGACTTTCTTGAACTCCTGGTACCAAGCCGTGTTCGCCGATCGCCCTTCGCGGTTCAGGCGCGACTTGTAGTCGATGAAGGTGAACGGGTACTCGGCTTCGCTGCCGTGCCGCTTGGGCGGCTCGTAGTGCGGCACGAAGGCCAGTTCACCCTTGGCCACGTAGCCGGACACGGCCAGGATGTCGTCGACCGTCGTCTCGTGCTTCTTGGCGTGTTCCAGCAATCCCTTCTTCGCCGTCTCACTGTAGAACTCGAACTTTTTGGTCGCCGTAGCGAACTTGCCGCCCCAGCCTTTTTTCAGCGTGTATTTCGGCCCGCTGAACATGCCCCGGGCACGGAAGTCGTCCCAGCCCTTCAACGGCGCATCGCCCTTGAGCGGCTCCTTGGGCTTCCACAGCGACACGCTGCTCATCTTCGCCGCGATGATCGAGAACTCCAGCGCATTGGTCGGAGACTTGCCGGTTTCCGGATCCTTGAATTCCTTCGAGTAGTAGTCGAACAGGTTCGGGAAGCCCTTTTGCTTGAGCTTCTCGGCCAGCAGCCACATCACTTCGGTTTCTTCCTGCTTCACGTCCCACAAGCGCTTGACTGCGCCCTGCTGCAGCGAAGCGTAGCCATAACCATTGCCCATGTTGGAGACGACCGACCAACCCTCGGCCGAATTGAACGTGGCCGGCAGGACGATATCGGCGAACTGGGTCATTTCCGAGGCATTGGTCACCATGTGCACGAAGAACGGCACCTTGGCCATCGCCTTGTCCCAACGTTCCGCGCCGGTACACGAGAAGTTGAAATTCGACCACGACGACATGAACACCTTGACCGCGCCGGGATCCTTCAGCAGGCCATTGGCCACGTTGTTGGTCACCACGCCGCTGCCGGGACGTGCATTCATCATCGCCGGCATGTCCTTGGCGCCGCGACCGTCAAGTTTCTTGCCCTTGGCCATTTCCTTGGCCAAATCATCCACATAGGCGTCGGCCTTCGGGAAGGCCGCGATCGGCACGCTGCTCGACTGCCATACGCCGCCTTCGACGTCGATCGAGCCCAGGATGCCGTTCAGCGCGTGGACCGCCATGGCGGCATACGTGCCACGCGGCGTCATCGCCGCACCCGGCCCCATCCAGACAATGGTCTTCGGTGCGGCCTTGCCCATGGCGCGGGCCACTCGCACGATCTGGTCGGCGGGGATCAGGGTTTCCTTCTCGGCCCATTGCGGGGTACGGTCCTTCAGTTCCAGGTTCCACCACTTGACGAGGCCAAAGGTCTCCTTTTCCTCGAACGCGGATTCGTCAACGGTTTGGCCTGCGACGAAACGGTTGTTGCCGAACTTGAAGTCACCGACGAATTCACGATTCCACAGTCCCTCCGTCAACAGCACATGGGCAATCGCCCCGGCCAGCGCGCCATCGGTACCCGGCTTGATCGGCAGCCATTCGTGAGCTTTCGCCGCGACGTTCGACAGACGCGGATCGACGGCGACGATGGTGCCGCGCGCCATGATCTCGTGGAAATAGTGGATCGCGTTCGGCACCATGCGGTTGGACGCCAGGGGATCCGCGCCCCAGAGCACCAGGCAGTTGGTCTTGGTCAGATCGTAGTCGCGATAGCCGAAGAACCCTTGGGTCAATCCAGGGCCCATCTTTTCGGCTTCGGCGCAGATGGCGCTGTGCGAGAAATAATTCCCCGTGCCGTAGATCTTCGGCAGCGTGCCGTACAGCAACTCGGTCGACGTGGAGGAATAGCGGCCGCGCATGTACATGAACTTGTGCCCTTCCTTGGCACGCCGCAGTTCCATCATCTTTTCGGCGACCGTATCCATGGCCTCGTCCCAGGTGATCGGCACGAACTTCGGATCGACGCCGCGTCCCTTGACCGGATTGGTTCGCTTCATCGGCACCTTGATGCGGTCCGGATCGTAGACCTGCTGCGGAATCAGGTGCCCGCGCGGGCAGCAATAGCCGTGGTTGGTCTTCGACAGCGGGTTGCCGCGCACGCGCACGGCGCGGCCATCCTGCACGAAAAGCTGCAGGGCGCACCACTGCGTGCAACCCTGGCAGGTCGTGCCGATCCACTCGCCCTGTGGCGCCTTGCTGCCGTTGGCCCGGCGCGGAATCATCGCCGCCGAAACCGGCCGCGAGGCCGTGGTCGAACACCCGGCCGCCAGCAGGCAGGCCGTTGCCGCTGAATACTGGATAAATGAGCGTCGTGTCAGTTTCATTTGTTTGTACCCCTCTTCTTACTGGTCGGTATTCTCGTTGTCCCTATTTCAACGACAGTATCCACTGGATCATGTTGGTCACTTCGGCCTTGTCCTTGGTCTTGATGACCTTGTGCTCCTCCTCGGTGCCGTCCTCGAGCTTGACCTTCTGGCCGGTGGTGATCTGGGCCAGGATCTTGGCTTCGCCGTCCGGCTTGCCGGCATACTTCTTGGCCACCTCCTTCAACGAGATGGCGTCCTTCTTCTTATCCACGGCATGGCACTTCAGGCAGCCTTCCTTCTTGGCCAGGGCTTCAGCGGCTGCCGCATCGGCGGCCTGTACGGGAATACTGAGCAGGGTCGCGGCAAGGCCGACGGTCGCGAGGATCAGGGGTGTTTTCATCTAAGGGGCTCCATGCAATAAAGCCAAAATGATTGTGGTCGGGAACCCTAGCGCAAGTATCGTGCCGCTTGACGATCTCGTCTTCTCAAGCGCGACGGTTGGCCGGTATGATGGTGTAACCGATTGATCCTTTGGACCATCTGCGAAACCAGTCGTGTCTGTCTGCGAAATATCGGAGTCAGGACTCCCGGACAGAAGATCCAGGGCTGTGGCAAGATGTAACGGTTCCGTAACCCCTGGCAGAAATGCGCGTCACCAAACGGTAACCGATCGATTCCTTGCTTCATTCGAGCGAAAGGATGTCCCATGCACCTCATGCCCCTGACAAAAAGGGCGATCGCGGCCCTGCTCCTGGTTCTTGCTGCTCTCCTCGCTCCGATTGCCGAGGCCAGCGCGTCCGAGCCACTTCGCCCGTACCGCGTGGGAATGACTCCTGCTTTCCTGCATAACCAGCACTCCATGCTGGCCGAATGGAAGATTTATCTCGAAAGGAAACTGCAGCGTCCCGTCGTGTTCATCCAGCGGGACAGCTATCGGGAAACCATGGACCTGATCGACAAGGGCAGTCTCGATTTCGCCTGGCTGTGCGACTACCCCTACCTCGCCCTCGGCAAGGCCGTGCGCCTGCTGGCTGTCGCGTCGTATCAGCAGAAGCCGCTGTACCGCTCCTACCTGATCGTTCCGGACAAGGATACGCAAACGAAATCGATCCTCGACCTGAAAGGCAAGGTCTTCGCCTACGCCGACCCGCATTCGAACACGGGTTACGTCGTCCCCCGTCACGCCCTGATCGCCGCCGGCCAGGATGCCGGCTCCTACTTCCAGAAGACGTTCTTCACCTGGTCGCACGCCAAGGCCATTCAGGCCGTGGCCAGCGGCCTCGCCGAAGGCGCAGCGGTGGATAGCTACGTCTGGGACAGCCTGCAGAAGGTCGATCCGAAACTCGTAGCGCGCACGCGCATCGTCTGGAAGTCCGAGGAATTCGGTTTCCCCCCGATCGTGGCCTATCACCGGGTCAGTCAGAAGGACTTCGACACCTTCCAGCAGGTGCTGTTCGGCATGCACGAGGACCCGGCGGGACGCGCCCTGCTCGACAAGCTCAACCTGGACGGTTTCGTTGCCGGCGAGCAGCGCCTGTACGACGGGGTAGTCAGGATGATGCGGGAACTCGGCGAATTGTGAGCCGCTGATGCTCTTCAATCTCAGCCTCCGGTACAAGCTGCCGCTGCTGGGCGCCGTTCTCATCCTGGCGACGGCGCTGGCGCTGTCCGCCTCCTTTCTGGCGACATCCTGGGACAACCTGCACAAGGACATGGTCAAGAATTCCGAGGATCTTGGGCAGACGATGGCGCGATCGTTGTTTACCGCCCTGCTGCACGACAACGTCTGGCAGGCATTTGAAACGATTTCCCTGCCCTTCAAGGAAGACAGCGAATCAACGCTGGCCGAGAGCCTGATCGTGCTCGACGCCGAACGGCGCGTGTTTGCCTCCTCGCACCCGAACGAGCACCGGGTGACGAGCGAACTGTCCTCGCTGGGCGCGGATTTCCAGACGCTCGACCGCGAGATTGCCGCCAACCCGGAACACCCATCCCTGATCCTGGAAAGCACGATCGCCTCGCACTTTTTCATCGCCATCCCCATCGCCATCGCCATCGCCAGCGACAATGTTCGTATCGGCACGCTGATCGTGGCGCACAACAAGGATCAGATTCGGCATCGCTTCGACCGCTCGATCCGCAACGCGGTGTGGATCACGCTGCTCATCCTGGCCGTGCTGTTGCCGGTGAACTGGTACTGGGGTGGCCGGATGGTGGCACCGCTGCAGTTGGTCACGCGGCGCCTGAGCCGCATCAACGCGGGCGAACTGACCCCGCTCGACCCGCACCTGTACCCGTACCGTGACGAAGTCGGCGCCCTTTACCTCGCCTACCGCCAGATGCTCGACGCGATGAGGGAAAAGCTCGCGCTCGAGCAGGAAGTCGTGAAGCAGGAAAAGATGGCCGCCGTCGGTCGTCTGACAGCCAGCATCGCCCACGAAATCAACAACCCGCTCGGCGGCATGCTCAACTCCGTGAGCACCCTGAAGCGCTACGGCCCGGCCGACCCGCTGAGCCAGAAGACGATCAACCTGCTGGAACGCGGACTCTCCCAGATCCGCGACACGGTCGCCGCGCTGCTGGTGGAAGCCAAGGTAACCAGCCGTCAGCTGACCGCTCACGACATCGACGATGTCATGCTGTTGGTCGCCCCCAGCGCCCACAAGCAGAACGTCGAGATCGACTGGGAAACGAACTTTGGCGACCCGCTCGACCTGCCGTCCACCCCGGTGCGGCAACTGCTCATCAACCTGGTGCTCAATGCCATCCAGGCCGCCGGCCAGCACGGCCACGTCACGGTCCGGACCGGCACCGGCGAGGGAGCACTGAGCCTCGTTGTCGAAAACGACGGCCAGGTGCTTTCCGCGGAACACCAGGCCAGGCTTTTCGAACCGTTCTCCAGCTTTTCACAGCACGGCAACGGACTCGGTTTGTGGATCTGTTACCAAATCGTAACGCAGTTAAGAGGCGCGATCCGCGCCGAAACCACCAGCACACTGACACGCTTTGTTGTCGCTCTCCCGCTGAACCCGCAAGGATCATCCGAATGAACCGGCTCTGCCTGATTGAAGACGACGAAATCATGGGCGAATCGCTCGCCGACCGTTTCCTGCTCGACGGCTACGCCTGCGACTGGCACCGCACCGCCCGCGACGCCGAGGCGGCGATCCTGACACGCGACTACTTCCTGGTCATCAGCGACATCCGCCTCCCGGACATGGCCGGCGACGAGCTTTTCGCCAAGCTGCAGGCCGAGCACATCGCCCTGCCGCCGTTCCTTTTCATCACCGGCCAAGGCAACATCGACTCGGCGGTCAGGCTGCTCAAGCAAGGAGCACAGGACTACATCACCAAGCCTTTCGACCTCGACGCCTTGATGGACCGCATCCAGAACATTGCCGCACCGGCCCAACACGATTCGGTCAGCGCCCTCGGCTCGTCCCCAGCCATGCGCCACATCGTCGCCCTGCTGCCCCGTCTGGCTACCAGCAACTCGACCGTGCTGATCACCGGTGAATCGGGCGTCGGCAAGGAACGCATCGCCCGCACCATCCACCAGCTCGGCGGCGACGACCGGCCGTTCGTCGGCATCAATTGCGGCGCGCTGACCGAAACGCTGCTGGAAGCCGAACTCTTCGGCTACGAAAAAGGTGCCTTCACCGGCGCGGTGCGCAGCCGTAAGGGCGTATTCGAACAAGCCAACGGAGGCACGCTGTTCCTCGACGAGATCGGCGACATGTCGCTGTCCATGCAGATCAAGCTGCTGCGCGCCCTGCAGGAACGCAGCATCATGCGCATCGGCAGCGAAACACCGACCCCTGTCGAGATCCGGCTTCTCTGCGCCACGCACCGTGACCTCAAGGAGATGGTCAGCGAGGGCGACTTCCGCGAAGACCTGTACTACCGGATCAACGTCGTCCAGTTGCGCGTTCCGCCGCTGCGCGAACGCCGCGAGGACATCCTGTGGCTGAGCCGGCTGTTCCTCGCCGAACTCGCCGGCCACGGCAAGAAACCACCGGTACTCACCCCGGCCGCCGAGCAGGCGCTGCTCAACTACCCCTGGCCGGGCAACATCCGCGAGCTGCGCAACACGCTGGAGCGCGCCAGCCTGCTCACGGACAGCCGCAGCATAGGCCTCGACCATCTTTTCGAACGGCCCGTACCACCACTCAGCGAGGCCCAGAACACCAACGGCAACCTTCGCGATTACCTGAACGAGTGCGAGCGCGATTTCATCGTCCGCTCCCTGGAGAACTGCCATTGGCAAATCCAGAGCTGCGCCGATGCCTTGGGCATCAGCCGCAAGAACCTTTGGGAGAAGATGCGCAAGCTCGGCATCGACCGGACGGAAAGCGACGTCGCCAGGCTTCCGTAGGCCAAGCAGGTACACCTGCGGTAAGCAAGGAAGCGGGAAGACTCCCGCTCCGCCTAAAGTTCATTTACTCGGCGCGTAGCCCCGTGAAAAATCGATCTGCTGACGCAACCCCTTGGCCCATGTCGCCGCGATGGTCTGCAAGTCGGCCCATTTGATCTTCTCGCCCTGCGGCAGCGTCTTGCCGGCCTTGCGCGTCGACACCGCAGCACCCACCACTCGGCCATTCGCATCCAGCACTTCGGCCTCGGCGGACATTTCCGCGACTTGCGGCGCCCCACCCGCCGCGTCGCGAGCCACGTTGAATACGGCCTTGATCGGGAGGAAATCGGTAGCAGTCAGATCCGGCCGGACCGGTTGCACGCCGGTGATGGCCAGCCGGACACGCAAAACGTCTGGCCCCGGCTTCTCGACGACGTGGTATCCGGAGAGCATCGCCCCGACGAATTCCATGCGGAACACGTCCGCCATGCGCTTGAGCACGTCCGGTTGCACACCGCTGTAGTCGGGACCGGGGGTAACGAACACCTGGACAGGATCGATCAGGATTTTGTCATACGGGCGCAGATTGGCATTGCCATCGACATATCGATAGGTGCCATCGGCACCGTCAACGGGCCTGAGCTTCGAGTAGTCCGAGAGGAATCCGGAATTCGATGGCGGAACCGCCGTGCCACCCGATGTTGCCGGATTTCCGGCGCACCCTGCCATGACCATGGCAGCGGCAGAAACGGCACCGATCAGGAATTTCTGGATCTTCTTCATTGTTTTCTCCATCAACGACTCTGCAGATTTCCGGCTTCCGTTTGACCCGCTGCTCCTCGAACGCTTCCGTGACTCAGGACTCGCGTTCAGAACCAACTATCCACCTTGCTCTTCGCCGGCACCCCGCCAGCATGCACGACCACCCCGTCGATCACAACCCCCGGCGTCGACATCACCCCAAACCCCATGATCGAGGGCAGATCCTCGACTTTTTCCAACTGGATTTCGACACCTTTCTCCTTGGCCACCTGTTCGACGAGTGCCAATGTGTTCCTGCAGTTGGCACATCCGGTGCCCAGAATTTTTACGTTTTTCATGGTTTTCTCCTTCTTGACAGATAACGGGCGGAAAAGCTCGATCAACTGGTGAGTTTGGCGTAGATTCCCCCGATCTGCTTTTGCAGCATGCCGGTGATTTCCCCTTCCTGTTCGGCAAGCGGACGAACAGGTACCAGGTCAAGCAGCTTCTCCCTCGGCAGATCGCTGGCGAACAGCATGTCGACCGTGCCATGCAGCATGGCACGCACAGCCTCGCGCGCGGCCGCAGGGTCGAGACCAAATGCGTTGGCCAGCTTTTCCACTTCGGCAAACTGGAATCCGAAATAGGTCGGCCCCATGGCGCTGATAACGGCGTAGCTTTCCAGCAGTCTTTCTTCAACCTGCGGCGATTGCCCCAATGGCTTGAGCAGATTCAGAAGCTCGCTGCGGGCGGCAACCGGCATTTCCTCGGCAAAGGCTATCGGGTTGAAGCCCTTGCCAACGATGCCAGGGGAGTTCGGATTGATCCGTGCCAGGCGGGCAAAGCCGCCCAGCTTCTCCTTGAGCGTCGCCAGCTTTACCTTCGGCGAAAGCGAACAGAAGACCGCTCCTTCTTTCAGTTTTCCGGCGATGGTCGCCAGCATTTCAGGCATGGCTGGCGGGTGCAGCGCGCCAAAGACCAGATCGGCGCCGGCCGCTTCGTCCAGTGTTGCCGCGGCAACGCCCGGAAACTCCGCCTGTAGCGTCGCCACCGCAGAAGGATTCGAGTCGTAGGCGAGGATGATGGATGGTAGGGCATTGGCTTTCTTCCAACCGCCCAGCATGATGCGGGCAACACGGCCGGAGCCGATGAAACTGACTGAATCAAACATTTGCCTCCCTTTCATTTATCAAATAACGAGATTGAACACGTAACCAACGAGAAGAATTCCAATCGCCACGACACCCGCAAAGGTGGCGATCAGCCTCGGCTTGAGCGCCTTCCTGAGGATGATCATCTCCGGCGCCGAGAGCGCGATGACGGCCATCATGAAGGCCAGCACCGTACCCAGCGCCGCGCCTTTGCCGATCAGCGCCTCGACGATCGGGATGATGCCGGCAGCGTTGGTGTACATCGGCACGCCGAGCACGACGGCGGCCGGCACCGCCCACCACACGTCCTTGCCCATGAACGAGGCCATGAAATCCTCCGGCACATAGCCGTGAATCGCTGCGCCCAGGCCAATGCCGAGGAGGATGTACGGCCACACCTTGCCAACGATCTGCCTGACGTGGCTCCAGCCGGCCTCGAAGCGCTCGATCCAGCCGAGATTGAGGCCGACCGACGGATCGACGTGGCCGGCGTGGATCTTTTGCACCCAGTCTTCCAGGTGGCGTTCCATCTTCAACTCGCCGATGACAAAACCGGCGACGATCGCCACCAGTAGCCCCATGCCCAGATACAGCGCCGCGACCTTCCAGCCGAACATGCCGAACAGCAGCACCAGCGCGACTTCATTGACCATCGGCGCGGAGATCAGGAAGGAGAAAGTCACGCCCAGCGGTACGCCGGCCGACAGGAATCCGATGAACAGCGGCACCGCCGAACACGAGCAGAACGGCGTGACGATGCCCAGCGTCGCCGACAGCACATTGCCGACGCCGACCCGCTTGCCCGACAGCAGCGCACGCGTACGCTCCGGGGCGAAGAACGTCTGCACGATGCCCATGACGAAGACGATGCCTGTGAGCAGCAACAACACCTTGGGCGTGTCGTAGATGAAGAAATGCACCGCTTCGCCGAAGTGCGTTTCGCGGGTCAATCCAAGTGCGGCAATGAAGGCATCGGCAAAAGCGCTCAGATTACTGTAGGCCAGCAACCAGAGGGCGGTGGCCACGAGGATTCCAGCCAGCCAACGACCGAGCGTGGGGGAAGGAAGAACTTGAGATTCGGCAGACACAGGACAACTCCCATCGGTGAATAGTGGTACTCACCAAGGTAGACGAATGAAACCCGAAAAGGATGCAATCGCCCGAGTCAGGCCGCCGCGACTACCGTCTTTCAGAGGACACGCGCGGCCGGAACTCGATGATACGGGCGCTCTTGGGGGAAACGCGGCCAAGGCCAAACTGCTTGCTGCGCGCCCATGATCGGTTGCCGGCCGACTCCGCAAAACACTGCAATTCCTCGTCCATCCTGAGGAAGCTGCTCCACATCATCGCCTGTAATTTCACGAGCGCCCCCAACGGTGTCCGTGACAGCCGGCGGATGGCATCCACCCGAAACTGGATCCCGCACAAGCGCGGCCGGATTCGTTCGGGGGCCTCACCTATGAAGCAAGCGACCAGTTCCTCGCGCAATGCTTCAAACGCCTGAGGGTCGTCGCACGCGAGCTTCGACAGAATTTCGTGGCTGGGAAGCGCCGTCGAGTGATGAGTGCACATGTTACGTCCTCCTCATGAACCACCGATCACCCGATTCGACTGCGCTTTTTCCGGAAAGTTGAATTCCAACGAAAGTGCCCGATCAAAGATGGACTCAACCCGCTTGCTCTTCCCTCTTTACCAAAACCTTTTCGATACGCCGGTCCGGAATCAGCCAGATCAGCGCAACCAGGGCATACAACCCTTGCGCCAGCGATGGCGACCAGAAGGCGGACAGCATGGCGAAGGCATAGACCATCGGCGAGGACTTGCCTTTCCAGTCGCCGCCCAACGCTTTTTTCAGGAGGGAACCCTCGCCTTGCGAGGAAATAATGGTTTTCTGGAGTACCCAGTAGGCGACGGCAGCCATGAACAGCACCACACCGTAGACGGCCGACGGCACCGCCGCAAAGTGGTTTTCTCCCATCCATCCCGTGGCAAACGGGAACAGCGACAGCCAGAACAACAGATGCAGGTTCGCCCAAAGGATCGGCCCGGTCACTTTTTGCGCTGCATGCAGCATGTGGTGGTGATTGTTCCAGTAGATGCCGACATAGACGAAGCTCAACACGTAGCTGAAGAACACGGGAATCAAGGAAGTCAGGGCATCCAGACGCTCGCCGTGTGGCACCTTCAATTCCA
>JARKPC010000147.1 GCA_029975435.1 Propionivibrio sp. | reverse complement strand
ATGCCGCTCATGAACATCACCGGGATGAATACGGCGGTGAGCGAGACAGTCATCGAGACGATGGTGAAGCCGATTTCCCGCGATCCCTTGATCGCGGCCTGAAGAGGCGTTTCACCCAGTTCGATGTGCCGGACGATATTCTCCAGCATCACGATGGCGTCGTCGACGACGAAGCCGACGGCCAGTGTCAGTGCCAGCAGCGACAGGTTGTCGAGGCTGTAGCCGAGAACGTGCATGACGGCGAAGGTGCCGATGACCGAGATCGGCAGAGCCAGCGCGGGAATGACCGTGGCCGAGACGTTGCGCAGGAACAGCAGGATGACCAGGACGACCAGGAACCCGGCGAGCAACAGCGTGAACTGGACGTCGACGATGGATTCGCTGATCGAAATGCTGCGGTCGTACAGCGTGGTCATGTTGATCGACGCCGGAAGACTGGCCTGGAAACTCGGCAGCATGCGCTTGACCGAGTCCACGGTTTCGATGGTGTTGGCGCCGGGCTGGCGCTGGATGGCCAGGACGATGGAGCGCTTGTCGACGTTCCAGGCCGCGATGCGCGCGTTCTCGACACTGTCGATCGGCGTGGCGACCTCCTCGAGGCGCACCGGGGCACCGTTGCGCCACGCCACGATCAGCGGTCGGTAGGCGGCCGCGCTGGTGAGTTGGCCGTTGTCCTTGATGGCGAAAGCCTGTTGATTGCCATCGAACTGCCCGAGCGGTTGGTTGACGTTGGCTTGCGCAATCGCCTGGCGCAATTCGTCGATGCCCATTCCCCGTGCCGCCAGCTGATCCGGGTTGGCCCGGATGCGCACCGCGTATTTTTGCGACCCGAAAACCAGTACCTGAGCCACGCCGGTGACGGTCGACAATCGCTGTGCCAGTTGTGTCTCGGCGTATTCGTTAACCACCGGCAGCGGCAAGGTGGGAGATGTAAGGGCGATGAAGAAGATCGGCGAATCCGCCGGATTGACCTTGCGGAACGACGGCGGTGTCGGCATATTCGGCGGCAACTTGCGTTGCGCCGTGGCGATTGCCGACTGCACATCCTGCGCCGCCGCGTCGATGTTTCGATCCAGGGAAAATTGCAGTGTGATCGAGGTGGATCCCTGCGCGCTCGTCGAACTCAGCGATTCCAGGCCGGCAATGGTCGAGAACTGTCCTTCGAGCGGGGTGGCCACGGCAGCCGCCATCGTCTCCGGCGAGGCGCCGGGCAGGCTTGCGGTGACCGAGATGGTCGGAAAGTCGACGTTGGGCAGTTCCGATACCGGCAGGGCTCGGTAGGCGATCAGGCCGAAAATTATGAACGCCGCCATCAGCAGCGTGGTCATCACCGGGCGGCGGATGCAGAGTTCGGGCAGATGCATGGCAGACGGCCTATCTGGCGGCAGAGGCCGGTTTTCCGGCGGGAGCTTCTTCCTTGATCTTGATCTTGGCGCCCGGCGTCAGACGCAGGTGTCCGTCAGTGACAATCGTTTCGCCGACCCGAACCGCTCCGCGAACCGCCGTAAACCCGTCCTCCGAGGCCAGCGTTTCGACACGCCGCATTTCAACGCTGGAGTCGTCCTTGACCGCGTACAAATAGTTGCCGTCGGCGCCTTGCTGGACGGCGTTGTCCGGGACGGTTACGGCTTGCCGGAGAGTGTCGAGCAGCAGTGAGACATTGAGGAATTGCCCCGGGGTCAGTTTTTCGTCCTGGTTGGGCAATTCGGCTTTCAGCAGAATGGTTCCCGTGCTGGCGTCGACGGAATTGTCGATGAAACGGACAGTTCCCTCGAAATGCTGCGACGAGTCGCCGGCTTGGGTGACGTCGACCTTAAGGTTGCCTGCCTGGCGGGCGGCACGCAGTTGCGGCAGATGTTTTTCCGGGACGGCGAAACTGACCAGCAGCGGACGGACGCGATTGACGATGGCCACGGTGACGTCATTGGCCTTGACCGCCGAGCCAGGGAAAACCAAGCGGGCGCCGACGATGCCGGTAATCGGTGCGCGAATCGTGGCGTAGGAAAGCTGCAGGCGGGCGACCTCTACCGCTGCCTTGCTGGCGCGCAGGTTGGCCGCTGCTGCCGCCTCATTGGTACGAATGTCGTTGACCTTCTCCTCGGAAACGAAATTGCGCTCCTTGAGGGCCGTATAACGCGCCGTATCGGCGCGCATCTTGGCGATCAGCGCTTCGTCGCGTGCGGCCGTGGCTTCCGCCTGCTGCAGGCGGGCGGCGAAATCGGTAGGGTCCAGGCGGATCAATACGTCACCCTGATTCACGTGTTGCCCCTCGGTGAACAGGACAGCCGCAACCTGGCCATCAACACGGGATTTCATCACGACGCTTTCGAAAGCCTCGGCTCGGCCGACGATCTGCAAACTGACCGGAATGTCCCGTGCGACCGCCTTGGTTGCGGTCACAGGGACTGGCGGCGGCTCGGCTTTCTTCTTGGCGCCGTTTTCCGAACAGCCGGTCAGTGCCAGACAGATGGCCACGAGGAGGGGGAACTGTTTCACGGCAACGGGCTTTCCAGTGCGTAGAGTTCTTCGACCGTTTCGCGGCGGCGGACCAGGAACGCCTGATCTCCGTCAACCATCACTTCGGCGGCACGCGGGCGGGTGTTGTAGTTGGAACTCATGGCCATGCCGTAGGCTCCGGCGGACATTATGGCCAGCAGATCCCCCGGTTGGATGGCCAGCGATCGGCTGTGGCCGAGAAAATCCCCGGATTCGCAGATCGGCCCAACGATTTCCCAGTCGCGCGGTTCGCTATCGCGCGGACGCACCGGGACGATATCGTGCCAGGCGTCGTAGAGCGCCGGGCGGGCCAGATCGTTCATGGCCGCATCGACGATGGCAAAGTTCTTGATCTCGCCGGGCTTGAGGTATTCGACACGCGTGAGCAGCACCCCTGTGTTGCCGACGAGGCGGCGACCGGGTTCGAGCAAAATCTTCAGCGGCCGTCCCTTGAGCTTCTGCAGCAGCGGGCGCAGATAACTCTTAACCGTCGGGGCTTCGTCATCTTGATAGCGGATGCCCAATCCGCCGCCCAGGTCGATATGGTGCAGGGAAATCCCGCTGGCAGCGAGTTGGTCCACCAGCAACAGGAGCTTGTCGAGTGCTTCGGCGAAGGGCGCCGGGTCGAGCAGTTGCGATCCGATGTGGCAGTCGATACCGGTGACATCGATGTGCGACAGGGCCGCGGCACGCTGGTAGATCGTGAGCGCATCTTCGTAGGCCACACCGAACTTGTTTTCTTTCAGTCCGGTGGAAATGTACGGATGTGTCTTGGCGTCGACGTCGGGGTTGACACGCAGGCTGATCGGCGCACGGACACCCAGCGATCCGGCCACTTCGTTCAGACGCTCGAGTTCGGGCGCCGATTCGACGTTGAAGCAGAGGATCCCGGTCGTGAGAGCGAAGGCCATTTCCTCTCTGGATTTTCCGACACCGGAAAAAACGATCTTTCGCGGGTCCGCACCGGCGGCCAGTACGCGCTTGAGTTCCCCGGCGGAAACGATGTCGAACCCGGCGCCTCGGCGCGCGAAGACGTTGAGTACTGCCAGGTTGGAATTGGCCTTGACCGCATAGCAGACTTGGGCGTCGATGCCCTCCAGTTCGACAAGGAATTCATCCAGAGCCGCTTCAAGCGCTGCGCGTGAATAGATGTAGCACGGAGTGCCGAAGCGCTCGGCAATCTCTGCCAGGGGAATGGATTCGGCACAGAGTTGACCGTCGTTTACGTTGAAAGGCGCAGTGATGGCGTTCATGAGCTAGGAGTCTTGGCCGTGCTAAGATCAGGTTGCGTCGGGGAACCGGTTGCCGGCTCCGGAGTCTTTTGCTGTGGGGGCAGATATAGAGACCCGCGTGTCCCGCAGGCGTTTAACGCCATCATGGACAGCAGCAGTGAAAGCGTAATGTATCTGCGCATGGTGTAGGGAAATCAAAGGCAAAAATGGTAGCACAGTATGAACGATAGCGAATTCATTACCCTTGCGGATCGGGCGCTGAAAACGATCGAGTTGGCGCTCGAGACGAGCGGTGCCGATCTCGATTGCTCGATGACGAGCAGCGGGGTTCTGGAAATTGAATTCGACGATGGGGGCAAGATCATCGTCAATCGCCATGCTGCGGCGAAGGAGGTGTGGGTGGCTGCCCGTGCAGGGGGCTTTCACTTCCTCTGGGACGGACAATCCTGGCGCGACACGAGAAGCGGACGCGAATTGATGGCCGCCCTGTCGGATCTGGTGTCTGCGCAGGCGGGAACGAAGATCGAACTGCGCGACAGCTAATCCACCGGCTTTGCGTTTTGATCCTGTGGCGGTTCAGGCTCGACCGATGCCGGGACGTTTTCCTTATAGAAAAACTCCCTGGACGGACCCTTGGCAGAGCCAGCAATTTCCAGCGATACCAGCCCCTCCGGTTGCGGCATGAAAGACTCGGGAACGTCCTTGAGCACCTTGCCCATGTAGCCGATCCACGCGGGCAGGGCAGCCGAACCTCCGGTTTCTCCATTGCCGAGATTCTTCGGTTGGTCAAAGCCGATCCAGGAGCATCCAACGACCGTTCGCTGGTAGCCGCAGAACCAGGCATCGACGTGCTCGTTGGTGGTTCCGGTCTTGCCTGCAAGGTCACGGCGCTTCAGCGTCGCCGAGGCTCGCGCGGCCGTGCCGTAGATCGTAACGTCGCGAAGCATGCTGTCCATCAGGTAAGCATTGCGTGGATCGATGACCAGCAAGGATTCGTCGCCGGCGGTAACCGGTTGGGCTTCGGCGATGACCTGGTCTCTTTCGTCGCGAATCTGGCTGACGATGAAAGGTTGTATCTTGTAGCCGCCGTTGGCAAACACAGAATAAGCGGTGACCATTTGCCAGGGAGTCACCGAACCGGCTCCCAAGGCCATGGTCAGGTAGGCTGGGTGTTTTTCTGCCTCGAATCCGAAGCGCGTTACGTAATCCTGGATGAAATGCACGCCGCTGGCCTCAAGCAAGCGGATCGAAACCATGTTTTTCGACTTGGCCAGCGCCGTACGCATGCGCATCGGGCCTTCGTATTTTCCGTCGTAGTTCTTGGGCTCCCACGCCTGGCTGCCCGTGACCGAAGCGGGAAAACTGATCGGATCGTCAAGAACGATGGAGGCTGGCGTAAAGCCCTTCTCCAGGGCGCCAGAATATATGAATGGCTTGAAACTCGAACCGGGTTGGCGCCAGGCCTGCGTGGCGTGGTTGAACTTGTTGCGACCGAAATCGAAACCTCCGACCAGCGAGCGGATCGCACCAGTATGTGGGTCGGCGGAAAGAAACGCCGATTCGACTTCCGGCATCTGCATAATGCGCCAGTTGTTTTTGTCGTCCAGTTGGACGCGGATAATGGCTCCCCGGCGGAGACGTTTGTTGGGCGGAGCCTTGTCATCAAGCATGCGCGCCGCGAACTTGAGCCCTTCGCCCGTGATCGTGATTGTTTCACCGCCGCGACGGTAGGCGCGGACCTGCTTCGTGTCGGCCTGCAAGACCACCGCCGGGTGCAGGTCTTCGCTGTTGTGGTATTCCTGCAACAGCACGTCCAGTGCCTCGTCCTGTTCCGACTTGATTTCCGCGAGGTCAGCGTAAGCCTCCGCGCCGCGGTAGCCGTGCCGGCGGTCGTAGTCGAAGACGTTGCGCCGCAGGCTGGTGTACGCCGCTTCCTGGTCCGCCTTGGTTACTGTTGTGTAGACCCGCAGTCCTCTGGAATACACATCCTCCGGGAAGCGGTCCGCTGCAATCTGGCGGGCCATTTCCGCAACATGTTCGGCGTGGACCGCATATTCATTGGTCTCGCGCTTTACGACGAGAGCCTGCTTCAGCGCTTCTTCGTGCTGCTTGGGGTCGATAAAGTCCAGTTCACGCATGCGGCGCAGCACGTATTGTTGACGCAGGCTGGCCCGCTTGGGGTTGACGATCGGGTTGAATGCAGAGGGTGCTTTCGGGAGACCGGCCAGCATTGCCGCTTCAGCAATGGTGATCTCCTTCAGGGGCTTGCCGAAATATATCTGTGATGCTGCGCCGAACCCATAAGCACGTTGCCCCAGGTAGATTTGGTTGATATACAACTCGAAAATCTGATCCTTAGTCAGGTTGTGTTCGATCTTGAAGGCCAGCAGGGCCTCGTAAAGCTTGCGCGAGTAGGTTTTTTCGGAAGACAGGAAAAAATTCTTGGCCACCTGTTGCGTGATTGTTGAAGCTCCCTGGCGCTTGCCGCCGCCCAAAATATTGCTGATGGCCGCCCGGACGATGCCTAGCGCATCGACGCCGCCGTGCTGGTAGAAGCGTTCGTCCTCTGCTGCCAAAATGGCTTGCTTCATAATCATGGGCACATCTTCAAACCGCGCGAATGCACGGCGTTCTTCGCCGAACTCTCCAATCAGGTGCCCGTCTGCGGTGTAGACCCTCAACGGGATCTTGGGGCGATAATCCGTGAGAATTTCGAGCGATGGAAGATTCGGATATGCCAGGATAACGACGACGGCGACCATGGCGGCGGCCATTGCCACAATTCCCAGGAGGATGGTTATGGGGTAAAGGATCCAGCGAGAAACGGTAGGCAAGGCAATGTCCAGAGAAGACGCAATCGCCAATTATAAACACACGCTCGGCACTCCTGTAGTGGCAGGAATTATCGCGGGATTATTAAGAAAAATACGGGAAACAATGACGTAAAAATAGCTTTACTTGCCGAATACTTGTTGCTAGCATCTAAAGTAGATTATCTATAAGTTCGCTAACTACTAATTATTGAAGGGTTTTTTGTAAGGGGTGGCGATTTGCAATTCGATCTTTCGATCTTCAATCCCAAGGCGCGCTCCCTGATCGGACTCGATATCAGCTCATCAGCGGTAAAGATGGTTGAGTTGGCGAATGACGGCAAGGGCGGGTATCGGGTCGAGCGCTATTCGGTGGAAATCCTGCCGAGAGATGTTGTTGCCGATGGCAACATCGTCAATCTGGAATCAGCAGCCGAGACTGTCAGGCGGGCGTGGAAAAAGCTGGCGACCTCCACCCGGCTCGTTGCTGCCGCGCTTCCGGCGTCCCATGTGATTACCAAGAAGATCATCGTGGCCGCCGGCCAGAGAGAGGAAGAACTGGAACTCCTGGTTGAATCCGAGGCAAACCAGTACATTCCTTTTGCGCTCGACGAAGTCAACCTTGACTTTCAGGTGGTAGGGCCAGCACCTTCCTCGCCCGAGGAGATCGAGGTCCTGATTGCCGCCTCGCGCAAGGAGAAAGTTGAGGATCGTGTGGCGGTGGTCGAATCCGCCGGGTTGAAGCCCGTGGTCATGGATGTCGAGTCTTATGCCGTCTTGTCTTCTCTGGAATTGATTCAAAAGCAATTGCCGGATGGAGGAAAGGGGCAGATCATCGCGCTTGTGGATGTCGGTGCCAATGTGATGAACCTGACCGTGTTGCGAGATGGGCAGCAGCTTTATGCGCGAGAGCAGGCGTTCGGTGGGAATCAGTTGACGCAGGATATTGCGCGATTGTACGGCATGACGTTTGAGGAGGCTGAGGCCGAGAAACGTCGGAGCAGTCTCCCAGACAACTATGAGGCGGAACTCCTGCAGCCATTCGTGGAGAGCATGGCGCTCGAGGTTTCGAGGGCCTTGCAGTTTTTCTTTACTTCGACGCAATTCAATAAGGTGGATCATGTAGTTTTGTCCGGTGGTTGCGCCGTGCTTCCTGGTGTGGACGAGGTCGTCGCGTCGCGCACACAGATCAACACGATCGTGGCCAACCCATTTGCCGACATGGTTCTTTCAGATCGGGTCCGTGCCAAGAGCCTGCTGGCCGACGCGTCCTCATTGATGGTGGCGTGCGGCCTCGCTCTGCGGAGGTTTGACGAATGATACGCATCAACCTTCTCCCGCATCGGGAAGAGAAGCGCAAGGCCAAGCGCCAGCAGTTCTATGGCCTTCTCGGCCTGGTGTCGGTGCTTGCAGGACTGATCGTGTTCCTGGTTATCACGGTCATCGACGGCTACATTGCGGCCCAGGACGCCAAGAACGACTTCCTGAAGAAGGAAATCGTGGTGCTGGACAAGCAGATCGACCAGATCAAGCGCCTGAAGGAACAGACGCAGGCCTTGCTTGCCCGCAAGCAAATTATCGAGTCATTGCAGCGGGACCGGGCGGAAGCCGTGCGCTTATTGAGCGAACTGGTGAAACAGATGCCCGAGGGGGTTTATATCCGTTCCATGAAACAGACCGGCGGAAATATCGTTCTGATTGGATATGCGCAGTCCAATGCGCGCGTCTCGACGCTAATGCGGAATATCGAAGCATCCCCGTGGCTGGAAAAACCTCAACTTGTGGAGATCAAGGCCGTTACTGTGGATAAGCGACGCCTGAGCGAGTTCAGTCTGAACGCGGCATTGAAGCGGAGTCCAAACGAGGAGGTCGGTAAAAAATGAAATCGCCCTCTGTTCCCAAGATCGACTTCAACGCGGTCCTGAACGATTTCCGCAACCTGAATCCAAAAGACGTTGGGGCTTGGCCGCTTGCTCCGCGCATTGCGGTCCTGATCGGACTGTTCGCTTTGATACTCGTCGCCGGTTGGTGGTTCTGGTGGAACGAGCAACTCGATACGCTGGCGCAACGACAACAAAATGAAGTGAAGCTCAAGGAAGAGTTTGTTGCGAAGAAGACGCAGGCGGTTAATCTGGACTTGTATGTTCAGCAACTGAACGAGATCGATCGCTCTTTTGGAGCGCTCTTGAAACAACTGCCCAACAAGTCCGAAGTTGAGTCGTTGCTGGTTGAGATCAATCAGTCGGGGATGGGGCGCGGCTTGCAGTTCGAGCTTTTCAAGCCCGGCCCGGAAGTTGTCAAGGACTTTTACGCTGAATTGCCGATAAATGTCCGATTGACTGGCAGCTATCACGATTTTGGGGCGTTTGCTGGGGATGTCGGCAGGTTGTCCAGAATCGTGACGCTGAACAATATTTCGATCACCGGAAACCCGCAGGCCAAAGATGGAACACTGGTCCTGGACGCTGTTACAAAAACGTTCCGTTATCTGGATGAAGAAGAACTGGCTGCCAAGAGAAAAGCGGCGCAGGCTGCCAAGGGTGGGAAGAAATGAGAAAGTTTCTTGTCTTGGTTTGCATCGTTCTGGCGTCCTGTGCGGATAGCGGCGATCATGAAGATCTACGTCAATGGATGAATGACGCCGCCAAGGATATCAAGGGGAAAATTCCCCCTCTCCCGCAGGTCAAGCCTTATGAGCCTGTCGCCTATGATGCAGGGAATCTTATTGACCCTTTCAAGCCGGCAAAAATAGCGCCGGAAAAGAAAGCAAGCGGTGGGGGGGTGCAGCCCAATTTCGATCGTCCGCGAGAACCGCTGGAAGCTTATCCGCTGGAGTCGCTGAAGTATGTCGGTGTGATGTCCAGGAAGAACTCGGCCTATGCCATTGTACAAGTCGACGGATCCTTGTATCAGGTTAGAGCAGGCAACTATCTCGGGCAGAATTTCGGTGTGATCACCAAGATAACGGAGTCAGAGGTTGTTCTGAAGGAACTGGTTCAAGATGCCGCTGGCGACTGGGTTGAAAGAGTGAGTTCCCTGCTGCTGCAGGGACAGGAGGGGACGAAGTGAAACGAATCGCAAACTATGTATTGGGCATTGCCGCGCTGGTCATGTTGCCATGGGCTGTGGCGCACGCTCAGGATGGCAGACCGAACTCGATTGACTCGATAAAGGTTGCTCAGCAGGGAGGCGTGCTCAATCTCAAACTGACCTTCCGGGAACCACTTGCAGCACCTCCGGCGGGATTCAGCGTGGCCAGTCCCGCGCGGATAGCCCTTGATTTTGCCAATACGACAAATGGCTTGGGGAAGAACAGCCAATCGTTCAACGAGGGGGATCTGCGAAGCGCGAATATCGTTCAGTCCGAAGATCGCACGCGGGTCGTGCTGAATCTGAACCGGGCGATGACCTACGAAACGACAATCGATGGCAATTCCTTGTTGCTGGCACTTACGCCGAGCGGGGGAAAAACCTGGCAAGAGGGTGGGGTTGACAGGCAAGTGGAACACTTCTCACAGGCACAACCGACTCAGGCCGCCAATAGCGTACGTGACATCGCGTTTCGCCGGGGGAAAGACGGAGAAGCACGTATATCGGTTGATATGAGCGATCCCGGTGCCGGAATCGACATCCGCCAGCAGGGGCAGTCGCTGATTGTCGATTTCATCAAAGTGAATGTTCCTGAAGCGCTGCGCAAGAAACTCGATGTGACCGACTTCGCCACCCCGGTTGTTTCGGTGAGCACCGTCCAGCAGGGCGCAAATGCCCGAATGACGATAACACCGAAGGGTCTCTGGGAGCACAACGCGTATCAGACGGATAGTCAATTCGTGATCGAGGTGAAGCCTATTATCGAGAACCCGAACAAACTGGTTCAGGGCACCCGGGGCGGCTACCAGGGCGAGAAACTGTCGCTGAATTTCCAGAACGTCGAAGTCCGGCGATTGCTTCAGGTGATCGGCGAGTTTACCGGCATGAACATTGTTGTGAGTGATTCGGTGGGGGGCGCGATCACGCTTATTCTCAAGGACGTTCCGTGGGATCAGGCGCTGGATATCATTCTTCAGCAAAAGGGGCTCGATATGCGGAAGAATGGAAATGTCATCCTGATCGCGCCGCGCGAAGAAATTGCGACCAAGGAAAAACTGGAGTTCGAGTCCAAGGTGCAGATTGGGGATCTTGAGCCGCTGCGTACCGAAAGCTTCCAGATGAATTACATCAAAGGAGCAGACGTCAAGAAACTCCTTTCCGATTCCAAGCAGACGCTGTTATCGAAGCGTGGCAGTGCTCTGCTCGATGATCGTTCAAATATCTTGTTTATTCAGGATACGCCCAGTCGCCTTGATGATGTGCGGGCGATGATTGCCAAGGTGGATGTTCCGGTAAGGCAGGTAATGATCGAAGCGCGCATCGTTGAAGCCGGCGATAGTTTTGCCAAGAATATTGGCATAAGGCTTGGCTACCGGAATACGGACCCTGGTGGTAACGCTACTGTCGGCGGCAACTTGGCGGCGACGGGCTACTACACTGGGCAATCCAGTACGATTCCAAACTGGCCAACAGACTCCAGTTCTGTCAATCTGCCTGCAACCCCGCGTGCCGGTAACGCAGGGGTCTTCTCCATGGTGTTGTACAACTCCGCGAAGACAAAGTTTCTGAACGCCGAGATCTCGGCCTTGGAGGCGGATGGGAAAGGAAAAGTCATCTCCAGTCCGCGTGTCATGACCGCAAACCAGATTGAAGCATTGATTGAGCAAGGGGTTGAAATTCCCTACCAGCAGGCGACCAGTTCGGGGGCGACAAGCGTTTCCTTCCGCAAGGCGAATCTCTCATTAAAGGTCAAGCCGCAGATTACGCCCGACGGAAAGATAACGATGACCTTGGATATCAACAAGGACACGCCCAATACTTCGCTGTCCACTGGTTCCGGCGTGGCAATCGATACCAAGCATGTCAAGACGGAAGTGCTGGTTGAAAATGGCGGAACTGTCGTGATCGGAGGGATTTATACTCAGAAGACGACGGAAAACACTTACCGGATCCCGTTCTTCGGCGACTTGCCTTACATCGGCTGGCTTTTCAAGAACCGGGAGTGGATTGACGACAAGACCGAGTTGTTGGTATTCATAACGCCGAAGATAGTCAATGAGGGCCTTGCGTTGAGGTGAACTTCGATGTGCAGCCAAAAAAACCGGCTTAACGCCGGTTTTTTTGCGCCTCCTAATTTGCCGACTCGCTGCGGTAGAATACCGCGGTGGAAAACATATCTGAAAACATATACCTGGTCGGTTTGATGGGGGCTGGCAAGACCACAATTGGGCGGTCGCTTGCCAAGCGCCTGAGTCTGAGTTTTGTCGATACGGACAAGGAGATCGAGGCACGTACCGGGGTCAGTATTCCCACGATCTTTGAAATCGAGGGGGAGGATGGTTTCCGGAAGCGCGAGGCTCAGATCATTGCCGAAATGTCTGCGCGAAGCGGTCTGGTTGTTGCGACCGGTGGTGGTGGCGTGCTGCGCGAAGAAAACAGGGCAAACATGCGCGCGAGCGGCTTCGTCGTCTATTTGAACGTGCCGCCGCAAACACTGTGGGAACGAACGAGGAATGACCGGAATAGGCCGTTGCTTCAAGTCGCCGACCCGCTGCTGAAGCTTAATCAGTTGTTCGCCATTCGTGATCCTCTCTACCGGGAGGTGGCGAACCTGATTGTTGATGGCAGTCGGACGAATGCGCAAGGTGTTCTTCAATTCTTGCTCAAGGAAATTTCCGAAAGATGGAAACTCTGAACGTTGCGCTTGGTGACCGTTCCTATCCGATTCATATCGGGAGCGGGGCTATTCGGCAAATGGAATTGCTGCTTCCTCTTCTTGTTCAGCCGAAGGTCGCTGTCGTTACCAATGAGGTTGTTGCTCCCATTTTCTTGCGCGGTATCGCGCGGGAATTGCGTGATGCGGGTGTCCAGGTTGTTGAGATTGTTCTTCCGGATGGTGAGCGGCACAAGGATTGGCAAACCTTGAACACAATTTTTGACGCGCTCATCGCCAACTCGTGTGAACGAAACACGACTCTGGTGGCGTTGGGAGGTGGTGTTGTCGGAGATATGACTGGATTCGCCGCCGCGTGTTATCAGCGAGGTGCGCCCTTCGTCCAGATTCCCACAACGCTCCTGGCACAGGTCGACTCGTCGGTCGGGGGAAAAACCGCGATCAACCATCCACGGGGCAAGAACATGATCGGTGCCTTCTACCAGCCGAAGCTGGTTCTGGCCGATCCGGATACTCTTGCGTCGCTTCCGGATCGTGAGCTGAGATCAGGACTGGCCGAGGTGATCAAGTACGGCCTCATCCGTGATCTTCCCTTTCTGGAATGGCTGGAAAATCACCTTGAGGACTTGCTGCGTAAGGATCCGGAGAGCCTCGAGAAGGCGATCTACCATGCTTGCAAGAACAAGGCGGAAATCGTTGCCGCGGATGAGCGCGAGCTTGGCGAACGAGCATTGCTTAACCTGGGACACACCTTCGGCCACGCCATCGAAGCCGGAGTGGGCTATGGCCGATGGTTGCATGGCGAAGCAGTAGCCGCGGGCACCATGATGGCGATCGAGTTGTCTCGCTTGCTCGGTTGGCTTGGCGAGAGGGATGTCGATCGCGCGGAAGCATTGTTTAAGCGAACCGGCTTGCCAGTTGCCGGCCCAGCCATGGAGGTTGGGCGCTACATGGAATTGATGCAGCATGACAAGAAGGTTCAAGACGGAAAACTGCGCCTTGTACTGCTCAGAGATCTGGGCAAGGCGGTGGTAAGCGACGTTGCCTCGTCTGCGGAGATCGGGCGGGCAATTGAAGCTCGGGCAGGACGTGGATAACCTGAGGACTTTTGCCGTATCGTCGGCGAATTCCCGGGGTCGGCGCTTCCCCGATGATCCGCCGGCTTATCGAGGGGAGTTTCAGCGGGACCGCGACCGAATCGTCCATTCGACAGCCTTTCGCCGGTTGGAATACAAGACACAGGTCTTTGTCAATCATGAAGGCGATCTCTTTCGCACACGGCTGACCCACAGCCTCGAGGTCGCCCAGATAGCCAGAGGCATCGCGCGTGCATTGAGTCTCAACGAGGATCTTGCGGAAGCAGTCGCGCTGGCCCACGATCTTGGGCACACTCCTTTTGGCCACGCCGGGCAGGACGCCCTGAACGAATGCATGCGTGGGCACGGAGGGTTTGAGCATAACCTGCAGAGCTTGAGAATCGTCGATGAACTCGAACAGCGTTATGCAGCCTTCAATGGCTTGAACCTATGTTTTGAAACACGCGAAGGAATACTGAAACACTGTTCGCAAGACGAGGCTCGAAAATTGGGAGAACTCGGTTTGCGTTTCCTGAACCGTACGCAACCTTCGCTAGAGGCTCAAATCTGTAATCTGGCCGATGAAATTGCCTATAACAATCACGACATAGACGACGGCTTGCGCTCGGGATTGGTTTCCCTGGATCAACTGGAAGAGGTTTCACTATTCAGGAAGAATCTGATTCTCGTCAAAGGTGCCAACAAGGATCTGGCCGGCCGCCGTCTGATTCACGAAACCGTGCGGCGCATGATCAATGCCTTGGTCTGCGACCTGATTGAAACAACGAGTGCGAATATTGTCCGCAGTGGGCCGCAGACTCTGGAGGATGTGAGAAATGCGGCGCCTCTCGTCGGTTTCTCGGAAGAGATGTGCGAAGCTCAGCGCGGAATGAAGCGCTTCCTGAGAACCAACCTCTATCAGCACTATCAGGTGCTAAGGATGACCCGTAAGGCGGAGAAAATCATAATCGACCTGTTTTCGGCATTCCTGAGCGATCCGCGTCTACTTCCGAGGGAGTATCGGACCGACGACGATCAGGCACGGCGCGTCGCCGACTATGTCGCAGGAATGACGGATCGTTATGCCATGAAGGAGCATGGCAGGTTGTTTGCAGTTGGAAACGTCTGAGCAGGTTGTAAAAAAACGCCCGCGCGAGCGGGCGTTCCAATGGAAGTCTCTCCGACTTGACTAAGCTGCCGCCTTCGTCAATGAGCCGAGAACCTCGTCCAGCATCTTCTTGGCATCGCCAAAGAGCATGCGATTGTTTTCCTTGTAGAACAGCGGGTTGTCTACGCCGGCATACCCGGAAGCCATACTCCGCTTCATCACGATCGACGTTTTGGCTTTCCAGACTTCCAGAACCGGCATGCCGGCAATCGGACTGGTCGGGTCTTCCTGCGCTGCCGGATTGACGATGTCGTTCGCGCCAATGACCATGGCCACATCGGTGTCGGGAAAGTCTTCGTTGAGTTCGTCCATTTCAAACACGATGTCGTAGGGAACCTTGGCTTCGGCGAGCAGCACGTTCATATGGCCCGGCATGCGTCCGGCAACCGGGTGAATGCCAAAGCGGACGTTAACACCCTTTTCACGCAGGAGCGAGGTGATCTCGCACACGGCGTGCTGTGCCTGTGCTACTGCCATGCCGTAGCCGGGAACGATGATGACGTTCTTGGCTTCGCGCAACAGTTCGGCGGTTTCCTGGGCAGACACAGGGGTGACTTCTCCTGCAGGTTCGCTGCTGCCGCCACCCGCCGGCTTCGCGGGCGCGCTGCCGTCGGAACCGAAACCGCCCGCGATGACGCTGATGAAGTTGCGGTTCATGGCGTTGCACATGATGTAGGACAGAATGGCGCCGCTGGAACCGACCAGCGCACCGGTCACGATCAGGAGATCGTTGCCGAGCATGAATCCAGTCGCTGCCGCCGCCCAACCGGAGTAACTGTTGAGCATGGAGACGACGACCGGCATGTCGGCACCGCCGATGGCCATGACCATGTGCACACCGAAAGCTAGCGAAATGACGGTCATCACGATCAGTGCGGTCATGCCTTGGGCGGCTGTCGTCGCGTGCAGGAACTCCCGTCCGAAGTAGATAACGATCAACAGGCCGGCCAGATTGAGCAGGTGACGGCCCGGCAGCAGGACGGGCTTGCCGCCAATCTTCGCCGAGAGCTTGCCGAACGCAATCAGCGACCCGGAGAACGTCACCGCGCCAATAAGAATGCCCACGTAGATTTCGATTTCGTGGATCGCTTTTGCCGCGCCGGCAAGCGGTGTTGATGTATCCACGTAGCTGGCGAATCCCACCAGGCACGCCGCCAGACCGACGAGGCTATGCATCAGCGCGACCAGTTCCGGCATCTGTGTCATCTGCACAACACGCGCGGCGTAAAGCCCGATCGCCCCGCCAACGACCATGGCGCCGATGATCCACGGCAGGCCGGCCGTGCCGACGCGCGGACCGAACACCGTCGCCAGTACGGCAATGGTCATGCCGATAATGCCGTAGAGATTGCCTCGCCGAGCTGTTTCCTGGTCGGAGAGGCCGCCAAGGCAAAGAATGAAGAGGATGGTTGCTCCGAGATAGGAGACTATGGACAGACCTTCAGACATGTTTTTATCTCCCTTACTTGCGGAACATTTCCAGCATGCGCCGGGTGACGGCAAAGCCGCCGAACATATTGATCGTCGCCAGCGCGATCGCCACAATGGCCAGCCAGCGAATCATTTCGTCGGGGCGCGAAATGCCGCCGGCCAGCGGTGGTGCAATCTGCACCAGCGCGCCGATGGCGATGATGCTGCTCACCGCGTTGGTGACACTCATCAGCGGCGTGTGCAGCGCTGGCTTGACGTTCCAGACGACCATATAGCCGACGAAGCACGCCAGGACAAAGACCGTGAAGTGACCGAGGAACGCCGCTGGAGCGTAGGCGCCAATCAACCAGAACAGAGCGGCGGCGACCACAACCACTATTGCAATCTTGTTGGCAGGCATCGGCTCGCTACTGCCGCCGTGACCGTGTGCCGATTTCTTGGGGGCAACTGGCGCGGCCGCGGCCGGCTTGGCGGCGGGGGCTGCCGGGATCTTGGGCGGCGGTGGCGGCCAGGTAATGTTGCCATCCTTGATCACCGTCAGGCCGCGAATGGCGTCGTCTTCCATGTTGACATTGATCAGGCCATCCTTTGTCTTGCACAGTTCCTCGGCCAGGCGCAGCAGGTTATTTGCATACAGCGTCGAAGACTGCTTGGCGAGCCGGCTGGGCAGGTCGGTGTAGCCGATGATGGTGACGCCATGCTTCACCACGGCTTGGCCGGGTTCGGTCAGTTCGCAGTTGCCGCCTTGTTCCCCCGCCATGTCGACGATGACGCTACCGGGTTTCATGCTCTTCACCATTTCGGCGGTGATGAGCTTGGGGGCGGGCTTGCCCGGGATCAGTGCGGTGGTGATGATGATGTCCACTTCCCGTGCCTGTTTGGCATACATTTCGCGCTGGGCCTGCTGAAAGCCTTCGCTCATGACTTTGGCGTAGCCGCCGCCGCCGGAGCCTTCTTCCTCATAATCGACCTTGACGAATTCGCCACCCAGGGATTTGACCTGGTCGGCGACTTCTGCGCGGGTGTCGTTGGCGCGGACGATCGCGCCGAGGTTGGCCGCGGTTCCGATGGCCGCAAGACCGGCGACGCCGGCTCCGGCGATAAAGACCTTGGCCGGGGGTACCTTGCCGGCGGCGGTCATTTGACCGTTGAAGAAGCGGCCAAAGGCGTTGGCGGCTTCAATGACGGCGCGGTAGCCACTGATGCCGGCCATGGAGGTCAGTGCATCCATCTTCTGGGCACGGCTCAATTGCCGCGGCAGCGAATCGATGGCCAGGACGGTGGCCTTCTTGGCAGCCAGCTTCTGCATCAGTTCGGGGTTCTGGGCCGGCCAGATGAAGGAGATCAGGGTGCCGCCTTCGCGCAGCAATCCAACTTCCTCTTCGCTCGGACCGCGAACCTTGAAGACGATATCGGATGATGCCCAAAGCGCCGCGGCTCCGTCGACGATTTCGGCGCCGGCAGCGCGGTAGCTGTCGTCGCTGCAATTGGCGTGATCGCCCGCTCCAGATTCAACAAGAACCTTGAATCCAAGCTTGATCAGCTTTTCGACGGCTTCGGGAACAGTCGCAACACGCTTCTCCCCTGGAAATATCTCACGTGGTACTCCGATACTCAGTGACATTCAGATCTCCATGTCTTGATTCGAAAAATGACAAAAGCCGCCAACTGCGCAGCCTCTCTTGTGAATTGCGAATCCAAATAAGCAAATATGCGGGTGCGACTTAACCGAGCTCACCAGCCAGAGTCTTATCCATCGATTGTTGGCACGCTTGTTGAGGCTGTTGTTGCCGGTTCATTCGACAATTATGGTAATTAATTACTGTTCATCGAATTAAGCTTTACTTTAACATGCCTTCGCCACGGAAAAAAGGCCAATAGCGACAGTTGGTTATGGCAGGGCTATTTTACTATCTTCCTCGAATTTAGTGAGTTTGTGCGTGATCGGAAGAAGTTTGTGCGTTCCGAGAATTTTGTTTAAATGGCCGCATTTTCGCGATATACTCGCGGGTCGTCCGTAAGCACCACAACAGAGCTGGCCTGTGCCGGCTTTTTTGACGTTTAGGACGTCCGCCTTCTGTGCTGTCTCACCGATTTATGAGGACTCAAGCGTGATGGATTCGGCTGTACCAGAGCGGCAAGGGCTATATGACCCGGCCAACGAGCACGACGCCTGCGGCGTCGGTTTTGTAGCGCACATCAAGGGCCAGAAAAGCCACTCGATTATCCAGCAAGGTTTGCTGATCCTGAAAAACCTGGATCACCGGGGTGCTGTTGGCGCCGACCCTTTGATGGGTGACGGCGCTGGCATTCTGATTCAGATACCTGACCAGTTCCTGCGTGAGGAGATGGAAAAGCAGGGCGTAACCCTGCCCCGTGCTGGCGATTACGGCATCGGCATGGTCTTTCTGCCCAAGGAATCCGCGTCGCGTCTGGCTTGTCAGGAAGCGATCGAGCGCGCGACGCGCGCCGAAGGCCAGGTGGTGCTTGGCTGGCGGGATGTTCCCGTCGACCGTTCGATGCCGATGTCGCCGGCCGTACGAGCGCTCGAGCCGGTCATTCGCCAGGTGTTCATCGGGCGTGGGCCGGACGTTATGGTCACCGATGCACTGGAACGCAAGCTCTATGTGATTCGCCGGCGAGCCGCCAACGCCATCCGCGCGCTGGGACTAGAGCACAGCAAGGAGTTCTATCAGCCGTCCATGTCGGCGCGCACGATCGTCTACAAGGGATTGCTGCTTGCCGATCAGGTTGGTCAGTACTATCTGGATCTGCAGGATCCAAGATGCATCTCGGCGCTGGCTCTTGTGCACCAGCGCTTCTCGACCAACACCTTCCCGACCTGGCCGCTCGCGCACCCGTTCCGCATGATCGCTCACAACGGCGAGATCAACACGCTGCGAGGCAACTACAACTGGATGCGGGCTCGAGAGAAGGGTACCTCATCGCCTCTACTCGGCCCAGACCTTGAAAAGATCTGGCCGCTGATCTACCCGAACCAGTCGGATACGGCGTCCTTCGACAATGCGCTGGAACTGCTGGTGATGGGCGGGTACACGCTCGCCCACGCCATGATGATGCTCATTCCCGAAGCATGGGAGGCGCATACCCTGATGGATGAGAAGCGCCGGGCTTTCTACGAATACCATGCGGCGATGATGGAACCATGGGATGGTCCCGCAGCCGTAGCCTTTACGGACGGGCGCCAGATCGGCGCTACGCTCGATCGCAACGGATTGCGGCCGGCACGGTATCTCGTGACGGATGACGACTTCGTGGTGATGTCATCGGAAGCTGGCGTTCTGCCGATTCCCGATGAAAAGATCATCAAGAAGTGGCGTCTGCAGCCCGGCAAGATGTTCCTGATCGATATGGATCAGGGGCGCATCATCGATGACGTTGAACTCAAGGAAACCTTGTCACGGCAGAAGCCGTACCAGGATTGGGTTTCGCGCATCAACATCAAGCTCGATGGGCTGGAAGCACCGCCTGAAGCCGGAGCACCGAAATGCGAAGCTTCCCTGCTTGATCGCCAGCAGGCCTTTGGGTTCACCCAGGAAGACATCAAATTCATCCTCGAGCCGATGTCGAAAGCCGGCGAGGAAGCGGTTGGCTCAATGGGCAACGATTCCCCGCTGGCCGTTCTGTCGAGCAAGAACAAGCCGCTCTACAACTACTTCCGGCAATTGTTTGCCCAAGTGACGAATCCGCCGATCGATCCGATTCGCGAGCAACTCGTCATGTCGCTGGTCTCGTTTATCGGCCCGAAACCCAACCTGCTGGGCATCAACGAAATCAATCCTCCCTATCGTCTGGAGGTGTCGCAACCGGTGCTGACCTATGCCGACATGGCCAAGCTGCGCAAGATCTCGGCTTATACGGACGATAAGGTGCATTCGGCCGAGCTCGACATCTGCTACCCGCTCGCCTGGGGCAAGGAAGGTGTCGAAGCGCGCCTCGCTTCGCTCTGTGCGGAGGCGCAGGATGCCGTGTTGAGTGGTTGTGGCCTGCTGATCGTGTCCGACCGCAAGCTCGACCAGAACAACGTGGCGATCCCGGCGCTGCTTGCGCTTTCGGCGGTGCACCAGCACCTCGTGACGCAGGGCTTGCGCACGCGTGTCGGACTGGTCGTCGAAACCGGGTCGGCGCGCGAAACGCATCACTTCGCGCTGCTGGCGGGATATGGCGCCGAAGCCGTGCATCCCTATCTGGCGCTCGAGACCATCGAACAGATGGCCGGAAACGACAAGAAGGAGCGGGAAAAAGCGGTCAAGCACTTCGTCAAGGGAATCGGCAAGGGTCTGCTCAAGGTCATGTCCAAGATGGGCATTTCGACCTACATGTCCTACACGGGGGCGCAGATTTTCGAATCCATCGGCCTGCAGAAGAAAATGGTGGACAAGTATTTCACCGGCACTTCGTCTCAAGTCGAAGGCATTGGCGTTTTCGAGGTGATGGAAGAGGCCATCCGGCTGCACAGACTGGCGTTCGGCAACGAACAAGTCATGGAAAACGCGCTGGACGCCGGTGGCGATTACGCATTCCGCGTGCGGGGCGACGAGCACATGTGGACGCCCGATGCGATCGCCAAGCTGCAGCACTCGACGCGCTCGGGAAAGTACGACAACTACAAGGAGTACGCGCGCATCATCAACGACCAGACGCAGCGGCACATGACGCTGCGCGGCCTGTTCGAGATCAAGCCTGCCGGTCCGGCAGTGCCGCTGGACGAAGTCGAGCCGGCCAAAGAGATCGTCAGGCGTTTCGCTACCGGCGCCATGTCGCTCGGTTCGATTTCGACCGAGGCACACACGACGCTGGCGATCGCCATGAACCGCATTGGCGGGCGGTCGAATACCGGCGAGGGCGGCGAAGACCCCGCGCGTTTCAGGCCCGTCAAGGCCGGCCAGATGGTTTCCGATATCGTCGGCAAGGGGCGCATCGAGCGCGATTACCCGCTGAAGAAAGGCGACAGCCTGCGCTCGTCTATCAAGCAGGTGGCCTCGGGGCGCTTCGGGGTGACCGGCGAGTACCTCGTCAATGCCGACCAGATTCAGATCAAGATGGCCCAGGGCGCCAAGCCCGGCGAAGGCGGACAATTGCCGGGCCACAAGGTGACGGAGTACATCGGCTTCCTGCGGCATTCGGTGCCGGGCGTCGGTCTGATTTCGCCGCCGCCGCACCACGACATCTACTCGATCGAGGATCTTGCGCAGCTGATTCACGACTTGAAGAACGCCAATTCCAATGCCTCGATCAGCGTCAAGCTGGTTTCCGAGGTTGGTGTCGGTACCGTAGCGGCGGGCGTGACCAAGGCCAAGGCCGACCACGTGGTGATTGCCGGCCATGACGGGGGCACCGGGGCAAGCCCGCTTTCCTCGATCAAGCACGCCGGCTCGCCGTGGGAGCTCGGCCTCGCCGAAACGCAGCAGACGCTGGTGCTCAACCGCCTGCGCGGCCGCGTACGCGTCCAGGTCGACGGTCAGCTCAAGACCGGCCGTGACGTGCTGATCGGCGCGTTGCTCGGCGCCGACGAGTTCGGTTTCGCCACAGCGCCGCTGGTCGTCAGCGGCTGCATCATGATGCGCAAATGCCACCTAAATACCTGCCCGGTGGGCGTCGCCACCCAGGATCCGGAGTTGCGCCGGCGCTTCACCGGCCAGCCCGAGCACGTGGTCAACTTCTTCTTCTTCGTGGCCGAGGAACTGCGCGAGCTGATGGCGCAGATTGGTATTCGCAAGTTCGACGACCTGATCGGTCGCGTCGATCTGCTCGACATGAAGAAAGGTATCGAGCACTGGAAGGCGCGAGGCCTGGATTACGGCCGTATCTTCCAAAGCCCGGTGCGCGCATCGAGTGAGCCCATTCGCCACTGCGAAGGTCAGGATCATGGGCTCGCCAAGGCGCTCGATAACCAGCTGATCGAAATGGCCAAGCCGGCGCTGGAGAAGGGCAAGGCGGTCCGCATCGAACTGCCAATCCGCAACGCGAACCGCACCGTCGGCGCGATGCTGTCCAGCCGCGTCGTAGAGAAATACGGCCACGCCGGCTTGCCTGACGACACGATCCACGTCGCGTTGCAAGGTACGGCCGGGCAGAGTTTCGGCGCGTTTCTCGCGCATGGCGTCACGCTCGAACTCGTCGGCGAGGGCAACGATTACGTCGGCAAGGGGTTGTCGGGAGGGCGCATCGTCGTGCGGCCCAGTCCGGCGTTCCCCGGCGATTCGGCACGGAACATTATCGTCGGGAATACTGTCCTTTACGGAGCCATCGAAGGCGAAGCGTACTTTTCGGGCGTTGCGGGTGAGCGCTTCGCTGTGCGCAATTCCGGAGCTACCGTCGTGGTCGAAGGTGTGGGCGACCATGGCTGCGAGTACATGACGGGCGGGACGGTGGTGGTTCTTGGCATGACCGGGCGTAACTTCGCCGCTGGCATGTCGGGAGGCGTGGCTTATGTCCTGGACGAGGAAGGAACGTTCGAGTCCCGTTGCAACATGGCTCAGGTCGCTCTGGAGCCCGTCGAAGAGGAGTTCGTCGCCCGAAAGGGTAGCGAGTCCGGCGACGATCTGGAAGGTCATGGCAAGGTCGCGGTCCGCCACCTTGGCATGGCTGACGAGGTTCTGCTCAAGAGTCTCGTGGAGAAACATGCCAAATACACGGGAAGTCAGCAGGCGCGCAAGATCTTGGAGGACTGGCCGGGATACCGAGCCCGTTTCGTCAAGGTCATGCCGAATGAGTATCGTCGCGCACTCACCGAGTTGGCTGCGCAAAAGCAATTGGAGGCTGCGTAAATGGGTAAGCCAACTGGTTTCCTGGAACGTCAGCGCCTCTCGGAGGCCTATGAGCCCGCCGAGACGCGCCTGAAGCATTATCGTGAATTCGTTGCCACGCTGAATGACGAGCAGACCCGTGTTCAGGGCTCTCGTTGCATGGATTGCGGCATCCCGTTCTGCAACAACGCGTGTCCGGTCAATAACGTCATCCCCGACTGGAATGATCTGGTTTATCGCGGCGAATGGGAGCAGGCGCTGAAGGTTCTGCACTCGACCAACAATTTCCCGGAATTTACCGGGCGGATTTGCCCCGCGCCCTGCGAGGAAGCATGTACGCTCAACGTCAATGACGAGTCCGTGGGGATCAAGTCGATCGAGCACGCGATCGCCGACAAGGGTTGGCAGATGGGCTGGATCGTTCCGCAGCCGGCCAGGCAGAAGACCGGCAAGAAAGTCGCGGTCATCGGATCCGGTCCGGCCGGTTTGGCGGCGGCTCAGCAATTGGCGCGTGCGGGACACGACGTAACCGTCTTCGAAAAGAACAGCCGCCCCGGAGGGCTCCTGGGATACGGGATTCCCGACTTCAAACTCGACAAATCGCTGATCGAGCGGCGAGTCAAGCAGATGGAGGCGGAAGGAGTGGTGTTCCGGACGAAGGTAATCGTCGGGAGCAAGGACGTTCCGGCCGGTGTTGCCAACGATGCGATTGAGCATGTTTCGGCCGAGAAAATAAGCGCGGAATTTGACGCAGTCGTTCTCGCCGCAGGTTCCGAGATGCCGCGGAACCTTTCCATCCCCGGCCGGGAATTGAAAGGTGTCTATGCGGCGCTCGAGTTCCTGATCCCGCAGAACAAGCAGGTCAGCGGCGGCAAAGCCAATCCGATCAACGCCAAGGGCAAGCATGTGATCGTGATTGGCGGCGGTGACACCGGGTCCGACTGTGTCGGCACCAGTTATCGTCACCGTGCGGCATCGGTGACCCAGTTCGAATTGCTGCCGCAGCCGCCGGAGAAGGAAAACAAGTCGTTGACCTGGCCATATTGGCCGATCAAGCTGCGGACATCGTCGTCCCATCTGGAGGGCGAGACGCAGCGCGTGTTTTCTATCGCGACCAAGGAATTCATTGGCGAGAAAGGTGTGCTTAAGGCGCTGAAGACCATTGATCTGGAATGGAAAGACGGCAAGATGAGCGAAATTGCCGGCAGCGAAAGGACCTTTCCAGCCGATCTCGTGTTCCTGGCCATGGGGTTTGTCAGTCCGGTGCCTAGTCTGCTCGAATCTTTTGGCGTAGAAAAGGATGCACGGGGCAATGCCCGGGCGACAACCGACGGGCCCGGCTGCTATGCGACGAGCGTGGCCAAGGTGTTCGCGGCAGGCGACGTTCGCCGGGGGCAGTCGCTGGTTGTCTGGGCCATCCGCGAGGGGCGCCAATGTGCGCGTGAAGTCGACGCTTTCCTGATGGGGTCGAGCATCCTGCCTCGCTGATCGGTGCAGGGTGCTCTTGCCGTAATCGGCACGACGCACTGGTCAGTGTTCATCGAAACCTCATTACTGCTTTGCAGTAATGAGGTTTTCTTTGGCTTCGGACACGGCTATGGCATAGTAACGTCTGCTTTTAGGGGGAGGGGCCGATGAATCCTGAACTACAAAAATCCCTGCAGGTGACCGCGCTGTCCAACTCTCTGGACAGCTACATGTTGATTATCCTGCTCATCATGATCGTGGCCGGGGTACTGGGCGGGATCGCCAATTTTTTCCTGAGCGACAGAAGCGGTGATCCGGGGCGTCGGGAGTGGAGCAAATACGTCATCCTCGGCGTTATTTCCGCGCTGACGGTGCCGCTGTTCCTGAACATGCTTTCCAGCAACCTGCTCGAGGCCGCGCGCACCCGCCCCGTCGACTTCTTCGTCTTTGCCGGGTTTTGCCTGATTTACGTGGTGGCTTCGCGGCGGGTCGTGGAAAACGTGGTCAACCGTCTGCTTGGTCAGATGGATCAGATGAAGCGTGAAATGAGCCAGATTCGCCAATCGAGCCAGGAGGCGGCAATGGCGGCTGTACGCGAAGAATCTGTGAATCCGCGCGAGATGGCGCAACCCGCGGCCAAGCCCGAAGTGGCACGGGAGTCGCTGTCGTACAATGATGTCGAAATTCTGCGCGCCCTGTCCGAGGAAAGTTATGTCTATGGGAATCTCGTCGGGATTACCGACAAGACAGGGTTGGCACGTGACCTGGTCAGCGCGCGTCTAACGGTACTGAAAAGCCTGGGACTGATCGAGACGCGCATCAACGACAAGAATGTGTTGCATTGGTATGTTGCCCCGAAAGGCAAGCAGATGCTCGGCGAGATTCTTGCCGGGCAGGAAGATCGCTAGTTTTCAAACAAAGGTTTTGCATGAATATCGTCATCCTCGCTGCCGGACAGGGCAAGCGTATGCATTCGAATTTGCCCAAGGTGCTGCATCCCCTGGCGGGCAAGGCGCTCGTTTCGCACGTCGTCGATACGGCGCGCAGCCTGTCGCCCCGCAAACTCTGTCTGGTTTACGGACACGGCGGAGATGTCGTCCGCTCGACGCTGGATGCGCCTGATCTGTCGTGGGCGTTGCAGGAGCCGCAACTCGGCACCGGGCACGCCGTCCAGCAGGCGCTGCCGTTTCTCGATGATGCAGGAACCACGCTGGTGCTCTACGGTGACGTGCCGCTGATCCAGGCGGATACGCTGAAACGTTTGGTACAGGCGGCGGAGGGCGGATTAGCCATTCTCACGGTCGAATTGGCGGATCCCCATGGCTATGGGCGCATCGTGCGCAACGCGGCCGGGCAGGTAGTCCGTATCGTCGAACAGAAGGATGCCAGCGTCGAAGAACGCCGCATCCGCGAGATCAATACCGGGATTATGGCCATGCCGACCTCGCGCCTCGGCGAATGGCTGGGGCGTTTGTCGAGCAACAACGCGCAGAACGAGTACTACCTGACGGATATCGTGGGCATGGCCGTCGAAGCGGGTCTGCCGGTCCGCACTGCCAATCCGGCTCACGAGTGGGAGGTGCTCGGCGTCAATAGCAAGGTGCAGTTGGCCGAGCTGGAGCGCGTGGCCCAGCGCAGCATGGCGGAGACGCTGATGGAGCAGGGGGTGCGGCTCGCCGACCCGGCGCGCATCGACGTGCGCGGGTCGTTGCAATGCGGCCGCGAAGTGTTCATCGACGTCAACTGTGTGTTTGAAGGCAATGTCGTGCTCGACGAAGCGGTCGAGGTCGGTCCCAACTGCGTGCTGAAGAATGCGCGCATCGGGGCGGGAGCTCGGCTCGCGGCGTTTACTCATATCGAGGATGCGGTGGTCGGTGCGGATGGCATGATCGGGCCGTTCGCCCGCCTGCGCCCGGGAACCGAACTGGCCGAGGACGTGCATGTCGGGAATTTTGTCGAGATCAAGAAAAGCCGGATTGCCGCCCACTCCAAGGCCAACCATCTGGCGTATATCGGCGACGCCACGATCGGCAGCCGGGTGAATGTCGGCGCGGGGACGATTACCTGCAACTACGACGGCGCCAACAAATACCAGACGATCATTGAGGATGACGCGTTCATCGGATCGGATACCCAGTTGGTCGCGCCGGTCACTGTCGGGCGCGGGGCTACCCTCGGGGCCGGCACGACGCTGACGAAGGATGCACCGCCGGACACACTGACGATATCACGCGCCCGGCAGACGTCGATTCCTGGCTGGAAAAGGCCGGTGAAGCCGTCCGGGGGAAAGAGCGGGGCGTGAGTAGTAGAATCTGGTCCTTCACCTCTCTCTTTACCTTTCGGGATTAATCATGTGTGGCATCGTCGCCGCGGTCGCTGACCGCAATATCATTTCCGTCCTTCTCGAAGGTCTGCGCCGCCTCGAATATCGCGGCTACGATTCGGCTGGCCTGGCTTTGATCAATGAGAAGGGCCTGCATCGCCTGCGTGCGGTCGGGCGGGTCGCGGAGCTGACGGCGCAGGCCGAGGAGTCTCGGGCCGGCGGCAACACGGGCATTGCCCATACCCGCTGGGCGACGCACGGCGTGCCGTGCGAGCGTAACGCGCATCCCCACATTTCGGGTGGGCTGGCCGTCGTGCATAACGGCATCATCGAGAATCACGAGGCGTTGCGTATGCGCCTGAAAGGCGAAGGGTACGAATTTACCTCCGATACTGATACGGAAGTGGTTGCGCACCTGATCGCTTCGGAGCTGAAGAAGACTCCCGACTTTTTTGCGGCGACGCGTGCCGCGATTGCCGAGTTGCAGGGGGCCTATGCGCTGGCCGTCTTGCGGGAGTCCGAGCCGGATCGCGTGATTGTGGCGCGCGAAGGTTCGCCACTGTTGCTCGGTCTGTCGGCTGAAGGGAACTACGCGGCATCGGATGCTTCCGCCCTGCTGCAGGTGACGCGCCGTATCGTCTATCTCGACAATGGCGATTGTGCGGAATTGACGCGAACAGGCTATCGCATCACCCGGGTCGACGGGACTCCGGTCACGCACGCCGAGACCGAGACGCACCTGTCGGCGGATGCCGTCGAACTCGGTCAGTATCGCCACTATATGCAGAAGGAAATTTTCGAGCAGCCGGTTGCCCTGGCCAACACCCTGGAAATGCTGGGAACCGCGCGCAGCATCCAGCCCGGTCTGTTCGGCGCCAACAGCGAAGCGGTGCTCAAGGAAATCCGTCAGGTACTGATCATTGCCTGTGGCACCAGCTATCATGCGGGCCTTGTGGCTCGCTACTGGCTGGAGGCGTTGGCGGGTGTTCCGTGCAATGTCGAGGTGGCCAGCGAGTATCGCTACCGGGAATCGGTCGCCGATCCGCAGACACTGGTCGTGACACTTTCGCAATCCGGCGAGACGGCCGATACGCTGGCAGCGCTGCAGCACGCGAAATCGCTGGGGATGAGGCATACCCTGTGCATCTGTAATGTGCCGGAATCCTCGCTGGTGCGCGAGAACACCCTGCGCTTCATCACGCGGGCGGGGCCTGAGATTGGTGTGGCATCGACCAAGGCCTTCACTACCCAACTCGCGGCGCTGTATCTGCTGACTTTGATCATCGCGAAACTGCGCGGAAGGTTATTTGCCGAAACGGAGAGTGCCGAACTACAGCATCTGCGGCACCTGCCCGTGGCGGTTTCCCGCGTGCTCGAACTCGAACCGCAGATTCGCGAATGGGCCGAGCACTTCGCCATGAAGCAGGACGCCCTGTTCCTCGGGCGCGGCCGGCATTACCCGATCGCCCTCGAAGGCGCGCTCAAGCTCAAGGAAATCACCTACATCCATGCCGAAGCCTACCCGGCGGGAGAACTGAAGCACGGTCCGCTGGCCTTGGTGGACAAGGAAATGCCGGTCATCGCTGTGGCGCCGAACGATGTTCTTCTGGAAAAACTGAAATCAAACCTGCAGGAAGTCCGTGCGCGGGGAGGCGAACTGTACGTATTCGCCGACGCGGACAGCGAAATAGCAGCGACTGAAGGCGTGCATCTGCTGCGCCTGCCCGAGCATTACGGGCAGCTTTCCGCCTTGCTGCACGTGGTTCCGCTGCAGTTGCTGGCCTACCACGTGGCGCTGGTTCGTGGAACGGATGTCGATAAACCGCGCAATCTGGCCAAGTCGGTTACCGTCGAGTGACCCGCTCGGCCCACACGGGCTTGCTGCCTCTGGCGAAGGGGCGGTGACGGCCGTTCGCCGGAAACGCGGCGAAGAGTCCCCAGAGTCGGCTTTGCCTGATCTCCGGATTGCGGAGCATGGCCATGGGTGACTTGCTGTCCGTTTCAGTCCGTTTCATTGCCGAACACTGGAAAATCCTGGACCTGTTGCTTGCGGTGCTGGGACTCGCCATCTACGTCGGCGGGTCGCATACCCTCAATCAGCGGCGCCACCCCTCGGCGGCCATCGCGTGGGTGCTCGGGATATTGCTGGTACCCTATCTGGCGTTGCCTCTGTATCTGGCTTTCGGTAGCCGCAAGGTGGTGATTCCTTCACCGTTGGGTGGGGTTCGACCGCTGGCGGTTTCTGCGGCGGTTGCCTATCCAACCATGGCGCGCTCACTGCAATTGGGAGCCGCCATGGGATTGCCGGACCCCGTCTCTTACGACGCATTGACCATTCACGGCGATGGCAGCCACTCCTTGCAAGCGTTGCGCCGCATCATTGCCGGCGCTGCGTCAAGTCTCGAAATCTCGACGTTCCTGATCGGCCGCGACATGCTTGGCGACGAAATCCTGAGATTGCTCGGGGAGCGCGCTCGTGCGGGTGTCCGTGTCAGGTTGCTGATTGACGGCATCGGAATCTATCTCGGCGGGTACCCCGATTTGAAAGCCCTGGAACGTGCCGGGATCGAAGTGGTCCGTTTCGTGCCGCCGTTCAACTCGCCTAAGCGGGGAAGAACCAACCTGCGCAACCACCGCAAGATGGTCATCGCTGACGGGATGTGCCTGTGGTGCGGCGGGCGAAATCTTGCCGCTGAGTACTTCGAGGGCGATCCGCGTCCCATTCTTCGCCGAATGCCCTGGATCGATTTGAGTTTCGATTTGTCCGGGGAGTTGGTCGCGCAGGTTCGCCGGCAGTTCGAGCAGGACTGGGCTTTTGCCACCGAACGGGAGGATCTCCAGGAACGCGTCAGTCCCTCGGTGGTGACCGGGGCCGGGGGGGCTACACCCGCTTTGGCGCAACTGGTCGCCAGCGGCCCCGATCGGCCGGATGACACCCTGTTTACCCTGCTGGTTTCGGCGTGTTTCACGTCGCAGCAGCGTATTTTGGCGATCACCCCGTATTTCGTTCCCGAGCCCTCTTTGCTGACGGCGTTGATGCTGGCGGCCCGTCGGGGAATTCAAGTCGATCTGGTGCTGCCCGGACGATCCAATCACCGTCTGGCCGATTTTGCCCGCCATCGCGCGCTGCGCGATCTGGTGGTCGCCGGCGCGCGCGTCTGGTTGCATCCGCGCATGGTTCACGCCAAGGCTGTTCTGGTCGACGATGAACTTGCTCTGGCCGGATCGGCGAACCTTGATGGGCGCAGCCTGTTCCTGAACTACGAAATGATGGTCGCGTTCTATGATCGGCCAGCCGTCATGAACTTCGCGCAATGGGTGGAGGCGCGACGGCTGGAGTGCAAGCCCTACCGATATCGCCGGCCGGGAGTGTTGCGCGAAGTGGCTGAAGGCCTTTTGCTCTGGCTGGCCTTCCAGCTCTGATCCGGCGACTACTTGGCGTTCTGCGGTTGGTCCAGTTTCTTCTCGATTTGGGCGAGGGGGACAGCTCCGGGTACTCGCGTTCCGTCGGCGAAGAAAATGGTGGGAGTTCCCGAAACAGCAAGTTTCTGGCCGAGTTCGACATTCTTCTGGATGGCTGCCGTATCGCAGTCTGCTTTGCCGGCAGGGGCCTTGCCATCGATCATCCAGTCATTCCAGGTCTTGGCCTTGTCGGCCGAGCACCAGATCCGGTTCGATTTTTCCAGTGAATCAGGCGAGAGGATCGGGAAGAGGAAAGTATAGATGGTCACGTTGTCGAGCTTGACCATTTCCTTGGCCAGACGTTTGCAGTAACCGCAGTTGGGATCCTCGAAGCTGGCCAGGACGCGCTTGCCGTCGCCACGCACTTGTTTGATGGCGAGTTCGAGAGGCAGATCGGAGAAGGTGATGGCCGTGAGTTTCTGCATGCGCTCGGAAGTAACGTTTTTCATGCTCTTCCCGTCGATCAGGGAGCCCGCTAGGATCGCGGTGATCTTCTCGTCGGTATAGAAAATCTGGCCGTCGGCGTAGACTTCGTAGAGTCCAAGGTAAGGGGTCTTCGTGACGCTGGTGACCTTGTTGCCGCCGAGTTTGGCCTCAATCGCCTTTTTGACGCTGGCTTCATCGGCAAACGCCGACAGGCTGACAGAGGCCGTCAGGGCCAACGAAAGAAGAGTTTTCAACATGATGCTTCTCCAGTCGAGAAAATGAACGGCTACAAGGAGCCAATGGCGTAGCGGGCCAGCAGGCTCTTTGCGGCCGGGAGCTTGTTGGTCAGGGTCATCCCGGCATTGCGCAGCGTTTTGACGCCCGGTAGTGTCTCACGAAAAAGATGATGCAGGGCGTGCGTCGTGGTTTGCATAAGGACAGTCTCTTCCTTTCGTGCCCGCTGGTAGCGACGAAGCAGGCGCTCACTACCGATATCCTCCCAGTCGGGTGTTGCGGCGAGCAGTCCGGAGAGTTCGCGCGCGTCTTGGAATCCGAGATTGATGCCGTGCCCGGACAGGGGATGGATGCCATGCGCCGCGTCGCCAATCAGCGCAACCCGCGGGGCGATCGTTTGCGGCACGCGCATCAGGCGGAGCGGAAAGGCGGCAGCCGGCGTGAGCAGATCGAGAGTGCCCAGTTCGTGATTGCCCGCTTCGCCGACGCGCAGAGCGAGTTCTGCGCCGCTCAGATTCAACAGATCTTGCGCCTGCGCATCGGGCGTCGACCAGACCATGGACACGCGGTCTCCCGGCAGCGGCAGCCAGGCCAGGACACCGTCCGGGCGGAACCATTGGCGGGCGATGTTGCGGTGTGGTTTCTCGCAGGCGAAGTTGGCGACGACGCCCATTTCGTCGTATGCCGACGATGTGGCGGAGAGTCCTGCTGTCTGCCGGATCCAGGACTCGCGTCCGTCGGCGCCGACCACCAGTGTTGTCGTCAGCGCCTCGCCGGAGGACAGCTTGAGCACGGCACTGTCGCGTTGAAACTCGAGTGAGCATGGGGATTCCCGGAAATGCAAATGAACGTTGCTCTGGCGCTTGACGCTCTCCCAGAGTTCGCAGGAGATCAGCGACGACTCGATAATCCAGCCGAGTTCGGAGACGCCGGTTTCGTACGCAGAAAAGTCGAGCCGCGCGCCGCCGTCACCAACGACCTTCATGGCATGAATGGCGCAAAGGCGTTCCGGATCGAGGTGTTTCCAGGCGCCGATGCGGGTCAGGAAGGAGGCACTGGCCGGTGTGATCGCATAGATGCGGGTGTCCCATCCTGCGGGCCGGGCAGGCGGAAGCGACGTCTCGACCAGGGCGATCTTCAGGCGGGTGTCGCGCAGAGCGCATGCCAGCGAAAGCCCGGCCAGACCGCCGCCAACGATTACGAGATCAAAGTGCATCAGCCATCAACTCCAGGAAACGGCGATTGTGCCTTGCCGCAAGACGGTTTTACAAGCGTCTCGACTCGTGTTAGAACGCACGGCGATGAATGAGTGCCCGCCCGAAGTCTATTTTCCTGCCGTGATCTGTGCCGTCTGCGACTCGCCGATTGACGCGCTGATCGGCCTGCATGTGCCGCACGACGAGGCAATGGATCTGGTCGCCGCCGCTTGGGCGGGCCAGGATGCCGCGTGCGTTCTGGCTACCGTGGATGGCGGCCGCAAAGTGGCGGCGATTCGGCTGCCGGACGGCCGTTGGGCGGCGTGCAATGCGTTTGTCGAAGCATCCTGCGCGACGCTAGGCGAGGCCGAGCGCCGGTTGCAGAAGCTGCTCAAGCGGGGCCGGAGCGGAACGGTCGGTATCCTTCACTGCGCAGGTGTGACAGGTAAAAAAATGCCGGTTCAGGAATGAACCGGCATTCGACGCGAAACGCAGAACGGCTTAGCCGAGCGTGCCGACGTTGTTCAGGTCCTTGAATGCCTGGATCAGACGGGCCTTGAATGATTCCTCGCCCTTGCGCAGCCAGGCGCGCGGGTCGTAGTACTTCTTGTTCGGCTTGTCCTCGCCTTCGGGGTTGCCGATCTGGCCTTGCAGGTAGCCCTCGTTCTTCTTGTAGAAGGCGCGCACGCCGTCCCAGCAGGCCCATTGGGTGGCGGTGTCGATGTTCATCTTGATGACGCCGTAGGAGAGGGCGTCGCGGATTTCCTCGAGCGTCGAGCCCGATCCGCCGTGGAAGACGAAATCGATCGGCTGCGCGCCGGTGGCATATTTTTTCTGGATGAATTCCTGCGAGTTCTTCAGGATGATCGGCTGCAGCTTGACGTTGCCGGGCTTGTAGACGCCGTGAACATTGCCGAACGACGCGGCGATGGTGAAGCGCGGGCTGATTTTCGACAGCTTTTCGTAGGCGTAAGCCACGTCTTCCGGCTGGGTATACAGCTTGGAGCTGTCGACACCGCTGTTGTCGACGCCGTCTTCCTCACCGCCGGTTACGCCCAGTTCAATTTCCAGGGTCATGCCGATCTTGCTCATGCGTTCGAGGTAGCGCGAGCAGATCTCGATGTTCTCTTCGAGCGGCTCTTCCGACAGGTCGAGCATGTGCGAACTGAACAGCGGTTTGCCTGTTTCCTTGAAGAACTTTTCGCCGGCGTCGAGCAGGCCGTCGATCCAGGGCAGCAGTTTCTTGGCGGCGTGGTCGGTATGCAGCACGACGGTCGCGCCGTAGAGTTCGGCCAGCGCATGCACGTGCTTGGCACCGAGAACGGCGCCGGCGATGCAGGCGCGCTGACCATCGTTGTTGAGGGCCTTGCCGGCGTAGAACTGGGCGCCGCCGTTGGAGAACTGGAGGATCGCCGGCGACTTGATCTCCGCCGCGGCTTCCATGACGGCATTCACCGTGCTGGTGTTGATGACATTGACGGCCGGCAAGGCGAACTTGTTGGCCTTGGCGAACGAGAAAAGGGCTTGCAAATCATCTCCGGCGACTACACCCGGCTTCACCTTGGAGGCATTCATGGCTTCGTTTCCATTCACAGTTGATCGAACCGACGATGATACTGCCGACGCAGTGCCGCGGTCAATTTGTAACCTGCAATAGACATTTGTCACGCCGATGATTTTTCACGGGATTATCCCGTTTCCGAAGGCGGTGAAGGCAAGGCGGATTGGTCATGGCCGGTATAATCCCGTTTGGCCTTCCGTGAATGCTTTTCATGTCCGATCTCCTTGCCAACCTCAATCCCGAACAGCTCGCCGCCGTCACGCTGCCGCCGCAGCACGCGTTGATTCTCGCCGGCGCCGGCAGTGGCAAGACGCGCGTATTGACCACGCGGATCGCCTGGCTGATTTCCACCGGCCAGGTCGGCCCGCACGGGATCCTGGCCGTGACCTTTACCAACAAGGCGGCGAAGGAAATGCTGGCGCGCCTGTCGGCGATGCTGCCGATCAATACGCGCGGGATGTGGATCGGGACCTTTCATGGCCTGTGCAACCGCCTGCTGCGCGCGCACCACCGCGAAGCCGGCTTGCCGTCCACCTTCCAGATTCTTGATTCGGCCGACCAGCTGTCGGCAATCAAGCGTCTGCTGAAGAATCTCAACGTCGATGAGGAGAAATTCCCGCCGCGCGAACTTGCCCATTTCATCAATGCGCACAAGGAGCAGGGCGTTCGCGCCGCCCAGGCCGAGGTCTACGACGACTACACCCGGCGCCGCGTCGATCTTTATGCGGAATACGACGCCCAGTGCCAGCGCGAGGGCGTCGTTGATTTCGCCGAGTTGCTGTTGCGCACCTACGAACTGCTATGCCGCAACGAGCCGTTGCGGCAGCATTACCAGGAACGCTTCCGGCACATCCTGGTGGACGAGTTTCAGGACACCAATCGTCTGCAGTATGCGTGGCTCAAGCTGTTGGCCGGTTACGGGGAGCCGGCGACCGGGGCGTGCCTGTTTGCGGTCGGCGATGATGACCAGTCGATCTACGCGTTCCGTGGCGCCGAGGTCGGCAACATGCGAGACCTGGAGCGCGAGTTCGCGGTGCAGAACGTGATTCGTCTTGAGCAGAACTACCGCTCGCACGGCAACATTCTCGACGCCGCCAATGCGCTGATCAAGAACAATCGCGGTCGACTGGGCAAGAATTTGTGGACCGACGCCGGGGCGGGCGATCCGATCCGCGTGTTCGACGCCTTTTCCGATCTCGACGAGGCGCGCTTCGTCGTCGATGAAGTGCGCGAACTCCTGCGCGAAGGGCATCCGCGCGACCAGATTGCGCTGCTCTACCGTTCCAATGCGCAGTCCCGCGTGCTGGAACACCAACTCTTCACGGCGGGCGTGCCGTACCGCGTTTATGGGGGTCTGCGCTTCTTCGACCGGCAGGAAGTCAAGCATGCGCTGGCCTATCTGCGGCTGATCGCCAATCCGGACGACGACACGGCGTTTTCCCGCGTCGTCAATTTTCCGACGCGCGGCATCGGCGCCCGCAGCATCGAAGCCCTGCAGGAAGCCGCGCACCGGGCCAATTCGAGCCTGTACAACGCGGCCGCCAGTCTGTCGGGAAAGGCCGGGGCAGTGGTGGGCGGTTTCATCCGCTTGATCGAGACGCTGCGCGGCGAGACGGCGAACCTGCCGCTGCCCGAAGTCATCGACCACCTGATCGAGAAAAGCGGACTGCGCCAGCACTACCTTGCCGAGAAGGAAGGCCGGGAACGACTGGAAAACCTCGACGAACTGATCAACGCGGCGACCAGTTTCCTGCAGGAAGAATCGGGAACGCTGGCCAATCCGTCCGAGGCCGATCCGCTGGCGTCCTTCCTGGCGCATGCGTCGCTGGAAGCCGGCGAACACCAGGCCGGCGAAGGGCAGGATGCGGTGCAACTGATGACCGTTCACGCCGCCAAGGGACTGGAATTCGACGTGGTGTTCATCACCGGGCTCGAGCAGGGATTGTTCCCGCACGAGAACGCCGCGCAGGAGCGGGACGGGCTGGAAGAAGAGCGGCGGCTGATGTACGTGGCGGTGACGCGCGCTCGCAAACGGCTCTATCTCACTCATGCGCAAACCCGCATGCTGCACGGCCAAACGCGCTACTGCCTGCCCTCGATCTTCCTGGAAGAGCTGCCTGAGGGATTGCTGCGCCGGGTCGGACACACGCCCGCCTACGCTCCCACATCGCCCGTCAAGGCGGCGAATGATTCGGGGTCACGGGGCGCCGGAACGGAAAACGTCGGTGGTTTCCGGATCGGCCAGAGCGTACAGCACGCCAAGTTCGGGTTGGGGGTGATCGTTTCGGCCGAAGGGCGCGGCGGCGATGCGCGCGTTCAGGTCAATTTCGGCGCGCACGGGATGAAGTGGCTGGCGCTGGCATATGCCAAGTTGACACCGGCGTAGCTATTGTTGGACAAAAAGAAAGGCCCGCCGTAGCGGGCCTGGTGTGCTTCCTCTTCGCCCGGTTTAGAACGATGCGCACACAGTGTAAGTTGTGGAATCTACTATGTTCGTCGTGATTACGGCAGCTTGTGCTGTGCCGCTGTAACCGGACGCCATTACCCGCACGGATCCCGCTGCAGTGTCGCCATCATCCATTGTGATATCTATCTGTTTGGCAAACTTCCCTTGGATGCCCTCCGAACAAACAAAATACGATCCGGTCATGTTGGTGATCGGCGACTTGCTTTGAATCCCAATACGGCCCCCGTCGGCATTGTATGGAACATCTGCGGAAATGTTTGTAAAGGCTGTCGGGCCTGAAGCCAGGTTGGCAAGCCTGACTTGCTGCCAAAAAGCCACCGATTCGTCAGTGGCGGTGGTGGAGTTGTAGTTCCCTTCGATCTGTCCATTTCCAAGTGTTCCTGCCGTTGGGGTCAGCGTTGCGCCAGCTCCGACATGATTAACCGCATTCGGATCATCGCCCGGCAGTGCCCTGAACTTGTCCTGATAGCCATAAATGAACAGCGGAACGGTTTTGAAGTCGTTGACGAAATTCTTCACCTTGGCGCTGTTGACCAACTCCTGTCCCTTCAGGACGCCGCCAAGCAACAGGCCGATGATGACGAGTACAATGGCAATTTCGACCAGCGTGAAACCGGACTGCATCTTTTTCATGTTGTTCTCCGTTCTATGACGTTAGTTATAGTAGGAGCTAAGCATATAACGTGCCAGTCTTTCATCGCTTTTTCGCGGCAATTTTGCTCAGAATGTGACGGTTTTTCGACACATGTGTTGAAAAGCCACCTTGTTTTCGATCAAGTGTCTGTTTCTGGACAGATATGCGAGGCCTAGAGTGAGTCTGGTTCAGGCGTTGGGACAAGTCGGGAATCTTCTGCGGCAGCACCGGCGCGGGGTTCTGCTGTGCATGCTGGTGGTGCTGCACCTGACCCTGCTGGCGGGTGGGAAATCCGTCATCGGCCTGATGTGCTGGTTTGTCGATGTTGGCCTGTTCATTCTCTGGCAGCCGTTTGTTCAGACCGAGCGCCGGCTGGACTATGGCAACCAGCTGCTCATCGTCTTGGCCCTCGCTTTGGGGGCTTGGTTGTTCGGCTGGTGGATGCTGATCGCCTGGGTATCCGTGCTGGCGTCACTGCTTGGCGGGCGCGTCATGTTGATCAACCATCGGCCGACGCGCTTGTTCTATCTGCTGGCGTTCGCCTACCTGATCGGCGCCGTTCTGGTCTGGCTGGTCCCCAAGGTCGTGCCGGATCCGGCCCTGATCGGACCTTCCCTGGAGCGGGAGTTCGCGTGGGCCGCGCCCTTGCTGTTTCTCGGCATGTTCCTCTTGCCCAGGCCGCAGGAAGTCGGCTGGTCGCGGCGCGGCATCTTCGATTTCTTTTACAGCCTGTTCATTTTTCTGCTCATTTCCGTCCTGGTCTTGGGAAGTCTGGCCTTCATGCTGCTCGAGAAGCGACTGTACTTCGAGGCGCTGTTTCGAACGGTGTTTTCCATGGCCCTGCTGTTGCTGGTGGTTGCCTGGGCATGGAATCCCCGGCCGGGATTCAGCGGTGTAGGGGTCTTCTTTTCACAATATCTGTTAACCATCGGGCTGCCCTTCGACACCTGGTTGCGTCGATTGATGGACTACGCGGAACAGGAACAGGATCCGGATCGCTTTTTCACCGAAGCCTGCGAACGCCTGCTGCTCGATCTGCCATGGGTGGTGGGTGGGAAGTGGTCGCCGGCCCCCGGAATGAAGGCCGGTGAAGGTGCGTTCGGAAAGAAATCGGCGTATTGGCAGGAGTATTCCAACCGGTCATTGCTGTTGACGGTTTATACGCGCCATGCGTTGAGTCCGGTGCTGGTCTGGCATCTGCAACTGCTGACCCGGCTGGCCAGCGAGTATTATCTGGCCAAATGGCGGGCGCGGGAGTTGCAGCAGATGAGTTATCTGCAAGCGGTGCACCAGACAGGCGCCCGCCTGACTCATGAAGTCAAGAATCTGTTGCAGTCGCTCGATAATCTCTGCTACCTGATGCAAACCTCGGGCGATGGCGATGCGGTGCAGTTGCAACTGTTGTTGCGACGACAGTTACCGCAAATCGGCCAGCGTCTGCACATGGCGTTGGACAAGCTGCAGTCTCCCATTGATGCACAGAACGATTCGGGGGCTTCGAGCGAGGCTGTTGCAGCCGATGCCTGGTGGGCGGCATTGCAACAGCGCTTCGCCCAGAAGCAGATCGAGTTTGAGTCAGTGAAGTTTGAAGCTGGCGCGCAACTTCCGGTTGGCCTTTTCGACAGCGTGGCGGATAACCTGTTGCACAACGCATTAATTAAACAATTGAATGAAGGCGGGATTCAAGTAGCTGTCTCGATTTCGCCGGATGCGAACACCTTGCGGGTAAGCGACAGCGGCAGCGCGGTGGGCGAGGCGTTGGTCTGGAAACTGTTCCGGTCGCCAGTGGCTTCGGAAAGCGGCTTTGGCATCGGACTGTTCAACGCGGCGAGTCAAGCCGAATCTCTGGGGTATTCCCTGAGCATGGCAAGCAATGTCCCGGGCAACGTCTGTTTCGAGTTGTCGAAGCGGAATCCGGTCTGAGCGCAAATGAAAAAAGGCCGCCCGAAGGCGGCCTTGGTGTTTCGCTTGAAGGGAATTAGAGAGACTTGAACTTGGCTTCGAGTTCGTCGCGGATGGTCGCCAGCTTGGCGGGCAGCTTTGCGCCCATCTTGCCGAACCATTCCTTGACGCCTTCGAGCTCGCCCAACCACGTTTGCTTGTCGAGGTTGGTGACGTTGGCGAACTGCTCCTTGGAGAAATTCGCGCCGGTCCAGTCGATGTCTTCGTAGTTGGGGATGGTGCCGAGCACGGATGCCTGACCGCCAACCTTGCCTTCGCAACGCTCGATGATCCACTTCAGGACGCGAGCGTTATCGCCGAATCCCGGCCAGGCAAACTTGCCTTGTTCGTTGGTGCGGAACCAGTTGACCAGGAAGATCGGCACTTGCTTGTCAGCTGCCGTACCCATCTTCAGCCAGTGGCTGTAGTAGTCGGCCATGTTGTAGCCGCAGAACGGCAGCATGGCGAACGGGTCGCGGCGGACGACACCCTGTGCGCCGAAAGCGGCAGCGGTGGTTTCCGAGCCGAGCGTGGCGGCAGAGTAAACGCCGTGTTCCCAGTCCGCCGTCTGGCAGACCAGCGGCACCGTCGAGGCGCGGCGTCCGCCGAACAGGAAGGCCGAGATGGGCACGCCGTCGGCATTCGACCAGTCCTTGTCGATACACGGGCACTGCGATGCCGGCGCGGTAAAGCGGGAGTTCGGGTGAGCCGCCTTGGTGCCTTTTTCCTTGGCGATTTCCGGAGTCCAGTCATTGCCTTGCCAGTCGATGGCGTGGGCCGGTGCCGGGCCCATGCCTTCCCACCACACGTCGCCGTCGTCGGTCAGCGCGACGTTGGTGAAGATGGTGTTCTCGGCCAGCGAGGCCATGGCGTTGTAGTTGGTCTCGTTGTTGGTGCCGGGGGCCACGCCAAAGAAGCCAGCTTCCGGGTTGATGGCGTACAGGCGGGTGACGCCGTCAGCACCTTTGCGTGGCTTGATCCAGGCGATGTCGTCGCCGATGCAGGTAATCTTCCAGCCTTTGAGGCCTGCCGGCGGCACGAGCATGGCAAAGTTGGTCTTGCCGCATGCCGACGGGAAGGCTGCCGCGACGTAGTGCTTATCGCCGGCAGGCGATTCGACGCCGAGGATCAGCATGTGTTCGGCCATCCAGCCGCCGTCGCGCGCCATGGTGGAGGCGATACGCAAGGCCAGGCACTTCTTGCCGAGCAGGGCGTTGCCACCGTAACCCGAGCCGTACGACCAGATTTCGCGGGTTTCCGGGTAATGCACGATGTACTTGGTCGTCGGGTTGCACGGCCACTTCGGATCCTTCTGACCGGGTTCCTTCGGGGCGCCGATCGAATGAACGCACGGAACATAGATGCCGTCGGTGCCGAGGACCGGGAAGACATCCTTGCCCATGCGGGTCATGATCTTCATGTTGACCACGACATAGGCGGAGTCGGTGATTTCCACACCGATCTGGGCGATCGGGGAACCGATCGGACCCATCGAGAACGGGATGACGTACATGGTACGGCCCTTCATGCAGCCCTTGAACAGCCCGTTCAGGGTGGCGCGCATCTTGGCAGGGTCTTCCCAGTTGTTGGTCGGACCGGCATCTTCCTGCTTTTGCGAGCAGATATAGGTACGGTCTTCAACACGGGCAACGTCGGACGGGTCCGAGAAAGCGAGGAAAGAATTCTTGCGCTTCTTCAGCTTGATGAAGGTGCCAGCGTCGACCAGTTCCTGGCACAGACGGTCGTATTCTTGCTGCGAGCCGTCGCACCACACGACGCTTTCGGGCGTCGTCAGCGCTGCGATCTCGGCGACCCATTTTTTCAGGCCTTCGTGCTTGACGTAATCGGGGGCATTGATCGATACAGTTTGTGTCATGGCAATACACTCTTTTAGTAGGACGGTTGAAAAACTTTGACGGGAGCTTTGCTGCGCGACCAGACTGAAGGGGCCTGTACGCTATCGTCTCGAAGAACGGACGCGAACCGCTGGAAATCGTCGGTTCTGGCAGGCTGAAGATCAGTCTGGAGCTTTTGCGACATTGAAATTGGCTAGATATCATTACCACGCTAAGGCGAGCGCCAGTCTACCATTAATTCGGTAAACCGAAACCTTTATAAAGACTCTTTTGTGCGCTGCCGGGTGCTAGGATAGCCCAGTTTTGCGGTGATGGTTAAGAGGAGTGGCATGTGTTTCATGTGGTTTCTCTGATATCTATCCTATCTTGTTATTTTTCTTGATTTGTTTTTCCCCAGTGATAGACTTCGGTCAGGTCGGAAAATGAGAGGTTGTTTGGATGTGGCGTAAGTTGCAATCGGTGTTGATAGTTTCAGTGGCGCTCGGGCTCGGGTTTTTCCCGGCTTTCGGCGTTATCGCTGCGGAAAAAGGCAAGGCCACTTCTGCTTCCTCTCGCCAAGCGGATGCAGGTGCGGTAAAGAAAAAAACTGTGGCAGACAGTCAAGTCAGCAAGCGCGCAGGTGCAACCGGGAAGAAGGTCTCCTCTGCGGCGGCTGCCGGATCCGGTGCACGACCACGGGATGAGCAGCATCTTGCCGTGATGTCGGGTTCGGCTCTCGTGGTTGAACAGGGCGGTGGCGGGGCGTTGTATCAGAAAAATGCGAACGTCGTGGCGCCCATCGCTTCAATTACCAAGTTGATGACAGCGATGGTCGTGCTGGACGCCACGCCCGATCTGCAAGCCAGCATCGCGATATCCGATGAAGATGTGGACTACCTGCGCGGGAGCCGTTCGCGCTTGAACGTGGGGGCGTCCATGACGCGCGAGACGGCATTGTTGCTCGCCTTGATGTCCTCCGAAAATCGTGCGGCGCACGCGTTGGCTCGACACTATCCCGGCGGAATGCCAGCGTTCATCGCCGCCATGAACATGAAAGCGCAATCGCTGGGCATGCGGGACACACGATTCGAGGATCCGACCGGGCTGACCAGCAGCAACGTTTCCACCGCCCACGATCTGGCGAGAATGGTCTCGGCGGCGTACAGCTATCCCCTGATTCGCGAATTTTCGACGACGCCGGAGGCCGTGGTCGATGTCGCGGGCCGCCAGCTTGCGTTCCACAATACGAATCCGCTGGTCAGGAGCGCCTCATGGGACGTCGGTCTGTCCAAGACAGGGTACATACACGAGGCGGGAAAATGTTTGGTCATGCAGGCTCGGGTTGCCGACAGGCCGGTCGTGATCGTGCTGCTCGATTCCGTCGGCAAGCTGACGCGGGTCGGAGACGCAAACCGGATCAAGCGCTGGATGGAGCATACCCATGCCGCGCGCCCCGTGCCGCAGCAGGCGGCTACCCTCAGGACAATGGCTTCCGGGGTTCTGCCCGGATAATCCGGGTTTTCACCGGCAGGGCCGGAGCTTTATGCGTACTTCGGCAGCGAGCGGTATCCGAGTGCGTGCGAGATCGAGGTCGTCACTTCCCTGATTCGATTGGCCCAGGCTGGGTCGTGCCTGTCGGTCGGTGCGGAAATGGAGAGGCCGGCGACCAAAGTTCCTTCATCGTTGCGGATCGGCGCCGCGACGCAGCGTAAGCCAATCTCGGCTTCTTCGTTGTCGTAGGCGAGATCCTCCCGGCGGATCGTCTCGAGTTCCTTCTCCAGTTGCTCCAGGGTTGTCAGGGAATGAGGGGTCTTCCCCGGCAAACCGGTACGCTCGGCGTATGCGTGGACGTTGGCCGTCGTGTCTGCGGCGAGGAACAGCTTGCCCAGCGATGTCAGATGCAGCGGCGCACGCGCGCCGACGAGGTACACAACCCGGACCAGGGAGCGGCCGCTCGACGTGCGTTCGAGATAGATGATCTCGTCCCCGTCGCGGATGCCGAGGTTGATGGCTTCGCCTATTGTCTCGTGCAGGTTCTGCATGAACGGCAGGGCGATTTCGCGTATGTTGAAACGGGTCTTGACGATGTTGCCGAGTTCAAGAAACCGAATGCCCAAGCCATACGAGCCAGCATCGTATCTTTCGACAAGCCGCGAGTGAGTCATCGCGGCAAGAATTCGATGTGCTGTCGATGGATGGAGTCCGGTAGCTTTCGACAATGTCTTGAGTGACGCCGGTTCGGCCGTTTCGGCCAGCGCATCAATCAGCGACATCATCCTCTCGATGACCTGAATCGATCCCTTTGCTTCTGGTTGTTCCACCTTTGCATTCCTGTAAGATTTCTTCTATGTTCTGCCGGCAGGCGTTCTTGCTATTGCTTCGAGCCTACCAGAATCGAGTACCCTGTTGCTACGGTACGATGCTCAAACATCTTATCATTATCCTGAATCAGTTTTTACGGAGCTTCGATGCGCCGGGGCAAGGAAATTTACGCGATTCCCATGTGGCTTAACGGGCATGCCTATCTTAAGCCGGGCCAGAGCTATCGCGATGTGTGCAATCCTGTTACCGGAGAGGTCCTGAGAAAGACACCGCAATTCGGAACGGAGGAAGTGGACGAGGCTCTTTGTTCTGCCGGTGGGGGGCTTGCTGCCTGGGATGCTATTGGCGAATCGGGGCGCAAGCGCCTGCTTTCCTCGCTGGGGGATGCGCTGAACGACATGAGGGAGCATTTCGCGCGCCTGATTGCCGAGGAGACCGGCAGGGATGAGGAATCGGCGAGCCGCGATGTGCTGGACGTCGTGTCTTTCTTGCGCGAGCCGCAGATGGGTAAGGTTACGGGAGTGGTTGCGGTATCGGCAAGCTCAAAAGGGTTTCAGGAAGCGGTTGCACTGGGAACGGCTGCGCTGGTGGCCGGAGCTGCACTGGTAATCTGTCCTTCACCGGAGTCGCCGTCCGCGCTCCTGGCTCTTGCTGAATTGTCCGG
>JARKPC010000139.1 GCA_029975435.1 Propionivibrio sp. | reverse complement strand
TGCGCCGCGCCGCCTTGAATCTCTTTCGCGCCGACAAATCCCGGGTCATGAGCTTGCCACGAAAAATCAAGACCGCTGCCTACAATCCAGCCTATTTGGCTGCCGCTTTGCAGCTACGGGAAATTTGATGCTCCGCCCCTGCCGCATTCCGCAAGGGATTTCCGAGCCTGGAGGGCCTGAAAACCAATGCTTGCGGAAGTTCCATTGCCGACATATTCCTGCAACAAAAGAGTCATACAATCGCCGCTACCGCGCTCGCTCTTGCCCCTCTTTCCCATTCCTGATCCAATGCTGGCATGACAACACGAACAGCACCCCCGAAGAACGGCGCGTTTCAGTATCCCGCCGAGAACTTCCTTAATCGCGAACTCGGCATTCTGGCCTTTAACAGCCGCGTACTGGCACAGGCCAAGAACCCGAGAACCCCCCTGCTCGAGCGCCTCCGCTATATCTGCATCGTCGGCAGCAACCTCGACGAATTTTTCGAAATCCGCGTCGCCGGCCTGAAAGAACAGGTCAAGCTCCATTCCCTCGCCACGACCCCCGACGGGATGTCGGCGCAAACGGCTCTGGAACACATCAGCCACGAAGCCCACGCGATTGTCGAAGAGCAATACGCTCTGTTCAACAACGAAATCCTGCCCAAGCTGGCGGCGGAAGGTGTCGAATTCCTGCGCCGAAGCGAGTGGAGCGAAGCCCAACTCGAATGGGTCAAGGGGTATTTTTTCCGCGAAGTCATGCCTGTCCTGACGCCAATCGGGCTGGATCCGTCGCACCCCTTCCCCCGTCTGTTGAACAAGAGCCTCAACTTCGCCATCGAACTGCAGGGAAAAGACGCCTTCGGACGCATGATCGACAAGGCCATCGTCCAGGCACCGCGCGTGCTGCCGCGCGTTATCCGTCTGCCGAAGGAACTGTGCAAATGCGAGTACAGTTTTGTCTTCCTCTCCTCCGTACTGCATGAGTTCGTCGGCGAACTCTTCTCGGGCATGGAGGTACTCGGCTGCTACCAGTTCCGGGTGACCCGCAACAGCGACCTGTTCGTTGACGAGGAAGAAGTCAAGAACCTGAGGGCGAGCATCCAGGGGGAACTGCCTCAGCGCCACTTCGGCGATGCGGTTCGTCTCGAAGTCACGGAAAACTGCCCGCAGGCCATGACGGAATTCCTGCTCACCCAGTTCGGGCTGGGCAAGACGGACCTGTACCGCTTCGCCGGCCCGGTGAACCTGGTTCGGTTGATGCAGATCCCGGATCTGGTAAAACGCGCGGATCTGAAGTTCATGCCTTTCCAGGCGGGAACGCCGAAGACCGTCAAGAAAACCCGTTCCGTTTTCGATTCCATCCGTGCCGGAGACATCCTCCTGCACCACCCGTACCAGAGTTTCATGCCGGTCATCGAACTGCTCGACCAGGCGGCCAGCGATCCGCAGGTGGTGGCCATCAAGATGACCGTCTATCGCACCGGCACTGACTCGGTGCTGATGCAGTCCCTGCTGCGCGCGGCGCAGAACGGCAAGGAAGTCACGGTCGTGGTCGAACTGATGGCGCGCTTCGATGAGGAAGCCAATATCGGCTGGGCCACCAAGCTGGAGCAGGTCGGCGCGCACGTCGTCTATGGTGTTGTCGGCTACAAGACCCATACCAAGATGCTGATGATCGTCCGCCGCGAGGACAACCGCTCGTGCAGTTCCCTGCGCCGCTATGTGCACCTGGGAACCGGCAACTATCACCCGAAAACGGCGCGCCTGTATTCGGATTTCGGCTTGCTGACCTGCAACGAGGAAATCGGAGACGACGTCAACGAGGTCTTCAAGCAACTCACCGGCCTGGGCCTGGCGAAATCCCTCAAGCATCTGTGGCAAGCTCCCTTCACGCTGCACGCCAACACGCTGGAAGCCATCCGGGCCGAAGCCGAGGCGGCCCGCGCCGGCAAGCGCGCGCGCATCATCGCCAAGATGAATTCCCTGCTGGAGCCCGGCATCATCAACGCCCTGTACGACGCGTCGCAGGCCGGCGTCAAGATCGACCTGATCGTGCGCGGCGTCTGCGCCCTGCGCCCCGGAATCAAGGGCGTCTCGGACCGTATCCGCGTTCGCTCGCTGGTCGGACGATTCCTCGAGCACCACCGGGTTTTCTATTTCTACGCCGGTGGAACCGACAAAGTCCTTCTGTCGAGCGCGGACTGGATGGAACGCAATTTCTTCCGACGCATCGAAGTCGCCTTCCCGATTCTGGACAAGAAACTCAAGCGTCGTGTCATCGCCGAAGGCCTGCTGATCTATCTGGCTGATAACCAGCAATCCTGGGAAATGGACTCCGACGGCAGCTACCACCAGCGCCGCAGCACGCGCAGCAAGCCGCGTTGCGCGCAGGAAGAGTTGATCGAACTGCTCAAGCCGTAGCCGCGATGGCGGTGGATCTTTTGCTGCCGCCGCAGATTACGGATTGAAGCAAATGTTGTTGCGGCCGGCATCCTTGGCTCGGTACATGGCTTGGTCTGCCCACTTGATGATCTCTTCCTGAGTCGCTTCGTGGTCGATGAACAGCACGACCCCGATGCTGGCCGTGCAGCGATGCTCGATGACCAGAGGCGGATCGCCGTCCCTTTCGATAGTCACCACGAAGGGCTCGGCGAGGATGCTGCGGATCTTTTCGGCCACCCCCCGCGCCTGCGCTTCGGACTCTGCGCGGCGCTCGTCGAGTTCGCCCAGCATCACCACGAATTCGTCGCCGCCAAAACGCGCGACCGTATCCGTCTCGCGCACGCAACTGCTGATCCGTTTCGCCACCTGGATCAGCAGGAGATCGCCGGCGTAGTGGCCGAACGTGTCGTTGAGCGGCTTGAAATTATCCAGATCCAGGAACATCAACGCACCGTAGCAGCCGCTTCTTCGGCTGTTGGCCATGGCTTGGCGCAGACGATCGACGAGCATGCGACGGTTGGGCAACTGCGTGAGCACGTCGAAAAACGCCAGATTGCGGATTTTTTCCTCGGCCAGATAGTGTTCGATCACCAGCGCGGCCAGATTGGCGCAGTTCTCCAGCAGACGGATGTCCTCATCGCCGGGGCGTGCCGGGACGCGCTGGTAAATGGCGAACACGCCGAGAACCCTCTTCTCTCGCCCCTTGATCGGCTGTGACCAGCAGGACTGGAAACCAGCGGCGGTCGCATGTTGGCAATACGCCATCGAACACTCCGGGCTGCGACTCATGTTCTCGACGATGACTCGCTTTCCGCTTGACGCCGCATAGGCGCTCGAACTGGCTTCCTCGCTCGCCAGCATGCCGTCGATTTCCCGGACGAACTGGCTCGGCAGACTGGGAGCGGCGACATGGTATAGCCGATTGGCTTCCGCATCGAAGAGGAGAATCGAGCATAATAGTCCCGGATGCAGCATCTCTGCCTGCGAGGCCAGCGAATTGAGCACATCGGACAATTCCACTCCCAGATGGATCTGGCGCAGGATGCTGTTGTGCATTTCCAATTCGCGGGTTCGGCGCATGAGCGTCAGTTCGGCCTTCTTGCGGTCGGTGATGTCCTGCATTGCGCCGACCAGCTTGACCACCTTGCCATCACGAAATACCGCCTCGCCCCGCGTGTATATCCAGGCTTGCCTTCCCGACGGCATGGTCTGCAGCGACTCGTGCTCCCAGGGAATTCCCTCGCGAATGGCCCGCTCGTTCTCGGCGATTCGCAGCGGCTGCTCGTCCGGCGAATAGTGCTTGAGGTTCTCCTCGAACGGGATTTTCACACCGGGCACCGATTCCCGGATACGCGCCGCTTCCTCCGTCAGGACCGTCGTCTTGCTGACAACGTCTCTCTCGAATCCGCCGACCTTGGCCAGCCTTCCGGTGCGCTGCAGCAGGTCATTGACGCTGAGCAACTGCTCCTCGATCTGCCGGCGCAAATCGATTTCCCTGCGCAAGCGCCGTTGCGTCTTGAACAGGTACGCTACGACGATGAGGATCGCGCCGATCACCACCCCCAGCGACATCACGGTATTGCGCAAGCGCGTTTGCCAAATCCGAGGATCGGGATCGTAGATGAAGCCGTCCAGGAACGCATCGCTATCCACCATGCCGCTGGATCTCAATGCCTCGACCATCCCGCGCCAACGGCCGGGATTCATGTGCCCGATCTCGACCAGATCCGGAAGAATCAGCGAGCGAGCCGTCTTTGCCTCGAATTCCAGGTGTTCGCGGGTCTTCTTGACTCGATACTTGCTCAGCAACAGACCGATCATTTCATCCGGATTGTCCATCGCGTAGCGCCAGCCGCGCAGGCTCGCCTCGCGGAAGGCTCGCACTCTTTCGGGATGGTCGGCGACTTCGCGTTCCGTGGTGAACAGGATATCCCCGTAGTAATCGATACCGTAGTGGCTGGGGTTAATCACTGTGAAGTCAACGCCGCGCTGCTTCAGGGTATAAGGTTCGTTGGTCAGGTAGGAATTGAAGGCATCGACTTTTCCGGCGATAAGATCTTCTATCTCGTAGCTTGAGGGACGAATGTCGATGCTTTCCGGCCGGATTCCCTCGCGCAGGAACATGGCGTAGAAGTCGGTATCGTGCCTGCCGCCCATCAGCATGACCTTCCTCCCGACCAGATCGTGCGGCGTGCGGATCCCGGAGTCGGCACGCGCCAGGAGTACCGAGGGGGAATGCTGAAAAACAACCGCCAACGCCACCACAGGGCTTCCCTTGAGCCGCGCCAGAAGAACCTCGCTGTTGGCCGCACCGTACTCGGCCCGTCCGGCCAAGACCTCGTCGACGGGAGCTTTGCCGGGGGTGCCTTCGTGGATCAGCACGTCGAGACCGGCATCGCGGTAGTAGCCCTTCTCGAGAGCGGCGTAGTATCCGGCAAACTGGAACTGGTGTTTCCACCGCAGTTGGAGATTGACGACTTCAAGCGGTGTGGCCGACGACAGGTTCTGGGCGCAGGCGGATATCGCCCAGAAAGCAAACAGGAACAATTGGAAGAACCGCTGGGAAAACCGCATATGGCAAGATCCGGATTTCGGGACATCGTCAGCGATGGAATTCATGCGCTTCATTCCGGCTTTCACCTTGTCGGCTATTGGGAACGGCTTCTACAACTATGGTCTTTGATGGACAACAAATCAACACGACTGACAGTTCCGGACCACCTCCTTGACGCGCTGAACGAAACCATAGGCCGCGCGATCGGCAGCGCGTGCAACATAGCGCGCCTGACCGAAACCGGCGGAGGATCGATATCGCGTGCGCTTGTCGCAGAAACCGGAAACGAGAAATGGTTCGTCAAGCTCAATGACATCGGGCTTCTCGACATGTTTGAAGCGGAGGCCGATGGCCTGCGCGCGCTGGCAAAATGCCCCGACATTCGCGTGCCGCGCGTGGCCGGAGCGGGATGCGCCGGCCGGCAGACTTTTATAGTCCTCGAACATCTCGATATGCATCCCCTGCGCGAGAACGCTGCCGGCACCGTTGCCGGCCGGGCATTGGCGGCCCTGCACCGAATCACGGGTAAAGACTTTGGATGGGCCCGCGACAACTACATCGGGAGTACGCCGCAATCGAACCGCGCGCATCAGGACTGGCCTGTTTTCTTCGCTCGGGAACGCCTGCTGCCTCAACTCGACCTCGCCCGAACGAACGGCCATCCCAGGTCACTTATCGACCGTGGAGAGCGCCTGGCCGAAAAGCTACCTGTGTTTTTTTCCGGTTATCAGCCGACCCCCAGTTTGCTTCATGGCGACGTCTGGTCCGGCAATGCGGGAATCGACCGCAACGGAAAACTCACCCTGTTCGACCCCGCTATCTATTTCGGCGACCGCGAGGCCGATCTGGCGATGACCGAATTGTTCGGCGGCTTTCCCGCGGCCTTTCATGCGTCCTATCGTGAAGCCTGGCCGCTGGCGGCCGGCTACGCGCAGCGTCGGACGCTATACAACCTCTATCACGTACTCAACCATCTCAACCTGTTTGGAGGCGGCTATCGGTCGCAGGCAGCACAGGCAATTGATTGGCTGCTTGCCGAAGCGGGTTAGGTCTGTTCGGTCGCACACTCGAAGGCCCTGCCGGTTTCGAAGAACGACCCCCCGGCCTGATAGTGAATGGTTCTCCGGGCGGTATCTGGAAAATGCCAGCGCCCCTCGGAAAAAACGGCCGGATCAGCCCACGCCGCGACCACTTCGGCGATGAACAGATCATAGCGCTGCTGATTGTGCTTCTCCTGAATCACCTTGCACTCCAGCCAGGCCACGCAGTCACGGACCAATGGCGTTCCGATCTGACTGGCTGGAAACGTGGTGAGCCCGGTATGGGCGAATTTATCCCCTTCGCGCCCGGAGACGCTGCCTGCAGCCAGGACCTTGTCGGCCATACGACGACAGGGCAGGCTCAGCGCAAATTCTCCCGACGCCTCGATCAGTTCGCGCGTGAAACTTCGGCCATCGACGACAGCAGCCACCTTGGGAGGGTCAAAATCAAGTGGCATCACCCACGACGCGGCCATAACGTTCCGACGTCCGTGAAACGCACTGCTGACCAGGACAACCGGACCGTGATTGAGCAGCAGATAGCTTTTCGCAAGTTCGACACTCTGAAGCCAGTCAAGCATGACGCCGGATCTCCTTTCGAATCTTTGGCATCAGCATACAGGATAGGCTAGCATCCTTGCTATCGGACGGTTTTCGGGAGAGACCACAATGCAGATTCTGGGGATTGATGTCGGCGGCACGGGGATCAAGGCGGCGGTCGTCGAGACGGCTGACGGCGAGTTGCTCAGCGAGAGAGTTCGCATCGAAACGCCGCGTCCGGCGACGCCTGCTGCCATCGGCAAGGCCCTGCAATCGCTGGTCAAGCAGATGGAATGGTCAGGACCAATCGGAATGGGATTCCCCGCCGCCATCCAGCACGGCATCGCCCGTACGGCCGCCAACATCGACAGATCCTTCATCGGCCTCCCGGTGGAGCGATTTTTCTCCGAACAAACGGGCTGCGCGGTCCATGTGGCCAATGACGCCGACGTCGCCGGAATGGCCGAGATGTGCTTTGGAGCCGGCCGCAATGTGCGGGGCGTGGTGCTGATCATCACCATCGGCACCGGATTGGGAACGGCGCTGTTTACTGACGGACGGCTTCTCCCGAATACCGAATTGGGGCACATCTTTCTCGACAATGGCATCGAGGCCGAGCGCTACGCCGCCGAATCGGTGCGCGTTGCGAAAAAACTCAAATGGAAGGAGTGGGGGCATCGCTTTGACCATTATCTCGCGGCGATGGAAGGCCTGTTCTGGCCAGACCTGATCGTGCTCGGAGGCGGAGTCAGCAAAAAGCTCGAAAAATTCGCCCCGATGATTACGGTCCAGACACCCGTCGTCGCTGCCGGTTTTCTCAACCAGGCTGGCATCGTCGGCGCAGCGCTGTACGCCGAATCGAAAATACGCGAGGAAATCTGATCAGGCGCGACGCGCCCCGACGACGCCCTGAACATCGTGCAACGCGGCCAGCGTGTGCTTGAGCTGGGCCAGATTCTTCACTTCCCCGGTAAAGCGCATATGCGCCGCGCCCTGCTTCGACTGGGTGCTCACGGCAGTCACGTTGATCTTTTCCTTGGTCAGTACTTCCGAAACGTCGCGCAGCAGGCCTTGCCGGTCGATGGCATCGACCACGATATCCACCGCAAAAACGCCTTCGGTTTCGATACCCCATGCGGTTTCAATCACCCGCTCCGGCTGCATCGCCTCCATGTTGGCGAAGTTGGGGCAATCGGCCCGGTGAATCGAGACACCCTTGCCACGAGTGACGAAACCCACGATCGGATCCGGCGGCGCCGGCTTGCAGCACCCGGCCAACTGGGTCAACAGCTTGTCAACGCCGACGATCAGGATGCCTTTCTCGCTGTCGTCGGTGGACTTGCGTTTGCGCACTGGCGGCTCGGCAGCCAGCTTTTCTTCCTCGGCCTGCGCATCGGTACCGCGCACCGCCGTCTGCAACTGACGCATGTTCAGTTCGGCCCGCGCCACGGCGATGAACATGTCTTCGCTTTTGGCAAAGCCAAGCCGCGCCGCCAGTTCATCGAGCTTGAATCCTGTTTCGCCCATGCGCTGCAGCTCGCGGTTGACGATGGCGCGCCCGTCGGCTACCGATTGATCCAGCGCCATGCTGGCGAACCATTGACGCACCTTGGCACGTCCGCGATGGGTGAAGAGGTAGCCAAGCGATGCGTTGAGCCAGTCGCGTGACGGTCCGCCCTGCTTGGCCGCGATGATTTCGACGCGCTGCCCGGTCTCGAGTTGCGTGTTGAGCGTGACCAGCGCGCCGTCCACCTTGGCGCCTCGGCAGCGGTGACCGAGGTCGGTATGCACGCGGTAGGCGAAATCGATCGGCGTGGCTCCGCGCGGCAGGTCGACCACCCTGCCCTGCGGCGTCATCACGTAGATCGTCTCGTCGAGCGCGGCTTCCTTGTAGTTCTTGACCCAGTCCGAAGAATCGGAGACTTCGTCCTTCCACACCAGCAACTGACGCAGCCAGGCAATCTTTTCGTCGTATGTCGCGTCAGCGGAGCTCTTCGCGCCTTCCTTGTAGCGCCAGTGCGCCGCCACGCCGAGTTCGGCGTGCTTGTGCATCTCGCGCGTACGGATCTGCACCTCGAGCGACCGCCCGTCGGGGCAACTCACTGCCGTGTGCAGGGAACGGTAGTTGTTGCCTTTGGGATTGGAGATGTAGTCGTCGAACTCCTTGGGAATCGGCGACCACATGTTATGCACTATGCCCAGCGCGGTATAGCAATCCTTGAGTTCGTCGACGATGACGCGCAGAGCACGCACATCATAGACTTCGGAAAACTCGACGCCTTTTTTCCGCATCTTGTTCCAGATGCTGTAGATGTGCTTGGGACGCCCGTAAACCTCGGCGCCCTGGATGCCCACCGCTTCCAGTTCGCGTTTCAGACGCTCGACGGCGTCGGCGATGAACTGCTCGCGTTCGGCCCGTTTCTCGTCGAGTTGCTTGGCGACCTTTTTGTAGGTATCCGGATGCAGGAAGCGGAACGACAGGTCCTCCAGTTCCCACTTCAATTCCCACACCCCTAGCCGGTTGGCCAGGGGCGAGTACAGTTCCAACGTTTCGCGCGCCACCTGCACCCGCAGTTCGTCGGGGTTGTCCGCGTAGTGGCGCAACGTCTGCGTGCGCGACGCCAACCGGAGGAGGACCACTCGAATATCCTCGACGACCGCCAGGAACATCTTGCGCAGGATTTCGATCTGCGCCTTCATTTCAGCCAGGTTTTCCTGGCCGCTCTCGGGAGAATGCGCGACGAAACCGCGCGTGATCGGACGCATGCGGTTCAACCGGGAAATTCCGCCGACCAGATGAGCCGTCGCCGCCCCGAAACGCTTCTCGATATGCTCCAGCCCATGTTCATCGTAGGTTGGCACGGCAAACAACAGCGCTGCCAGCCGGCAATCGACGTCGAGCCGCAAGCCGACGAGGATCAACGCCATGCCCTGCGCGTGATGCCATACACCCTCGCCGCTGCCGAGCGTGCGGTCACCATAGATAGATTGCGCAAACTCGGCGGCCCGGCCAATCCGTTCGGATTCTTCAGGCGAAAGGCCGGCACAAAGCGTTTGCAGGGTATGTTCGATGCCGCTCTGGGCGGCGACGGAGTGCGTGACGGAAACCATGGCGTGATTATAGTGAAACGCAACCTATGAAAGATGAAAGGCGGAGAGTGAAATGTGGAAAACCGGCACGCTTCTGCATTTCACTTTTCGCTTCCCGTTTTTCCTTCAAGCATAATGTCGCCTTTTGCCCAGCGCATCGCCCATGCTCGCCCGTTTTCACCACCCTTACCTGCTGCTGACCCTCACCACCTTGTTCTGGTCGGGCAACATGGTCGTCGGACGCGCCATACGCGGCGAGGTTCCTCCCTTCTCGCTGGCCTTCTGGCGGTGGGCCATTGCCTTCCTCCTGACCATGCCCCTGGCTTTACCACACCTGAAAGGCCAATGGCCGCTGCTCCGAAAAGGCTGGAAAGCCATACTCGCACTCGGGCTTCTCGGCGTCGGGGGGTACAACACGCTGGCCTACATTGCCCTGCAATACACCGCAGCGACGAATGCCTCGCTCCTGAATTCCTTCATTCCGGTCGCCACCATCGCGCTCTCCTGGGCCTTCCTGAACAAGCACCTGCGGCGCATCGAATGGCTGGGCGTGATCATCTCGCTCGGCGGTGTATTCACTATCGTCAGCCGCGGCGAACTGGCCACCCTCGCCGCCTTGACCTTCAACGCAGGCGACCTGTGGATGCTGGGCGCGGTGTTCGTCTGGGCCTTGTACACCACCGGCCTGCAGTGGCGGCCCGCCGGTGTCCATCCGATGCTCCTGCTCGCCGCGTTCACGACCGTCGGCTTGCTGGCGCTCGCCCCGGCCTACCTCTGGGAGTTATCGCAGGGGCGGCACGTGCAACTATCTGCCGGCTCGCTGGCCGGTATCGTCTATACCGGCACCTTGCCCAGTTTCGTCGGCTACATCTTCTACAACCGCGCGGTCGGTGAGGTCGGGGCCAGCAAGGCCAGCCTCTTCATTCACCTGATGCCGGTGTTCGGAACCCTTCTTGCCGCGCTTTTTCTCGGCGAAGTACCGCAGCCTTTCCACTTCGTCGGCATCGGACTGATATTTCTCGGAATATATCTGACAACCTCGCGAAAGAATCCCTGAGAAAGCAATGGTTATCAGCAAACTGATGGGCTGGCTAAGCGGAAGGCGCAAGCAAGCATCGTTGCCGGAAGAATTGTGGCTGGAAACCCTGGAAAACCTCCCGTTTCTCGACAGGCTGGACAGCGAGGAAAAGCTGCGCCTGCGCGAACTGACCGAGACCTTCCTCGGCGAAAAGGAATTCACTCCGGCCGGAGGACTCGAACTCACCGACGCCATGTGCGTATCGATCGCCGTTCAGGGCTGCCTGCCAATTCTTAATCTCGGTCTCGGGTGCTACCGCGACTGGGTCGGAATCGTCGTCTATCCCGACGAGTTCGTCATCCCGCGCATTGTCGAGGATGAGTTCGGCGTAGTCCATGAATACGATGACGTGGCTTCCGGAGAAGCCTGGGAAGGCGGTCCACTGCTCATTTCCTGGCACGATGCGCAAATGGCCGGCGAAGGCTACAACGTGGTGATCCACGAATTCGCCCACAAGTTGGACATGCTCAATGGCGAGGCCGATGGCGTCCCGCCGCTGCCGGCCGAACTCCCGCGCCCGGAGTGGGAGCAGACCCTGTATGCCGCGTTCGACGATTTCTGCGCCAAGGTTGAATTCGCGGAAACAAGAGAAGAACGAGATGGAATACCGATGGAAGAATCGCTGGCGATCGATCCCTACGCCAGCGAAAACCCCGGGGAATTCTTTGCCGTTCTGAGCGAAACGTTCTTCGAATCTCCGGAGATCCTCCACAACGAATACCCGGCGCTCTACAACCTCTTCACCCGGTTTTACAGGCAGGATCCGCGCACACGCAAATGAGAACGACTGTCAGGATTCTTTACAGATTGCCCTAGGAAAAATCTAGCTGCAGACTTTTAGACGCAACAAATCAAACAATTACGTCAACTGGTACGCGCTATGCTCTGTTTCTCTCGCAACAATTCACAGGAGGAACACCATGAGACTACTATCCAAGTTTGCAGGCGTCGCGGCGGCCCTGGCAATGGTTTCCGCACCGGCAAGTGCCATCGTCACCACGTGGGACTATGAGGTCGACAGTATTTTCACCGCTGCGACCTACGGCGGAAGCGGCGGCTCGCTGGCCACGCTCCCATCGACAACGCTTCACTGGGGTATTCCTAGCAACCCTGCCAACCAGCAGAGTTCATTGGTAGTTGGCAACAATCCGGCAATCGGGCAGGTAGACACCTATCTCGGCGTCAACCCGCCGCAAGCACTGCCTTACCTCGGATTCAGCACGTCCCTGACGCACAACAACAGAGTCATTCAAGGGGGTAGCACTTCCCTGCTGACCGCCATCCTGACCAACACGGTATCGCTGACACCGTTCGTCCCCCCGCAAGGGGCGCTCCCCGACCAGATCATCCCGTTCTCAATCGCCTTTACGGAAACGCCGAACGCAACCCCGTGCGCGGCAGCCAGCCCACCCGGCAACCCGTGCAACGACATTTTCGTCTTGACCGGCGGTTTGCTGAACCAGACTTTCAACTACGACGACGGGACGGGGATGAGCACGTACTTCGTCAACATTTTCCCGGTCACGGGTGGTGTGCTTTCGATCCTCAGTAATTCGGAATGCGCGGCGGCTGGTCAGGCAAATGGCTGCTTCGGGTTCACGACGGCAGAAGGCCAGGCGACGACGCTCGCTTTCGGCTTCACCATCTCGACCGAACCGTTGCAGGTTCCAGAACCAGGCATGCTGGCACTGCTTGGTCTGGGATTGATGGGAGTGTTCATCTGGAGGCGCCGGCAAGACTGATCCTGTGGCGCCCTCTTGGGAAAGCCCGCTCGCGTAGCGGGCTTTCTTTTGCGCCACGGCATCCGTTCCGGCTCTCCCTCATTCGGATGGAGTTCGGTGATTTCGCGTGCCATGATGAAACTTGCCCCAAGGTTTGTTGACCAAATACTCGTGGCCAGATCGGCAGTAGCACGGGATTCGGCCGGTGTCGTTTCCCCGAGGGGAATTCGAGTGCGAGGAGCATATGAGGCGAACCGCGCTGTACAGCACTTCCGGCAAGAAGCGCCCGACTGTAACCGTTGAGGCGGTAGATCCACCTCAGCCACCGCAAGCTGAAACGCGAAACGCGGGCAAGGGGACACGATTCACGCGTTTCCTTCTCGCACACCGGACTTCGGCGCTGGTACTCGCCGGGGTACTGGCCGTTTTTTCCGGCATCCTGCTCGATCGCCAATTGGCCGAAGCACCTCACCTTATTACCCAGAAAGACATCGACCGCGCCGTGCGCGCCAGCCTCGAGGAAAAGCCGTTGCCATCGAAGGCAGCCAAAGCCTACGAAGTAATCCGCCAGTCGGTGGTGCGTGTCGACGGTTTCGATCATCCGGAAGGCGTTGGCAACCTGCCAAAGAGTGCCGACCCGGACGACAAGAAAGGCAAGAAGGAAAAAGCCAAGGAGGACGGCAAGGACAACAAGGACGATTCCGCCAGCAAGCGGCAATCGGTAGGAACCGGCGTAGTGATTACCGAGCGGGGCAGCATTCTGACCAACCTGCACGTCGTCGTCGGAACGAGCCGCATCCAGGTCGTATTCGCCGACGGAACCGAATCGGAGGCCGTGGTCACCGGGGTCGACCCGGACAACGACCTCGCCGTGCTGCAGGCCAGGAAGCTGCCTGACGACCTGCAACCGGCGACACTGATCACCACCGGCGACCTGCGCCCCGGCGATGAGGTGCTCGCTGTCGGCTTCCCCTTTGGTTTTGGCCCCTCGGCGTCGACAGGCGTGGTTTCCGGACTCAAGCGCGAGTTCGTCTCGTCGGACGGAAAACGCGCACTGACCAACCTGATCCAGTTCGATGCGGCGGCGAATCCTGGAAATTCCGGGGGACCGCTGGTGAATATGGAGGGCGAGGTGCTGGGCATCGTCACCGCCATCCTCAATCCCATGCAGCAACGCTTTTTCGTCGGTCTGGCATTTGCCGTGCCGATCGAGAACGCCGCGTCGGCAGTCGGCGTTCCACCCTTCTGATTTCCGGCCCGAAAGGAACACCATGGCAATTCACGATATGACCCATGCACACGTGGCCTCGTTGATCGAACGCATCCTGTACGAAGTGAAGAAGCTTATTGTCGGCCAGGACAATTTCCTCGAACGCGTGATGGTCGCCATGCTCGCGCAGGGCCACCTGCTCGTGGAAGGCGTTCCGGGGCTGGCCAAGACGCTGACGATCAAGACACTGGCAGCGACCCTCTCCGGGGGGTTCAAGCGCATCCAGTTCACACCCGATCTGGTGCCGGCCGACCTCATCGGCAATCGCATCTACAACCAGAAAACCGGCGAATTCACCACCTCGCTCGGACCGATATTCACCCATCTGCTGCTCGCCGACGAGATCAACCGCGCACCGGCCAAGGTGCAGAGCGCCTTGCTTGAAGTGATGCAGGAACGGCAGGTAACCATCGCCGGCGAAACGCATCATCTCCCGGCACCGTTTCTGGTCATGGCCACGCAGAATCCGATCGAGACCGAGGGCACTTACCCCTTGCCCGAGGCGCAGGTCGACCGCTTCATGATGAAGGTGCTGGTCGACTATCCGACACCCGAAGAGGAATTCGTCATTGCCGAGCGCGTCACCGGCGAAGCGCCAGTGATCGGCGCCATCGCCACAACCGAGCAACTGGCGGCGCTGCAGGCCGAATGCCGCAAGGGTTTCGTCGAGCCCGCGCTGATGCAGTACGCCGTGCGCCTCGTTTGCGCCACGCGCGAGCCCGCCAAGTACGGGTTGCCGGAATTCGAGCCGTTGATCACCTTCGGCGCCAGTCCGCGCGCAACGATCAACCTCGTCGAAGGTGCCCGGGCGCTGGCCTTCCTGCGCGGCCGCGACTACGTGCTGCCGGAGGACATGACCGAACTGGTGCCCGACGTGCTGCGCCACCGCCTCGTACTCTCCTACCAGGCGCTGGCCGAAGGCATGAACGCGGACGCGCTGATCGCCAAGCTGATGCAGCACATCCCCGCCCCGGTCAAGGCGCTGGAAAGCCATGTCCAAGCCAGCTGACGCGGAACAGCTGCTGTTGCGCCTCGAATGGACGGTGATCCGCCGGCTGGACGGGCTGCTGCACGGCGACTACCGCTGCTTCTTCCGCGGCCCGGGCATCGACCTTGCCGACCTGCGGGAATATCAGTACCACGACGACGTGCGCCACATCGACTGGAACGTCACGGCGCGCATGCAGACGCCCTACGTGCGGGTGTTCAACGAGGATCGCGATCTCACCGCCTGGTTCCTCCTCGACCTCTCGGCATCGCTCGATTTCGGCTCACGGGTCAAGAAGCAGGCGGTATCGGCCGAATTCGTCGGCGTGCTGGCCCGCCTGCTCACACGCCACGGCAACCGCGTTGGCGCGCTGTGCTACGGCAGTTCGGTCGACACGGTCGTCCCGGCGCGCAGCGGACGGCGCCATGTGCTGCATCTGCTGCACGTTCTGCTGGCTCGGCCGGTCACCAAACCGGCACCAACGCAGCTCGCCAGTCTGTTGGATCACGCCGCGCGGATCGTCCCCCGCCGCTCGCTGGTGTTCGTCGTGTCCGATTTCATCAGCGCGCCGGGTTGGGAGGAATCGCTGGCGCGGCTGGCGTTGCGCCACGAAGTCATCGCCATACGCCTATCGGACCCCTTGGAACACGAGATTCCCGACATCGGCATGCTGCTCCTGCAGGATGCCGAAAGCGGGGAGCAGCTTTTCCTCGACACACATGACAGAACTTTCCGCAGGCGTTTTGCCGAGCTGGCCGAAAAACGCGAGGAGGATCTGCGCGAGGGCTTCGCCACCGCCGGTGTCGATGCCCTTGAACTCTCCACCGAAAGTGACCTGCTCGACGCGCTGCTGCGTTTTGCCGAATTGCGCGAACTGCGCAGCCGGGCGACGAGCGGCGGCGGCATGCCCGCCCACCTCGAAGCACGGCCCCGCACAACTCCGGAGGCCCGTTCATGATCTTCCAATGGCCGTTGATGCTCTGGGCCTTGCTGGCCGTCCCCGCGCTTATCGCGCTGTACGTGTTCATCCTGCGCCGCAAGAAGCAGGCCGCGCTGCGTTACGCCAGTCTCGGCCTCGTGCGCGAGGCGCTAGGTGCCGGCAACCGCATACGGCGGCATCTGCCGCCCGCCCTGTTCCTGCTGGCGACGATAGTGCTGCTGCTGGCGACGGCCCGCCCGGTGGCAACCGTCCTGCTGCCGACGCAACAGGAAACGATCATTCTCGCCATGGACGTGTCCGGCAGCATGCGCGCTGCCGACGTCCAGCCCAGCCGGCTGCAAGCCGCCCAGGCCGCCGCCAAGGCCTTCCTGACCGATCTTCCGCCACGCACCAAGGTCGGCATCGTCGCCTTCGCCGCGACGGCATCCGTCGTGCAGGCCCCGACGCTCTCGCGCGAAGACCTCGTCGCCGCTATCGACCGTTTCCAACTGCAACGTGGCACGGCAACCGGCAGCGGCCTGATCGTTTCGCTGGCGACGCTCTTCCCGGACGCCGGGATCGACGTCAGCCAGTTCATCTACGGGCGCAGTTTCCAGGATGCGCGTGAAAGCAAAGGCGGCGCGATCGGCCAGTCCGGAAAACAGAAGCCGGAGTTCACTCCGGTCGCACCCGGTTCGAACCGCTCGGCAGTGATCATCCTGCTCTCAGACGGCCAGCGCACGACCGGCCCCGACCCGCTGGAAGCGGCCAAGATGGCCGCCGACCGCGGCATCCGTGTTTACACCGTTGGGGTGGGTACCAAGGAAGGCGAGACGATCGGCTTCGAAGGCTGGTCGATGCGCGTCCGGCTCGACGAGGAGAGTCTGAAGCGCATCGCCGAGATGACGCAGGGCGAGTATTTCTACGCGGGCACCGCCGTCGACCTGAAGAAGATCTACGAATCGCTGACGGCGAAGATCGCCTTCGAGAAAAAGCAGACCGAAATCAGCGCCCTGTTCGCCGCCGTCGCCGCGTTGTTCGCGATTCTCGCCGCCGGCCTCTCGCTGTGGTGGCACGGGCGGGTGCTGTAAGCTCGTGCGGCAATCGCCTCCGGCGAGAACCGGAGGCGAGTCTGCGCGTTACGCCGTGAACAGCCAGGGCTGTGCTGCCTTGTGCTTCGCTTCGAAAGCGCGAATCTCGTCAGCGTGCTGGAGCGTCAGGCCGATGTCGTCCAAGCCGTTGAGCAGGCAGTGCTTGCGGTGCGGCGTGATGTCGAAACCGAACGAGAAACCGGACGGCGTCGTCACGGTCTGCGCGGCGAGGTCGACGTCGAGCTTGTAGCCCTCGGTTGCCGCGCACTCCTTGAACAGGCGGTCGACGATCTCCGCCGAGGCGACGATCGGCAAAATGCCGTTCTTGAAGCTGTTCGAGAAAAAGATGTCGGCAAACGACGGAGCGATCATCACGCGGAAGCCGTAGTCCTCGATGGCCCACGGCGCGTGTTCGCGGCTCGAACCGCACCCGAAGTTGTCGCGCGCCAGCAGGATCTGCGCCCCCTGGTAGCGGGGCTGGTTGAGCACGAAATCCGGGTTCTTCGGCCTATTTGTGCAATCCATGCCGGGTTCGCCGTAGTTGGTGTAGCGCCACTCGTCGAACAGGTAAGGACCGAAGCCGCTGCGCTTGATCGATTTCAGGAACTGCTTGGGAATGATCGCGTCGGTATCGACGTTGGCACGGTCGAGCGGGCAGACGAGACCGTTGAGTCGGGTAAAGGGTTTCATGGGGTTCTCTCCTATAAGGCTTGGCGGACGTCGACAAAATGGCCGGCGATGGCGGCCGCGGCGGCCATCGCCGGGCTGACCAGATGGGTGCGTCCGCCCGGCCCCTGGCGGCCCTCGAAGTTGCGGTTGGACGTCGAGGCGCAGCGCTCGCCCGGCGAGAGGCGATCGGCGTTCATGGCAAGGCACATCGAGCACCCCGGCTCGCGCCATTCAAAGCCCGCCTCGGTAAAGATCTTGTCCAGCCCTTCCGCCTCAGCCTGACGCTTGACGATGCCAGACCCCGGCACAACCAGTGCCAGCTTGACGTTGGCGGCGACCTTCTTGCCCTTGGCAACCGTGGCGGCGGCGCGCAGGTCCTCGATGCGCGAGTTGGTGCATGAACCGATGAAAACCTTGTCGATCTGGATGTCGCTGATCGGCATGTCCGCTTGCAGGCCCATGTACTTGAGCGCACGCTCGATACCCGCACGGCGGATCGGATCGCTTTCAGCAGCCGGATTCGGCACCTTGCCGCCGACCGATGTGACTTGCTCGGGCGACGTGCCCCAAGTCACCTGCGGCTCGATCTCGGCACCATTGAATTCGATGACCGTGTCGAAGACGGCATCATCGTCCGACTTCAGCGTCTTCCAGTAGGCGACGGCCTTGGTCCAGTTCTCGCCCTTCGGCGCGATGGGTCGGCCTTCGAGGTAGCTGATGGTCTTGTCGTCAACCGCCACGATTCCGGCGCGCGCTCCGCCCTCGATCGCCAGATTGCACAGGGTCATGCGACCTTCCATGGAGAGTCCGCTGATCGCCGACCCGGCGAACTCGACGCAGTACCCGGTCCCGCCCGCAGTACCGATGCGCCCGATGATGGCCAGCGCCACGTCCTTGGCCGTCACTCCGGCGCCGAGTTGACCGTTGACCTTGATCAGCATGGATTTGGATTTCTTCTGCACCAGCGTCTGCGTGGCCAGCACATGCTCGACCTCGGAGGTGCCTATGCCGTGCGCCAGTGCGCCAAAAGCGCCGTGCGTCGCCGTGTGGCTGTCGCCGCAGACGACGGTCATGCCCGGCAGCGTCGCGCCGTTCTCGGGCGCGATGACGTGAATGATGCCCTGGTTGGCGTGCTTGAACGGGAAGTAGATCTGCGCGCCGAACTCCTTGATGTTGGCGTCCAGCGTATCGACCTGCAGCTTCGACACCGGGTCTTCGATGCCCTTGTCCCAGTGGTTGGTCGGCGTGTTGTGATCGGGCACCGCAACCACCGTGTCCTTGCGCCACGGCTTGCGCCCGGCCAGACGCAGCCCTTCGAAGGCCTGCGGGCTGGTCACCTCATGTACGAGGTGGCGATCGATGTAAAGCAGGCAGGTGCCGTCCGCTTCCTGGCGGACGACGTGACTGTCCCACAGCTTGTCATAAAGGGTCTTGCCGGCCATCGTATTTTCTCCTTGAAAAGCGCCACGTTCGGCGCATCGACGGGAACCCGGAACCGGGTACGAGGGTGATCTTAACGACGCCTCTATACCCTGACAAGACGAGTAGTTATACTGGTATAAGTACTAATAGCCTGAGAACAAACCGTGAAGAGTGAAACCGCCCGTGCGCGCCGCAAGGAACTCGCCGCTTTCCTGCAAGCCATCCGCAGTCGCAGCCAGCCAGCCGATTACGGCTTCCCCGCCGGCAGTCGCCGACGCACAGAAGGGCTGCGCCGCGAGGAGATGGCACAGATCGTCGGGATCAGCACAACCTGGTACACGTGGATCGAGCAGGGACGTGAGGTCAACATTTCGGCCGAGGCGCTGGACCGCCTGGCCGGGAATCTGCGACTGACCCGCGGCGAGCGCGCCTACCTCTTCGAAATCGCCGACCGGCGCGATCCGCAAGGAAACCGGTCGGAAAACGACGACGTTCCTCCCCTGTTCGTCGAACTGCTCTCCGAGGTACGCGTGCCGGCCTACCTGATGGGGCGTTACTGGGCTCTGCTGGGCTGGAACGATGCCGCCACGAGACTATTCACCGGCTGGCTGGATCAGCCGCGCGCGGCAGACGAACCAGCCCCCAATCTGCTGCGCTTCGTGTTTCTCGAGCCGCAAACCCGGTCGTTCCTGGTGGACTGGGAAGCCCGCGCGCGCCGCATTACTGCCGAGTTTCGCGCGGATTGCCGAAACACCCTGGAGGAGCCGGAGCTGATCCGCCTGGTGGACGAACTGTCAGCCGCGAGCACCGACTTCACCCGTTTCTGGAAGCAGCACGACGTTCTCGAACGGCAAGGGGGAGAACGCCGCTTCATGCACCCGAAGCGGGGCGAGATCCGTTTCCAGCAGGTCACCCTTCGACCGGATGAGCACGAATACCTCAAATTGGTGATTCTGAAACCTCTCCGGTAGTCAGCCAGATCATCGATGCCATGCGCCCTGTCTGCCCGTCACGCCGGTAGGAGAAAAAACGGTCCTGTTCCGTGAACGTACAGAAGTTGCCGCCAAACACGCGTTCAACTCCCTGCCCCTTGAGGCGCAGCCGCGCCAGCAGGTAGATATCGGCGAGCCACTTGCCGCCGGCCACGCCATGGAATGCCTGCGTCGCCTCTGGAGCGGCCGCGACGAACGCCGCGCGCACTTCTTCGCCCACCTCGAAGGCTTGCGGCCCGATGGCTGGGCCGAGCCAGGCCATGAGACGTGTTCCGGGCACCCCCGTCGCCGCAACCGTGGTTTCCAGCACCCCGGCAAGAAGCCCGCGCCAGCCGGCGTGCGCGGCCGCCACGACGGTTCCGGCATCGTCGCACAAAAGCACCGGCAGGCAATCGGCCGTCATTACCGTACAGGCGGCACCCGTTCGCCGTGTGCAAGCGGCATCGGCCTCGGGCGGCACATCGTACCGCCATTGTTCCGCCGGATCGACAACCCGCGTGCCATGTACCTGGTTGAGCCAGACCGGTTGGGCGCCGAGGCTCCGGCCGACGAAACCCCGGTTGGCCGCCACGGCTTTCGGATCGTCGCCGACGTGATCGCCGAGATTGAGGCTGGAAAACTTTCCCTGGCTAACCCCTCCCTGGCGGGTAGTGACCAGGCAGCCGACACCAGGCGGCGCAGGCCAGTCGGGAACGATGAATTCCGGGCTATTCGAGATCGACATCGTCATCCTCGGTGTCATCGCCGTAAGCGTAGATGATCTCAGGTCCGTCCTCGAACTCTTCGTCCCAATCCTCATCCTCTTCCTCGGCGGCGCGCGCCTCGAAAGCGAGCATGCGCGCTGTCTCGATCAGTTCGGCCATATCTTCGGGGACGCTCGATTTCCAGAGCATCGGTTTTCCGGTCGCAGGATGCACGAGGCCCAGGCGACGCGCATGCAGAGCCTGGCGGCCGAATTCGGGACCGATCGGCACGCGACTGGTGCCGCCTCCGTAGACCGAATCGCCGACCAGCGGATGTCCTATGGACGCCATATGGACGCGAATCTGGTGCGTCCGCCCGGTTTCCAGTGAGCATTCGACGAGAGTGCAATCAATGAAACGCTCGACCACCCGGTAGTGGGTGCGAGCCGGCTTCCCGCTCTTGACCACCGCCATTTTCGTGCGTTGCGTCGGGTGGCGCCCGATCGGCGCATCGACGGTGCCACCGCGTTCGACGGAGCCGCGCACCACTGCCTGGTAGTAGCGTTTGACGGTACGCGCCTGCAACTGGCGCACCAGATCGGTTTGCGCTTCGAGCGTCCGGGCGACCACCATCAACCCGCTGGTTTCCTTGTCCAGGCGGTGCACGATGCCGGCCCGCGGCACATGTTCGAGGGCCGGTTCGTGATGCAACAGGGCGTTGAGCAAGGTTCCACTCCAATTGCCGCTACCCGGATGCACCACCAGGCCTGCTGGCTTGTCGATGATGATGATCGCCTCGTCTTCATGGACGATGTTCAGCGGGATGGCTTCGGGAAGTGAGGACAGCGCACGCTCATCGAGCGCCTCCTCCAGTTCGACGAGTTCGCCGCCCCAGAGCTTGTGTTTCGGATCCTTCACAGCGACGCCATCGACACGGACAAGTCCCTCCCGGATCCAGTTCTGCAGTCGACTGCGGGAATGCTTCGGCCACAGACGGGCCACTCCCTGATCGAGGCGCAGGCCACCATCGCCCTGCGGAACCCGCAAAGCCTGCCGGGCTATTGCGCTATAATCGGCGCGCTCTTCGTGTCGATCTTCGTGCTCCGGGCTCCCGGAGCGGGTGACGTCGGTCTTTTTAGGTGGAATTTTCATCATGCGTAGTTTAGCGGTAATCGCAGCGCTTTTTCTTGCCACGCTTCTATCAGGTTGCGGACTGCTGCCCGAGGTCAAGGACGAAACCATCGGCTGGTCGGCCAACAAGCTGTACACCACGGCCAAGGAAGCAATGAACGAAGGAAACTACGACACAGCCATCAAACACTACGAGAAACTCGAATCGCGCTATCCATACGGGCGCTTTGCCCAGCAGGCGCAGATCGATATCGCGTACTCCTACTGGAAATCCGGAGAGCCCGCATCCGCCCTCGCCGCCTGCGACCGGTTCATCAAGCTGCACCCGAACCATCCGAACGTCGACTACGTCTACTATCTGCGCGGGCTGATCAACTTCAACGAAGACATGGGCTTGATGGGTTACGTCAGCCAACAGGACATGACCGAACGCGATCCCAAGGGAGCGCGGGAGTCCTTTGAAGCATTCCGTGAACTGGTTACCCGATTTCCGGACAGCAAATACACGCCGGACGCCACCTTGCGCATGACATATCTGGTCAATGCGCTGGCCCAACTCGAAGTCCATGTCGCTCGTTACTACATGAAACGTGGCGCCTACGTGGCGGCCATCAACCGCGCGCAGTACGCCGTGAAGGCCTATCCGGACGTCCCGGCCACCGAGGAGGCGTTGTTCATCATGGTCAAGGCCTACGACCTTCTCGGCATGAACGATCTGCGCGACGATGCAGAGCGCGTGATGCGCAAGAACTTCCCCGACAGCGTCTACTACACACGCGGCCTTGACCGCAAGGAACCCTGGTGGAAACTCTGGTGACGGACAGCTGCCGGGAATAGCCACGGCAGCCCCACCGATACATTCATCGATCGGCGCTCAGCGCCACCCGCGTTGCGGTGGGCGGTCTTCGGTCCAATGACCACCGCTCTGCCGCCAGTACCTCCCATCCTGTTCCCAGCGGTGCGGCACCCATGCCTGGCCGCGGCGGGGCGCTTCCCATCGTCCGGGAACCCACACATGGCGCCCGCCGTACCAGTTCCAGTACCCCCCAATCCAGACGTAACCCACGGCAGGCGGTGGGCCGACGTATTCGACACGCGGAGGGGGCGGTGCGACCAGCACGGGCTCGCCATAATAGCCGCCCGCAGGAGGCACCGGCGCCACGACGCATGCGGAGACGGAGAGAGTGGCAGCGACAACGACGGAGACAAGGTGTAAGGGCTTCATTGATTCGTTCCTCTGTTCGGTGAGCAGACAAGACCGATAACGCTCGCTACCGCCCGCCGACCGACACATCAGCGCGGATGTTACGACTTCTTACACTTGCCGGGTCCGGCGGCCTTCTGCTCGACGACACTCCTATGGTGGCCCCCGGCACGCGCAAACGTTTTGGCCAACTCAACGCCTTGACAGTGTGCACGGAGAGTTCGAGTCCATCCGCAGAAATCAGAATATTCTTGCTTGCGCTCATTCCGTTCGTTCAATCATTCCTATGAGCCGAATATAATTGCCATAAACATCGTATTTTTCGATACATCATTCGTCACGGCACACCATCAGAGATGGCAGACCTGAATTTCAAGCATCTTCGCTATTTTTGGATGGTAGCCAAGACCGGTAGCATTGCCCGCGCCTCGGAGCAGTTGCACCTCACTCCGCAATCGATCAGCGGACAACTCAGCGAATTCGAGTCAAGGCTGGGTGTCGATCTGCTGCGCCGGTCGGGACGCAACCTTGAACTGACCGACGCCGGACGGCGGATTCTCGGGATTGCAGAAGAAATTTTCACCCTCGGCGATGAGTTGCTGGAGACACTGCACAGCGACAAGGCCCGCAAACCTATCTCTTTCCATCTGGGCATCGCCGATTCGGTGTCCAAATCGATGGCCTATCGCCTGGTCGAACCGGCGTTGAGGCTCGGGGACACCGTCCATCTGGTCTGCCGCGAGGGGCGCCTGGCCTCGCTTCTCGCCGACCTGGCGATCCAGCGGCTGGACATGATCATTGCCGACCGTCCGATGCCGGCCAACCTGAATGTCCGGGGGTTCAGCCACCTGCTCGGGGAAAGCAGCCTGGCCGTGTTCGCCGCGCCTCAGTACGCCGAAAAGCTCTCCGGCGAATTTCCCGAGATGCTCGATAACGCGCGTTTTCTGATGCCCGGCGAAGATGTCGCCATCCGCCCGAAGCTCATCCGCTGGTTCGATTCGCTCAATCTTCGCCCGCACATCGTTGGCGAGTTCGACGACAGCGCATTGATCAAGGCTTTCGGACAAGCCGGCGCCGGACTGTTTGTGTCACCCAGCGCAATCGCCGATCACATATGCGAACAGTACAAGGTCATACAGGTCGGCCGCATCGACTCGGTCATCGAACAGCACTTCGCCATCACCACGGAGCGACGCCTGACTCATCCCGCCGTTGTGGAGATCAGCAAATCGGCGCGTGAAGTCGTGTTTACCAACCAGAAGTAGACTCACGCCGACTGCTTGATGGCCAGGACGGCCTGGTTGCGCAACGTGCGCAGCAAGGCCAGTTCCTTTTCGGGAATGACGATCTCGCTGGCGTTGTCGCTGTCGGCATAGATCATCGCCACCGGATTGCTTTTGATGCACAGCGGAAAAATCACAAACGTTCCGGCATTGACGCCCTTGCGATACCACTCGGGAATGCGCGTGACGATCTTCGGGTCGTTGGTATCGGTAATCAAGATATCCACCCCCTTCGACAACGCGGCATGGAAAATATCCGGCGTATAGGCCAAGGAGAAATTGAAGCGCTTCGCCATTTCGGGTGCATCCGGTCCAAAACCGAAGCGCCCGAGCATTGTATTGCTGCGCGCATCGCGCACGCACAGAACAACGCGTTTGAATCCCTTGGCGCGGTACATCGTCTCCAAAATGATGCGCAATACATCGTTCAGCTTGAAATCCTCGACCAGCGTGTTGCTTATATCCTGGATTCCCGCCATCAGGATGGCCTCCGGGCTACCGACACGGGACGCTGTATCCTCTTCCCCCCCCGCGGGAAAGCTTCCGGGGGCCCCGACCGGAACCGCCTCGGCCAGAACGGTGTCCGAGCCGGCTCCATCTTCCGACTCGGGCACGGCCGGCTCGGATTTAGTGCCGGCCAATATCTCCGGCTTGGCGCTCCAGGACTGCATCTGGCGGCCGAACGCGGACTGCTTCAGGTTGATGCCGATGATGCCGGCGAAGTGGGCCACGTCCTGGAACGATTTTTCCATCGTCTCGCGCAGAACTTGCTCGCTGAGCGCGACGTTGTCGCCGAACCGCGCGGTAACCTTGCGCAGTTCCTTGTCCCGGGTGGCAGGATCCACTTCCGAAATCAAGGCACAAAGCTCATTTGAAAAGGCCGACAGGACACGCATGCGCTCTTCCGCCGTGCCTGCCTTGCGCACGTTCCCGGCCGGCAGCTTGCGCATGCTGTTGACGATGAGATTCGGAAACCCCCAGCTCTGCGCGATACCGATGCCCAGTTCCTCGAAGGTAATCCCGAGCACCTGAATCGAGGCCGCCTCTTCGCTGCACGAGCGTTGCTCCATCACCCGCTTCAATTCCTCGCTTTCGTCGGGAAAGTAATACTGGCTCAACAAGCGGCCCAGATTGTGGAACATCGAGCAGATGAACACCTGCTCGACCTCGCGCGGCGCCGTCTTCTCGCCGATATCCTTGGCCAGGATCCCGGCCAGGTTGGCGCGCAGGAATTCTTCCTTCAGGTGACTGGCATTGCCCTTGTTCTTCAGGTGCTCGAACAGCATCACGGTCACGGCGATATTGCGCACCGCATCGAAACCCAGGGCCAGCACGGCACGTGAAATGGTGCTGATGTTGCCTCCACCAGCTTGGCGGAAGAACGCCGAATTGACCAGCCGAAGAATCTTGTTGGTCAGTGAAAAATCCTTGAGGATCGAATTCGAGAGGTTGGCGATGCTCTCCCGGTCCGACGAGGTGATCTTGTTGATCGTGCTGACCGACTCCGACAGCGCGGGAAAATCGCTCTTGTGCCGCATTCGCCGCAGCAGGAACTCGACGGTGCTCTGCCTGGAATCGGTCGACACGACATCCGGTTCGTCCGGTTGCAGGTAAGCATCCAGAGCCTCGCGCATCTGCATTGCGGTGGCAAATCGCTGCTGCGGATCGCGCGCCAGCGATTTGTAAAGAATATCCAGCAGACGCTCGTCGAGTTCGGCCCCGGCCTTCTCAGGTACACGGATGTCGTTATCGACGATATAAGCGATCATCTCCAGGGCATTTTTTCCCTGCGCTCCCTTCTTGCCGGTCAACAACTCGAAGAAGACCAGGCCAACCGAGAAAATATCGGACCTTTCGCTGCTCTCGCGCGCCTGAATGTACTCGGGCGCCATGTAGGCGGGCGTTCCCATGAACGAATCCCCGTCTTTCGACAGCGTTTCCGAACGCGCGGCGATGCCGAAATCCATGACCCGCGGAGTTCCGTTCTCATCAACCAGGATATTGCTCGGCTTGACATCCCGGTGAACGATCCCTGCTGCGTGGGCGTGGGCCAAGGCATCGAGCACCGGCTGGATCAGTCCGATCGCTTTGAGCGGGCTCTGCCGCCCCTGTTTTTTGAGGAGATCGCTGAGATTCGTGCCGGGCACATATTCAAAAACGAGATAGAGATCACCGCTCTCTTCGCCGGCCTCGAAGATCGGCACGATGTTCGGATGGCGCAACTGGCTGACCATGCGGGCCTCGGACAGCAACTGTTGATTTTTCTGCGGATCGGACTGCGAAAAATGCAAGGTCTTGATCGCTACCTCGCGCTGCAGATGCGGATCTCGGGCCAGATAGACGACGCTCTGCGAGCCTCGCCCCAGTTCCCGGATTATCTCGAAACGTCCGATCCGACTGCCCATCCCGCCCCCGTTTGCAACGTGTTTTAGTCACATTCTAACAGGCGGTGATTCGCGCTACAGGGGAAACACGGTGCTGAGTGTCAATGGCCATCCAGCCAGACAATTTCTCCTCGACCGTCATCGGCGCTTCCACACACAATGGCTGTCTGGCCAAACTCGATGGCCAGCATGCACAAGACTTTCTCGTCCGCATCAAAGACGCAAAAACCCGGCTCATCGGGCCACGTGCCGTCATCCGCACGGTTGCACGCGGCGGCATGGCGCCAGCCGCGCTGGTCGATCGCTTTCTGCAAGCGCAGCGTGCGGGCAACGTTCTGACCGTGAGAGAGCTTGCCACCGGGATTGCAGGCCGTGACGATGCACCAGCTGGAAATTCCCTGCCGCTTCAGCCAGGACGAAAAAGCCGGATAATTTTTTCCGATCCGCAGATCGAATACTTCGTCTCCGGCTTCCACACGGTATGTGGTAGCCAGGAAAGCTGCCTCGAGTTCCGGCGCTCTCATCCAAGGCTCCGGTCAAAATGGATTGGCCTGAATATAGTCCTTCCCGCCGGCGAGGTACTCGACAAGATTGGTGACCGCGCGCAGAGCCTGCCGTTCAACGCTTTCAAAGGTACGGCTGCCGATATGCGGGGTCACCAGAATGGAATCGATGCTCAGGAAAGGATGATCGACGCGCGGGGGTTCCTCGTCGAGTACATCCGTGCCGTAACCCGCAAGATGACCTTGACGGCACGCCTCGGCAACATCCTCCTCCACGACCAGGCCGCCGCGTGCGGTATTGATGAGGTAGGCCCCCTTCTTCATCATGGCCAGCGTCCGGGCATTGATGAAACCGCGATTGGCTTCGCTCAGCCCCATGTGCAGCGTGACCACGTCCGCCACGCGCAGCAGTTCCTCCGCGCCGGAGGCTCGCGTGACGCCGTATCGACTGGCGAACTCATCAGGCCAGTGCCGGCTGCAGGCCACGCAATGCATGCCGAACGCCGCCGCCCGCTTGACGACTTCCTGCCCGATACGGCCCAGGCCGAGCACCCCAAGCGTCTTGCCCATCAGTTCATGACCGGTGCGCCTGACCCAGCGGCCGCTCTTGACGGCGCTCGCGTGCCCCCAGAAATCCTTGGCCAGGGCGATCATCAGGCCGAACGTGTGCTCGGCGACCGTGGTGTGGTTGACGCCGGGGGTAAACAGCACCGGGATTCTCTTCTCCGTGGCATGAGCCACATCGATCGAATCGAGACCGATGCCGTATTTCGCGATTACCCTGAGCCGGGGTCCGGCCGCGTCGATCACCCGCGCGCTGATCCGGTCATCGCCGTTGAGGAACGCATCGAAACCGCCGTTCCTTTGCACCAGATCGAGCATCTGCGTTTCATTCAGCGGGCCCCGCGCGCGGATCACCTCAAACCCGCTCTGGGCAAGAAGGTCATGATGCGCGCCGGGCGTATCCTGAAAGCTCGTCGTCGTCAGCAGGACGCTCAGGGGGCCGCTCATCTGCGCCTCATCGCGTCAGGAACGAAAGTGGCACCAGGACCAGGTCGGGAAACAGTACCAGCAGGAACACGATCCCGATTTCCGCAAGGAGGAAAGGCCACATCCCGGCCACGACCCGTCCGACCGGCAGTTTTCCCACACCGCAGACCGCCGTCAGTGACGTCCCGACCGGCGGGGTGATCAGGCCGATCGCGTTGGCCATGACGAAGACCACGCCGAAATACACCGGATTGATCCCCGCCTGCTTGACCACCGGCATCAGCACCGGCGCCAGAATCAGGATCGTCGGTGTCATGTCCATCGAGGTGCCGATTATCAGGGTAATCAGAACAACGGCAAACATGAACAGTTTGGGCGACTCAAGCAGCCCCCCGAGGAGGCCCACCAGTTGCCCCGGCAGGTCGGCTACCGTAATCAGCCAGGCACTGACCATCGCTCCGCCGACCAGGAACATGACCACGGCAGTCATCTTTCCGGCGCTGAGAAACAGGTGATAAAGATCCTTGAACTTGAGTTCGCGGTATACGAACATCCCGACGAACAACGCGTAGGCGGCAGCGACCACAGCCGCCTCGGTCGGCGTAAAGACGCCAAGTTTCAGACCGACGATGATGATGACCGGCAGAAACAGCGCCCAGATTCCATCGACGAAGGTCTTGCGGATCTCTGCCATTGGGGGACGCGGACGCGTTTCCAGCTTGTCGTGGCGGGAAACCAGCCACCAGGCCACGATAATCGAGAACCCCATCAGCACGCCGGGAACAATGCCGGCGAGGAACAGCTTGGTGATGGAAACCTGCGCCGCCACGCCGAAGATGACAAAGGGAATGCTCGGCGGAATGATCGGCGCGATGATCCCTCCGCAGGCGATCAATCCGGCGCAACGCGGCACGTCGTATTTCGCCTCGCGCATCATGGGCAACAGCAGCGCGGCAAGGGCGGTCGTGTCGGCCAACGCGGACCCGGAAAGGCTGGCCATGATGATCGCGGCGATCACGGCCACATACCCGAGGCCGCCCTGGATATGCCCGACCAGGCACAGGGCCATATTGACGATACGGCGCGACAGTCCGCCGGCATTCATGAACTCGCCGGCCAGCATGAAAAACGGCGCGGCCAGAAGAACGAAATTGTCGGCGCCGTTGATCAGGTTCTGGGCGATCAGCTGGGCGTCGAAAATGCCGAGGTGCCACATCATGGCCGTCCCGGCCAGGAGCAGCGTGAAGGCGATGGGCACGCCCAGGAGCATGAAGCCCATCAGGCAGCCAAGGAAAATCAGTACGGTCATTTGGCGTCTCCCTGTTTGCCGACTTCGTCGCTTTCGCCGCCGTTCTCGATGGAGACGCTTTCCACTTCATCGAGCGAACTGTGCACGGTCACCAGATCCTGTTCGCTGGCCTGACCCGAGAGCACCACGAAAATATTGCGGATCAGATAGACGCCGATGCCGACACTGGCAACGAGTCCGACCGCATACTGGATGGCCACCGGCAACCCGGTGGCGGGAAACGCGGTTCCCATGTTGATCATCGTCTGTTTCAGGCTGCCCTTGAAGATCAGGACACAGACGCCGAGCAGAAGGATGCTGGTCAAAACCACGCAAAGCTTCTTGCCTGCCGGCGGCAGACGTTTGGTAAAGGAATCGATGCCGAGGTGGGCGTGCTCCTTCATCGCCACGACGGCACCCAGGAAAGTCAGCCACACGAACATGATGCGCGACACTTCCTCGGAAATCGTGATGCCCGAGTTGAAGCCATACCGCAGAACGACGTTGCCGAACACCAATACCAGCATGACGGCCAGAAACAGCACGATGAGGCCGTTGAACAGGCTCAGCACGTACTTCTCCAGAGTTTTCATTGATCCCCTCATTCCCTTGTCACTTAGGCAAAACCGGGATGATCGGCCCGATCATCCCGGCTTCTGTCGCAATAGCCTTACTTCAGGTTCTTGACGCGCTCGAGTTCGGCGTTGAACGCCTTGATCAGGGCGGGATCGAGCTGGGCGGCGTACTTGTCGACCACCGGCTTGACCGCGTCCTTCATGCGGGCGAGTTCGGCCGGAGCGATTTCGTTGAGCTGCATGCCGTGGTCGGTCATCACCTTGCGCGACTTCTCGGTCATCGCGCGGGCGGCCTTGCGCTGAACATCACGCGCCTCGATGGCGGCTTCCTCGAAGATCTTCTTCTCATCCGCGGAGAGTTGATCCCAGAAGGCCTTGCTGACCATCAGCATCTGCGGGTTGTAGATGTGGCGCGTGCCGCTGAAGTACTTCTGTACTTCGTAGAACTTGCTCGCGTCGACGGTGGTTTCCGGGTTCTCCTGCCCATCGACCGTCTTCATCTCCATCGCGGTATAGAGTTCCGGGAAGGGCATCGGCACGGCGTTGGCGCCGAGTGTATTGAACATATCGACGTACAGCGGGTTGAGGATCGTACGAATCTTCAGACCCTTGATGTCTTCGAGCTTGTTGATCGGACGCTTGCTGTTGCTGATGCTGCGGTAGCCCTGCTCCATGAAGCCCAAACCGACCCAGCCCTTGGCCGGCATGTAGTCCATCAGCTTTTTGCCGAAGGGGCCGTCCAGAACCGCGTCGGCCTGTGCCGTGTTGGCGAACGAGAACGGGAAGTCGAGAACGACGAATTCCTTGATGGTGCCGACCAGCTGGGCCGGGGACATCATGGAGATTTCGATCGTGCCGCCCTGCATCGCCGCGGCGACCTGCTGCTCGCCGCCCAGAGTGCCGTTCGGGAATACCTTGATCTTGATCTTGCCGCCGCTCTTCTTGTCGACGACGTCGACGAACTTCTGCGCACCCAGCCCTTGCGGGTGGTCGATCGCGTTGACGATCGGGAACTTGGCGCTGCGTTCCTTGATATCGGCGGCCTGGCCCGTGCCGGCCGTGAACATCAGGGCCGTGGACAGGGCGATGGTGGTCAGGACTCTCTTCATTTTTACTCCTCCTCTTGGATAATGGCTTCGATGCACGACGAGAAAACGCGCGAAGAATTACACATCGCGTTTCAGGGAGCAAAACGCAGGGGGAGTAAAACTACTCAGTCCCGACCGGCCGGCACCAGCCGCAATACCGGGACGAGCAGGTCAGTCAGAACCTCGGGTCAGCGCACCCAGACGTTGCAGTAACGTTGCCAGGTCAGCCGAAAAGCAGGCGATATCCTCGTCCACTGCAGCGCCGTCGCTCAGGCGTTGCTGCAGATCGATGCAACGCTGCTGCATGGCATCAGCCCCGAGCATGCCCAGAATAGACTTGGCACTGTGGATCACTTCCAGCAGGGACTTGCGATCCCCGTGTCGCCGTGCCGTATCCAGTTTTTCGACCATATCGGAACGCTCGGCCGCGACCCGGCACGCCAGTTGCGCGTAAAGATCCTGCCGCCCCATCATGCGCGAAACCGCTTGAGCGACGTCGATTCCCGGGATTTCGGCAAGGCTGGCCAGCAGATCCGCGTGGTCTCCCGAACCGGCGGCAGGCGTGGCCGTATCTCCGGTTCGCCAGCCATCGAACGTCTTGGTCGCCAGAGGCGCAGGCGCCGACCGCGGCGCGGCATCCAAGTGGCGCGCCAGCGTGGAGAACAACTCGTTCGGGTGGATGGGCTTGGCGATGAAGTCGTTCATGCCCGCGGCCAGACAGCGTTCAAAATCGCCTTCCAGCGCATTGGCCGTCAGCGCCAGAATCGGCAAGCGCGCAAATTTCGGATCCGCCCGGATTTCCGCTGTCGCCTCGAAACCATCCATGTTCGGCATGTGAATGTCCATCAGCACCAGATCGAACGGTTGGCCATGCAGCAGTTGAATGCCCTGCAGCCCGTCATCGGCGACCGTCACGTCGGCGCCGACCATTTCCAGAAGATGCTGCACGACCTCCTGATTGATCTTGTTGTCTTCAATCAACAGGATGGTGCGGCCGCTAAGACTCACCTCCGCCAGCGTCCCGGCAGTTTCAGCTCCGCGCGGGATCAGCGATGACTCCGGCCCGGCGATAGCAGCGTCGATCGGCAGCGACAGCTCAAGCGAGAAGACGCTGCCGTGTCCGTAACGCGAACTGACGCCAACGACCCCGTCCATCAGCTCAGCCAGATTCTTGCTGATGGCCAGACCAAGCCCCGAACCCTCGAACTGCCGCGACATCGAGCCATCGAGTTGCTGGAAAGGACAAAACAGCAGCGGCAGTTTGTCGTCGGCAATGCCGATTCCGGTATCTTCGACCTCGAAGCGCAGGCGTATGCGCCCGCCGTTGCGGCCAAGATCGCGCGCCCGCAGCACGATCCGGCCCTTCTCGGTGAAATTGACCGCATTGTTCGCAAAAGTGATCAGTACCTGACCGATGCGTTTGGCATCGCCAAGGAAACGATCCGGCAGTTCGGGAGAGATAGAAATCTCCAGTTCCAGACCTTTGGCATGAGCTTGTTCCGAAACCAGGCCAGCCACATCGTCCAGCATGCTCCTGAGCGAGAACTCCGCGACATCGATCCGGAGCTTGCCCGCCTCGATCTTCGACAGATCGAGAATATCGTTCACGATGCCCAGCAGGTGCTGGCTCGAAGCCTGTATGCGCCCGACGTAATGACCGACGCGCGCATCGGAATTGACATGCGCTGCCAGGTAGCTCATGCCGATGATGGCATTCAGCGGCGTACGAATTTCGTGGCTCATGTTGGCCAGAAATTCCGCCTTGGCCCGGCTGGCCTTTTCTGCCAGGTCACGTGCCGCTGCC
>JARKPC010000124.1 GCA_029975435.1 Propionivibrio sp. | reverse complement strand
CGGACAAGGGCATGGTCGTGGTGGCTGGCAATACCGGCGCGCCACTGCCTGGCGAGGATGTGGAAGTTTCGGGAAACTGGATGACGCATCCGAAATACGGCAAGCAGTTTCGAGGCGAGATGATGCGGCGGATCCAGCCAGCGACGTTGCCAGCGATCGAACGTTTTTTGGCTTCCGGCGCCGTCAAGGGGATCGGCCCGGCAATGGCGCAGCGGATGGTGGCCCGATTTGGCCTGAAGACGCTGGATATCCTGGAGCGGGAACCGCGGCATCTGCTGGAGATCGAAGGCATCGGCGCCAAGAAGCTGGCGATGATCGTCGAATCGTTTTCGGCCAAGACCGAACTGCGGGAACTGATGTTTTTCCTCGAGTCACGCGGCATCCCTGGCGCTTTCGCCCGGCGGATCCATGCCGTGTATGGCGAAGGGGCCGTGCAGGTGATCGAACAGGATCCGTATCGTTTGGCGGAGGAAGTCGACGGGATCGGCTTTCGTACGGCAGACCGCATCGCACTGGCTTGCGGCGTGCAGTCGGCGGATTTTTCCAGGATTGCCGCCGGCATTCGCTATGCCTTGCTGGGGACGGCGGATGCCGGACATACCTGTGTGCCCGAGGATGTGTTGGTGCAGGCGGCGGCCAAGGAACTGGCCTGCGACAGCTACAACGTGGCCGAAGTGTTGGCGCAACTGCTGCGGCAGGGAACGCTGGCGATGGAAGATGCCTGGGGCCAGACCTTGATTTATCCGGACCATCTCTATCACGCCGAACGCAAAGTGGCCGAGCGGTTGCTGTTTTTGCGCGACCATGCCAAGAAACTGCGTGAGGCCGATGTTGCTGCATTGACAGCCAAGTTTGAACAGGAACGCCGTATCGAGCTGGCCGAGGCCCAGCGCGACGCGGTGCGGGCGGCGACCAACCATGGGGTGCTGGTGATGACCGGTGGTCCCGGTACCGGTAAAACCACGACGGTGCAGGCTGTGCTGAACGTCCTGTCGCTGCAGGGCTGCAAAATCGTACTGGCAGCGCCGACCGGGCGGGCAGCGAAGCGATTGTCGGAGGCGACCGGGCGCGAAGCGCTGACGGTGCACCGGCTACTCGAGGCGACCGGGTCGAGGGCCGGTCGGTCGATGTTCGGCCGGGGCGAAGAAAATCCGATCGACGCCGATGTGGTAATCGTCGACGAAGTATCGATGATGGATATCCTGCTGATGTATTATTTGCTGCGGGCGGTGCCGAACGGCTGCCGGGTGGTATTGGTCGGCGATGTCGACCAGTTGCCGGCGGTGGGGCCGGGGGCGGTGCTCAAGGATATCATCCGTTCGGAAACAACGCCGGTGGTGCGGTTGACCGAAATTTTCCGTCAGGCCGGACAGAGCCAGATCGTGGTGAATGCCCACCGGATCAATCGCGGTCAATTCCCCGATGTGCGCAGCACGCGCGATTTTCAGCTGCGGGAGGTGGCTGACGATGCCGCCGCCGCCGAACTGGTGGTGCGGATTTGCTGCGATGAACTGCCACGGGAAGGGGTCGATGTCGGACGGGATGTGCAGGTGTTGTCGCCGATGCACCGCCTGGCCTGCGGCGTGGAAAACCTGAACAAGCTGCTGCAGGCGTCGCTGAATCCGCCTTCGCGCGGCAAGTTGGAAGCCGCGCATGCCG
>JARKPC010000097.1 GCA_029975435.1 Propionivibrio sp. | reverse complement strand
TTGATCAGGGCATCGACCCAGACTGCCTGCGTCACGGCATCTGAGCACTCGATATCGACTCGGCCAAGGTGTAGGCCGTGCTTGCGCAGATCGTCGATGGCGAGGCAGACTCGCTGACGCGGAGCCACCACCAACGTGACTATCGTGCCCGGCAAGTAGCCGGAGGCGTTCTGGATCGCGCGGCTCGGATCGGGTGAACGACTTAGGTCGATCCGGACCTTGGCGGATCCAACACGAAGAGTTGGTATATTGGTCCCAGCGCCTACAAACGCTTTCTTGGTCGCCCTGGGGGATTCCTCGGGGCGACCTTCTTCATATGGACTCATGCCGCGTCACCACCGTCATCGACGGACAGGTTGGTGACCGGACGCAGCGCCTTGTTCAGGTCGATCACTCTGATGCGGATGGTGCGTCCGGTTCCGAGTCGGTAGGCCGGGATCTCGCCACGGTTGATTGCGCGACGGATCGTGAAGTGATTGACGCCGAGGCGTTCGGCTGCCTCTGTGATCGAGATCATCTCGGGCAGCGTGTTTTGCTTGCTCACTGCAGAAACCCCTTTTTTCGGGCATGAAAAAACCCCGAACGTCGAAGACGTCCAGGGTTGGAAAGTGTGTGTGGAGTGCCTCAGCACTCTTGTGTGTTGCGAGGGTGGAAACTTGCGGGGTCAAGACAGAGCGCGGCTAGGGAGGCATGGCACCTCCCAATCACGCAAAGGGATCGCTCAAAACAGAGAACATTGTCGTGGTCAGTTCACACGAACGCGCCAGGGGTCTTTTTCACACCTCTTGCGCCACTGCGGCGTCAGCTTATCATAGGGGTTGTTTGTAAGCAATATTAAGCGCACGAGAGCCGACGAATCACCGTGAATGCGCTAGTCAGTGACGGTTGCACCTACACAGCAAACCCAAGCTAACAGTTAGCATAGGACATGCCATGTGGCTACGCAAGTCGCTGGAAGCGCGTCGACCGCTGGACAGCCGATGCAGACTCCTTCACGGCGCAAGCTTGGAGGTAGTCGACCTGGCCGGCGTCGTGGCGGTCGAGGAGGCCTTGGCTGATCCAGCGGCGGATGGTGCGTGGTGTGGTGCCGAGGCATTGGGCGCAGTCGGTCTGGCTCATCAGAATCACATCGTTCACCCGAGCACCTCGCGTAGCGACTCGTCGAGCTTGGCGGTCAGCATCCGATCGCGGGCGGAGGTGGCACCTTGATACACGCGGGCAGTGTCCATATCCGTGTGCCGGCCGCGCCTCATCAGTTCTTCAGCGGTCGCGCCCTGCCGGTTGTACAAGGTCAACGCGACGGCGCGGAGATCGTGATAATGCAAACCGGCCTTGACCTGGTCGCGGGCAGTACGCCACTGCTTGTCGAAGGACGATTGCGATATGGGAGCCTTCTTGCTGACCGTGGACGGCAGCAGCGGCGACTCGGGCTCTGGCCCGGCGAACCGCTTCAGATGGTCGCGGAGTACTGGGACCAGGCTTTCAGGAATCGCCAATGTGCCGGCGCTGCCTGCCTTCGGGTCCGCGTAGCGCGGCGGGCTCGCCTTGATCAGCCACTGTCGGCGGATGTGCAGCACCGGGCCGTCTTCGGCGTCCAGGTCGAGGTCGCGGCGCTGCAAGCCGAGTACTTCGCCGAGTCGCAGCCCCATGATCGCCGCCAGCCAGACGGACGCTCTCAGGCTTTCGGGCATCAGAGCAGCGAGCTTGGCCACGTCGCCCAACTCGACGATGGTGGAATCGTCTTTCTGCCGGCTGGTCTTCGCGAAGCCGGACGTTACCGGCGACTCGGTCAGCTTGCCGGCGGCCACAGCGGCTCCGAGCATGGCACTCATCGTCCGGGTGATGTTGTAGCTGGTGGACGCCGTCTTGCCGGCCGCGATACGTTCGACATCCTTCGTGGTGACATCGACGAGCCGCTTGTCTCCAATGAGATCGAG
>JARKPC010000096.1 GCA_029975435.1 Propionivibrio sp. | reverse complement strand
GTGCTCAATATCGCCTATTTCGACAAACTCGGCGTGCCTCGGCTCTCATAACCTCAACTTCTCGAACCGCCCGGTGCGGACCCGCATGCCGGGTGGTGTGGCAGGGGTGCGACCGACATTGGCCGCCCCCTATGCCGATCCGTTTTGCGCGCTCCGCTTTGTCGGGGAACGAAGCGCAGGCTAGTATGTCTTTACGCGCATGTCGCTCGTTCGCGGGCGACGTGTGGTTCATCCGGAAACTCAGCGGGTTCGGCTTTTGGGGAGAGAATGGCTGACAGCGCACCGTCGCAGGGGGATAACCGCCGGGCTATCCGCAACGTAGCCGCGCTCACGGCCGTGTTTCTGGCCAGCCTGTGGGGATTCTTCGGTTATTGGGCGGTTTCCAGCCGGCAGGAGGTGATGTCCTCCACCGAGAACGGATTGCTGCAGATGGCTCATGCGGTCGAGCAGTATGCCCGCAACGTGGTCAAGATGGCCGAAATCATCCAGATGTCTGCCGAGCACTGGCTGGCCGAGAACAGGACTGTCGATCCGCTTGCCGATCAGGGCTTTGCTTCCCTGGTTGACGATTTTCGGAGGAAAACCGGCGGGTTGATCGATATCCGCCTGATCACTTCGAGCGGTGATCTCCATTCCCTCCCCGGCGACCCGGGCCAGCCGCTCGACAATGTGGCCGACCGCGAGTATTTCCAGGCGGCGATGCGAGCTCCGCCGGGGAAACAGCACATCGGCGTGCCTGTCGTCAGCCGCGTGACCGGCCAGTGGCGTCTGCCGATCACCACGCAGATGGTGCAGAGAAACCGCGGGTTCGCCGTGATGAATGCGTCAGTCAACCTGACCGAGATGATCGAAACGTTCGAACAGGAGCGCCGCAAGCCGAGAGGTTCGATTTCGCTCTGGCGTGACGACGGCATTTTGCTGGCCCGCGCGCCGCATGACGATGGTGCCATCGGCAAGCCGCTGGCAAAGCCGGGTTCTTTGCAACTGGAAATGATCACCCGAAACCGGCAAGGGTTTTTCGCTTGGGAAGATACCCCGGTCGACGGCGCAAAGCGCCTGGTCAGCTACCGGCGCATTGGCGACCTGCCGATCGTCATCCTGGTCACGGCAAATCTCGACGACACGCTGGAGCCGTGGAGACGGCAGGTAATCATGGTGTCCATCGCGCTGGTCTTCGTCACCGTCTGGGGCGCGCTGTTTTCCGGCCAACTGGTCGACGCGTTGGGCAGGCTTGCGCGGTTGGCCACCGTGGACGCGCTGACCGCATTGTCCAACAGGCGCCATCTAATGGAGAGCGGTACGCATGAGTTGGCGCGCATGCGTCGTTACGGAAGCCCGATGGCGTTGATGATCCTCGATGTGGATGACTTCAAGCACATCAACGATGCCTGGGGTCACCCGACCGGAGACCGCGTGCTGCAGGGCCTGGCGCGCGTAATGAACGAAGCCGTGCGCGACCAGGATACCGTGGGGCGGCTGGGCGGCGAGGAATTCGCCGTGATCCTTCCCGAAACCGACGAGGCGGGCGCTGCCATCATCGCCGAGCGCATGCGTGCTGCCGTGGAGAACTCAGTCATGGCGACTGCTGACGATGGTGCGCCCGTCCGAGTCACCGTGAGCATCGGGTTCACCACGCTGGCTTCGGAGAACGATTCGTTCGAAGCGGCGCTGGCGCGCGCGGACAAGGCGCTGTATCGGGCCAAGGAAGGCGGGCGGAACCGGGTGATGGTGGGTTGAATGTCGGCTCCCGGCTGTTGATGTGCCGCGGCGTGCCAGTTGTCGGAGCCGATGCGTGTCATCGCCACGGGAGACTGATGGTCACGGCAGGACTCCTGGCAGCCTGTCGATCTCACCATGCCGCCGTTAAGGGGCGTGCTGTTGCGTTGTTGCACGACCAGAGCCCGTTTGCGCGAGAAATGCACGTTTCCTATACGGCATTGCTTCCCGAAATCGGTATGCTGGAGAGCATGGAAATGCGCTTGCCCGTGACTCTTCGGCAAGTGGCATTCCTCGCGATGCTCCATCAAGAAAACAGCAGCCGGATTCCATGGAAAAGCGTTACGACGAGCATTACATTCGGTCGATCACCCGAATGGGCGATTCCCAGGGCGTGGTGACCAACCAGGCTATTTTCACAAGCAAGAACATCAAGCTTATCGAGAAGGGCGTCAAGGTTGATTCCGCGCTTTTCGAGCGCCTCATCAGCCACAAACTGATACCGAAAATAGATCATTGCCTCTCCGTGGAGAACGGCATCAGCGGAGACAGTCTCAAAGACTATGCCATGAATCTGCTGGACAACGATCCAGGACTCGCGGTGCTGCGCGGGGATGCCCGAATCAGGAATCGCATGTTGCGCGCGTTCGACGAAATGCCCCTGGTCGCGCCCATGGCATTCAAGCTGACAGTCGCCTGGAGTCAACGGCCGGAAGTCTTCGAGCACTCGATTCGCGTGGCGCTGGTTGCGCTATTTCTTGCACTCAAGAGTTTTTTCTTCTCGGCAAAGGAACTGGCGACTCTGGCTGCGGCGGCGGTATTCCACGATATCGGGATTTTGCACGTGTCTCCCGAATTGCTGCGCCCCGGCCGTCGTCTCGAGAAAGCCGAGCGACATCATTTGTACGCACATCCGATCACGGGTTTCCTGATCTTGCGGGAGTTCGTCGAATACCACCCCGAAATCAGCCGGACGGTTTTCGAACACCATGAACGGCTGGACGGCAGTGGATACCCCAGAGGCTTGAAAGCCGAACAGATTTGTCTGGGAGCTCAGGTTCTGATGCTGGCGGAAGCCGCCAATGCGATCTTTGAACAAAGCCGGAATTCAAGAAACCTGGCCCGGTTCTCTGTGCTGCTCAAACTCAACCAGAAGAAATTCAATAGTGAATTGAGCAATTGCCTTCTGTCCTTGGTCCAGGACATGCAGTATGAAGAGGATCCTTGCGATACACAGGCATCGGCCTTTTCTTCCATCCCGACGCTCGAGGCAAGGCTGAAGGAAGTCGCACGAGTATTCCAGGATTGGAGTGCCACCCGTCGCAAATGCGGTATCGACACCGAGGCGGCTCATGCGGACATGCCGCTCCTGTCGATTATCAACGAGCGAATCGACGATTTGCAGCGAATGTTGCTGCATGCCGGTTTCGACGTGAGCAATCCGGGAATCCTGATTGCCATTCTGCAGGATGATCCGGAAGCCATGGTTGAACTCAATATCCTGCTAGGAGAGGCGCGTTGGCAGTTGCGCGAGATCATCCACGAGGTTTACCGCCGACTGGAGGAGCAGGGAGGTTTGGCTGAAGGCGCCGAATCGTCGGCTCTGGAGTGGATAGCGCGAAACGAAATCGCTATCGAACAGATTTAAGGAGACATAACGAAGCAGAACGGGAAGCAGGACACCTCCCGGTCGCGTGGATGTGGGCTAAACAGTCAGCGTCCCGTTTTCTTCGATCAGCATCTTTTCCAGACGTTGGCTATCAACTGCGCCGGACATCAGGAAACCCTGGTATTCGTTACATCCCAGCTGTTCCAGACAGCTCTTTTGCAGCTCCGTTTCCACGCCTTCGGCGATAACCTGGAGACGCAGGGCCAGGCCCATGCTGACAATCGCCTGCGTAATGGCGTAGTCGCTCTCGTCGTGGGGTAACCCGGTGATGAACGACCGATCGATCTTCAGTTTGTGGACGGGAAAGCGCTTGAGATAACCCATGCTGGAGTAACCGGTGCCGAAGTCGTCGATGGATATCCGAACTCCGAGACCGGCCAAGGCTTCCAGCTTGACCAGGGTTTCGTCGAGGTGCTGAATCAGGATCGATTCGGTCAGCTCCAATTCCAGCCGATGAGGTTCGAGGCCGACATCGTTTAATGCTCTGGTCACGTCGTCGATGAAGGACGCGCTCTGAAACTGCAGCGCGGAGACGTTGATGGCTACGACCAGATCAAGGCCCTTCGCCTGCCACCGGGCGGCTTGTTCCGCGGCTTGGTTCAACACCCATTGTCCAAGCGGGACAATGAATCCGGTCTCTTCGGCAACGGGAATGAAGTACGCGGGGGATACGCTTCCAAGTTCCTTACTGGTCCAGCGAAGCAGGGCTTCTGCGCCGACGATGCGCCCGGACGGAATATCGACCTGCGGTTGATACTGAAGCTTGAACTTTCCCGCTTCGAGATCGCTGCGCATCGCCGTATCAAGTTTTATGCGGGACAGCGAGTCGATGTTCATCTGGCGTTGGTAGAAGCGGAAGTTGGCCCGTCCGCGCTCTTTGGCCTGATACATTGCCGTGTCGGCGTTCTTGATGAGATCTTCCTTCGTTTTTCCATCAAGGGGATAGAGTGCAATCCCCAGGCTGCCGGTTACCGTGAGTTTGAGGTTGTCCACGATGATCGGTTCGCACAGGCGGTTCATCACCCGTTGCACGATCACTTCCGCTCCTTGTGCATCGGTGTCGTGGAGCAGAAAGATGAATTCATCGCCCCCCAGGCGTGCAGCGGTATCCGAGCCCCTCAGACAGTTCCTGATGCGTTGTGCCACGCTGACCAGCACCTGATCGCCGAAGTCGTGACCCAGCGAATCATTGATTTGCTTGAAGCGGTCCAGGTCAACGAAAACGACGGCAAATGTCTTGTTTTCGCGTGCGCAGAGGCTGATCGAATGATCGATGCGCTCATTCAACAACACCCTGTTGGGCAAACCGGTGAGCGCATCGCCATAGGCCAGTTCCTCGATACGCTGCATCGCGGCCATCTTCTCGGTGAGATCCTTGAGGAAGACGATGTGATGCAATGTCTTCTGCTCGTCCGAGAGGACGCGAACAATTGAGGCTTGGGCGATCAGGTCCTCGCCGTGATGGCGACGACAATAGACTTCCCCTTCCCAGGCGTTGGTCCGGGACAGCGTTTCACGCAGATCGTGTTCAACGAGAGTGTGTTTGGCCGCTCGGACAAGGTCCCAGATGGTCTTGCTTGCCAACGAATCGCTACCGAATCCGGTCAGTTTTTCAAAACTCGGATTGACCGTGGCAATAACGCCCGTGGGGCCGGCGACGCATATGGCTTCGATGCTTGCGTCGAACACTTCGGCGGCGAGTTGCAGACGCGACTCGTTGGCCAGCTGTTGCGTAATGTCCCGGAACGAATACACCCGTCCGATGGGTTGCCCGCGCGCGAGCTGGGGACGGGATACGCGCTCCAGAATGGTGCCGTTGCTCAGCGTGACGATATCGCGCGATTCATCAAGAACCGAGTCGCTGATGGCCTTGATCCGGCTCTGGTACGCGGCACTGTCGAGCACCTGCCGGGCCATCCAGTGCAGGGTCGCGACGTCGTTGCGACGCGTCATCAGCTTTTGCGGAATATCCCACAATTCGGCGAATCGCTGGTTATAGCTGCGAATACGGCCCTTCTTGTCGGTCACCAGAATTCCATCCGCCGTCGATTCGAGCGTCGCTCTCATCTCTGCCAGCAGGTATTCCAGCTCCTGTTCGACGCGACGTTGTTCGGCTTTGCTGGTAATGGCGACGAGATAAAAAACGGTGTCGACACTGAGCGTCGCCCGAGTGACCCGCCGTTCCACCGGAATGGTGGTGCCGTCGTTCAGGAGCAGGGTTGTCTCCGAATAGATCGTGTTGCTGAAGCCGGCCGCGACATCCTCCCAGAAGAATTGGTCTTCCGGGGTTGCGGCCAGATCAACCACGCTCTTGCCAATCAATTCCCGGTGATCCATCTTGAGCATGGCGGTCGCCGCCTGGTTGGCCGCCACGATCCGCAACTCGATCGGGTCGATCAACCAGACGGCTTCGATCATTCCGTCCAGAAGCGCCTGCCACGGGCGAAGAATCATCATCACGGAGAGACTCCTGCGCTCGCGCTCGTACTGACGGCGCGCTCGAAGAAATAGCAGATTCGCTGGCGGGGCGACAGGTACTCGAAGACGGCGTGCGGCAACTGGGATGGCTTGACGCTTCGCTTGATGCCAAGATCCGCGCTTTGTTCGAGGTTGACGATCAAGGCATCCTCCCTGGGCACACCCGGATCATGGATGATCAGGGAGGGCTTGAGCGGTCGGGACGAATTCACCGAGACAACGATTGCGTAGCGCTCATCGTTCAGCTGAACGACCGATCCGGGCGGATAGACTCCCATCATGCGAATGAAGGCATTGAGAGTATTGGCATCAAACAGCCCCCTGAATCGGGCGTAGAGCGCGGCGAGCGCTTCATGCGGTGTGATTGCCATGGCCGGGTTGCCGGGATTGCACAGGCAGTCATATTTGTTGATCAGGGCCACGATATTGGCCAGAGGCGATATTTGCGCCCCCGAGATTCGCATCGGGTAGCCCGACCCATTCATGGCCTCATGGTGCTGCGCAATACAGAGCAGGGCGGCGGTGGACATTTTCATGCCCTTGCCCAGGATGACGCCACGGCTTACATGTTCCTGATGCAGTTTGTTCTCTGCGCTCGTGAATTGCTCGTCAAACCATTTCAGCCGATCTGGGAGCTCCTGTTTGCCGATATCGTGCAAGAGCGCTCCGCACCCGAGATCCTTCAGAACCTCATCGGGTAATCCGCAGGCTTTCCCGAGCAATAGGGAAAGAATCAGCACATTGATCGAGTGCTGCGATGCGCGGTCACCGATCTGTTCGGAGAGAAGGCGGATGCTGACTTCTTCGAAGTCCTGAACCTGTTCCATCACGCCATCAACCAGGAGCCGTGATTGCTCCCACGATCTGGTCGGCAAGCTCTTGAGGCTGCCTATCAGCTCCCGGTAGCCTCTTGCCGCGTCTGAGAACCCGTTCTCACAGACCTTGAGAGCAGCGTCCTGTTTGCGTCGCAGTTCCTTTTGAATTTCGCGCGGATCGATTTCGATCGGGGCGACCGTTTGCCCGGCGTTCTCCGAGCCGACAGCCGGCGACTCCGGGTCGCTCTTGTCGGGCGAATACCGGACCTTCGTGATTCCCAGTCCGCGGATCGTTGCGATCTGCTCGTGGCATTGCAGCTTGAAGCTGTTCAAGGGGAAGGGATGCGACAACCACCCGAGGTCGATATGAACGAAGTGACCGATACGCAGGTCATTTACGTCAATGAAACTTGCCTGAGTGTCCATTGTCTGGGGTGTCCGGGCTCGAGTCGATCCTTGCTGCAGGAATTTGGCTGGTCTATCGCATACACGCTAACGGCGCAAAAAACCAAAGCTTTAGCGAAACCCAATCGTTCCCTGGCTTACCGTCGACGAAACAGACAGACTGACCGTCAGGGCCTCAGATCCACCATTCCCCGGCGGTCCCTCTCCGATTTGCCGCTGCAGCAGTTCACCAAGCGTCAGCAGCGCATGCACGTGGCGATCGGAAAAGTGCTGGCAGGCGGAGAGGCGGATATGGTTGCGGTGGCGGCCGGAGGGGGAAAACAGGCTGCCGGGGGTGATGGTGATCCCGCGTTGCCGCGCGTCGTCGCAGGGGCGGTTTCCGTCGCAGCCTTCCGGCAGTTCGACCCACACCAGGAAGCCGCCGGTCGGCTCGGTAGCGCGTGTTCCGGGGGGGATCCGCGCGCGCTGCGTGTATTCAACTATGCGATGGCGCTGCTGCTCGCGGCGACGGCGGTGTGGATCGTGGTCGAAGAGGTGTTGCAGAACGGATTGGCGTGATTGGGGGGTTATCGGAACCGCATTCCTCTGGCGGTCACGATGCTGACGGAGACCGCCCTGGCAGTTGCGCGCAACGCCAAAAGAAGGCAAGGTGTTGGCTTTGCTCCATTTCCGGGCGTCTGCGTCCGAGTCCTCATGATTTCCAGTCCCCATGAACGTCTGCCCCGCCAGGGGCTGTTGCTGCTGGCGGCGCTATCCCTTTTCTGGGGCGCCAATTGGCCCATCATGAAGATGGTGCTGTCCGAAGTGCCGCCGCTCTATTTCCGCGCCTGCTGCCTGCTGCTCGGCGGGGTGGGCATGCTGACGCTGGCCCGCGTCAGCGGCATGTCGCTCAAGGTCCCGGCCGGGCAATGGAATCGCGTGTTGTGGCTGGCGGTGTTCAACATCGCCGGCTGGAACGCGCTGGTGATCATCGGCGTGTCGCTGCTGCCCTCGGGCCGGGCAGCGCTGCTGGGCTATACCATGCCCCTGTGGTCGGTGATGCTGTCCATCTGGTTCCTCGGCGAGCGGCTGACCTTGCGCTCCGTAGTCGGGCTGCTGCTCGGGCTGGCCGGCATCGTCGTGCTCATGGGCGGCAGCCTGGAGGGCATGAAGCAGGCTCCCGCCGGAGTCGTTTGCATGATCCTCGGCGCCTGGAGCTGGGCCATCGGGGTCGTGCTCTTCAAGCGCCTGCCCGTGGCCATGCCCACCTCTTCGCTCACCGGCTGGACGATGCTGGTCGGCAGCCTGCCGCTGCTGGTCATGGCCATCCCGCTGGAGACCTCGCGCCTGGTCGTGCCGAGCTTCTGGCCGGTTTTCGGGATGCTCTACAACACCTTCGTCGCCTTCATGTTCTGCTATTGGGCGTGGAATCGCATCGTGCTGATGGTGCCTGTGTCCGTATCCTCGCTGTCCTCGCTGTCCACGCCGCTGATCGGCGTCCTCGGGGGCGTCGTCTTTCTCGGCGAGCCCCTTGGCTGGCAGGAAATCACCGCCGCACTGCTGATCCTGGCCGCTGTCGGATCCGTTTCGCTGAAACGCTGAACCGGTTTCACAAAACCGTCACGCTTGCCGCCTAGCATTTCTGTGCCGGCGGTTGCGGGAGATCGCCCCGTCTTGGGGGAAATGGCCTCGAATTGTGGTTTCTCCCTGCCTATACTTTTCCTGATGCAACCGCTTTTCCTCGTGGAGCGCTCATGCTTTCTCGCTGGGTTACCGTTGCTTACCTCGCTTACCTGGCATTGCCGATCGCCCTGTTGTTTACCGGGTCGTTCGGCGACTTGTGGCTGAATACGCTGCTGCCGACCGGATCGACCTTGCGTTGGTATCGCGAAGTCGCCGCCGATCCGAGTTTCCGCCGGGCATTTTCGGCCAGCCTGTCGGTGGCTTTGGCAACATCCGTGGCGTGCCTGGCCATCGGGCTGCCCCTGGCCTACGCCGTCTACCGCACGCAGAGCGCGAAGATCCGTGCCGCGGCGCGCGTGCTGTACCAGCTGCCGGTCGCGCTGCCGCCGCTGGTGCTGGCCTTCGGCTTCATCCTGGTTTTTTCCTCCGACACGCTGCCGTGGCTGGGCAGCATCTGGCTGTTGATCGCCGGGCATATCGTGCTTTGCCTCCCGTATTTCCTGCAGACCGTGGTGGCCGACATGCAGCGTCTGGGGTTGCGCGTCCTCGAAGACGCTGCCGAGTCGCTCGGCAGTTCGGCGCCGCAGCGCTTCGTACACATCGTTGTGCCGGCACTGAGGCATTCGATGCTGTCGGGGTTGATCGTGGTCACCGCGCTGTCGATCGGCGAGTTCCAGTTTTCCAACCTGGTGTCGGGGTTTCTCAACCGCACCTATCCGGTGGTGCTGCTGCAGGCGTTTTACGGTGCCACGGGATTCGCCTGCGCGGCAACGGTGATCCTGCTGTTGCTCGCGCTCGCCGCTTCGTTAAGTGCTGCGTACTCGGCGCGCGGAGCGGCCCGCGCGTCGGTGCCGGGAGGCTGATCATGAGCACTGCGGCATCGGTGAGCCTTGTCAGCGCATCGTTCAGCTACCCCGGCGGGAAGGCCGGGATCTTCGATGTCTCGCTCGATATTGCTCCCGGCGAATTGCTGGTTTGCATCGGCCCGAGCGGGTGCGGCAAGACGACGCTGCTCAAGATGATCGCCGGCTTCCTGCCCTGCGCCGCGGGCCGGGTTCTGCTCGACGGCGAGGACGTCACCGGCGTGGCCGTGCGCGAGCGCCAGTGCGGGATCGTCTTCCAATCGTATGCGCTGTTTCCGCACATGCGCGTCTGGGAAAACGTCGCCTACCCGCTGCGCGTGCGCGACGTGCCGACCGAAGAACGACGGTGGCGCGCCGAGGAAATGCTCGACCTCGTCGGACTGGGCGGCTACGGTGCGCGCCTGCCGTCGGAACTTTCCGGTGGGCAACAGCAGCGCGTGGCGCTGGCGCGCGCGCTGGTTTTCAAGCCGCGCGTGCTGCTGCTTGACGAACCTCTCTCGGCGCTCGATGCCGCCACGCGGCTGTCGATGCGCGACGAGATCCGGCGCATCCAGAAGCAGCAGAATATCGCCGCGCTGCTCATCACCCACGACCAGGACGAGGCGCTGTCGCTTGCCGACCGCATCGCCGTTCTGCGCGAGGGGCGACTGGTTCAGGTGGCGGAGCCGAAACGCATGTACGACCAGCCGGCGGATGCCTTCGTCGCCAGCTTCATCGGCCGCGCCAACCTCATCGACGGCACGGTCGCCGGCCCGGATGTCGTCGATACGCCGATCGGACGGATTGCCACGATCGACCATGCCTTGCCCCCGGGAACGTCGGTGCGCCTGCTGGTGCGGCCAGAAAAGATCTCCGCCATGCGGGTCGATGCGGCCGGGGGCTCGACGGGGGAAAACAATTTTGCGGTCACGGTTCTCCATGACCGTTTTTTCGGGGCCAGCCGCGAGATTGAAGTCTCGACCGGGCAAGGCCTGCTGAAAATCGAGACGGCGTCGCGCGACGACATCACGCATGTCCATGTTCCGCGCGAAGCGGTGCAATTCTTACCAACGCACTAAAGGAGAAAACGATGCAAGCCAAACGATGGATAGTGGCGGCCATGACCGCGCTGTGCGCGTCCGGGGTCGTGGCGCAAACGGTGCTCGACTCGCCGGAACTCTACTCCGGCGAGAAGAAACTCTATGAGGCGGCGAAGAAGGAAGGCATGGCGGTCAGTTTCGACACCGGGCCGACCTGGGCCAACTGGGCGGCGCAGTTCGCCGCGTTCAAGAAGCGCTACCCGGGGGTCGAACTGGTCTATAACGATCTCGGTTCCGCAGCCACTGTTGTTGCTCTCGAGAAGGCCCGCAATCGTCCGCAGGCCGATACCGCCTACTATTTCGCCGCTTCGGCCGTCGACGCGGTCAACAAGGGCGTCGTGGCGCCGTTCAAACCGGTCAACTTCGAAAAACTGCCCGAGGTATTCCGCGATCCGGAAGGACGCTGGTTTACGATCCATTCGCTGACGGTGGCCTTCATCGTCAACACCAAGCTGGTGAAAGAGGTTCCTCAGTCGTGGGCCGACCTGCTCAAGCCGGAATACAAGAACTCGATCGTCTATCTCGATCCGCGCTCGACAGGCGTCGGTCAGGTGCTCTCGTTTGCCGCCAACTTTGGCGCCGGAGGCGACATGAACAACGTGCAGCCCGGGCTCGACTACCTCGGCAAGCTGCACAAGGCGGGCAACGTCCTGCGCGTGCTGGGCACCACGCCGTATGCGCAGTTCATCAAGGGCGAGATTCCGATCTGGATCTCTTACGAGAACGACGGTCTCAAGGCCAAGTATGTTGATGGTCTGGGCGACGCGGTTGCGGTGGTCATTCCGAAGGAGGCTTCCGCGGCGGCACCCTACGGCATCAGTTTGGTGAAGAAAGGGCCGAATCCGAACGCCGGCAAACTTTGGTTGAACTTCATCATGACCGATTTTGGCCAGGGTATTTTCGCGCAGGGCTTCGTGCGCCCATCGGTGCCTGGCGTCAAGCTTCCCGAATCTGTTGCCGACAAACTCCCGGCTGCCCCGCAGGTGCGCCCGCTCGACGTGCGTGCCGCCGCGGCGAAGAAGGCCGAGATCGACAAGGGCTGGGCCGCGGCTGCGGAAGTCAAATAGGCCGTTTGCGCCATGCGCCTGCGCTCGCGCCTCCTGCTCGCCGCTCCGGCGGGTCTTTTGCTGGCGGTGTTCTTCATCCTGCCGGTCGCCGGGGTGGCCGTCGATGCGTTGAGCGAAGGCACGCAGGCCTTTGTCCGGGTGTTGGCGCTGCCCGCCTTCTGGTCGTCGCTCGCGGGCAGCCTGTCGCTGACGCTGGTGGCGGCCAGCGTGTCGACGGCGGTGGGGTTCCTGGTCGCCTTGCACCTGTCGCGCTTGCCGGAGCGGCGGCGCACTATGTATTCGCTGATCATTGCCCTGCCGCTGACTTTTTCCGGACTGATCGTGGCCTACGGCTTCATCCTGGGTTACGGACGGGCCGGTTTCGTGACCCAGTTGCTTGCTTTGGGTGGGTTCGATCCGGGCGTCGTCGGCAAGGCGCTGTTCACCGCCTGGGGCCTGGCCTTCGCCTCGTCCTACTACCTGATCCCGCGCGTGGTCATGGGCATTCTGCCCGTGCTGGTCAATTTTGACCGCGCGCAACTGCAGGTGGCCGAATCCCTCGGTGCTACGCCGGGGCAGGCGCTGCGGCAGGTGCTGTTGCCGCAGATTGCAGCGCCGCTGGGCGCCGCTTTTTGCCTGGTCGCGGCGGTGGTCTTCGGCGCCTATGGCACGGCGCTGGCGCTGGTGGGAACGCAGCTCAACATCCTTCCCCTGCAGCTCTACAGCCTGATTTCCGAGTCCGGCACGGATTTCCCGGCCGCCGCCGCGCTCGCCCTGATGATCACGGCGACGTGTGCCTCGATCATGACCGTTGGAGAATGGTTTGGAACCCGCCATGAACGCCACTTATAGACTGAATCGCCAACACGGCTTGTTGTTCGATGAACTCGGACGCTGTTTCGATGCGCAGCGACGCGTGTGGGTCAACGCCTCCGCGCCGGTCATCGGAGAAGTCGTGGATGGCTGTGACGCCGCGGCCTGGCTGCAACAGGAGACCGCCTTCCGGGTGCGCGTCCCGGTCGGCGTGATCGGGCCGCGCGAGGCTCCGGATTCGCAATTGCGGGCGGCCGAAGAGGTTGGTCGCGGTCTGGCGGCGATGGGGCTGGCCGTGATTTGCGGCGGACGGCATGGCGTGATGGAGGCGGTGTGCCGCGGCGCCGCGAACGCCGGTGGCATCACCATCGGCATGCTGCCCGACGCCGACCCGTCGTTTGCCAATCCCCACGTCGGCATCGTCATCGCGACGGGCATCGGCGAGGCGCGCAACGCGCTGATCGCCCGCGCGGCCTTGTGCCTCGTGGTGATCGGCGACAGCTTCGGAACCTTGTCCGAAGTGGCGCTCGGACGCCAGTTCGGCAAGCTGGTCATCGGGCTGGAAGGCGCTGCCCGGGTCGACGGCGTGGTTCACGTCGACTCCGTCGATCGGGCGCTGGAGGAAGTGGCGCGCTGCGTGCTGGCGAGGTGATCGCTTCCGCCGGTTATGGGGTGACGATGTAAAGTGCCGCCTCGTCGGTCTCGCGGTTGGCGACGGCGATGATGTCCCGCCCGGTTTCATGCAGAACGCACGCGTTGCTCGGACCGACGCCTTCGTCGATGATCTCCGCGGCGAGTTGCAGGGGGGCGGTTTGCGTGGCGTGGACGTAGAAGAGTTGCTGCTTCCCGCGCCGGCAACCGCCGACGAACACCGGCTTGCCGGCCAGCTTCGCGCCGACGACGACGTGGTAGAACTCGGTGACTTCGGGGTGTTCGTAAATCTTTGCGAACGTGCCCCCGATCATCTTGTAGACCCGGAAGTACTTTCCGTGGAATGACTCGATGGTGGCGAATTCGAGTTCGCCGTCACCGTCGATGTCGATGGCCGATATGTCGCTGATGGGCCAGTCCATGAACTGCCTAACGGTCCAGTCGGTGCCTGGCGCCGTCGGTGGGGTGACTTCGAAAGCGCCTTCTTCGCAGGTTACCCATCCCCGCATGATGCCGCCGATTACCTGGCGGCTGTAGCCGTGGTTCTTGGTCAGCCCTTCCTTGAGGACGCGCAGGTCGACCAGCCCGTTGGACGTGTATTCGCCCACCCAGATGCTCCCGGGGTTGGCCCAATCGGCCGCCGTCTTCTTCTTCCGGGCCAGTGTACAGGCGATGAAGTAATTCCGGCCATTGACCGTCAGCAGGTCGAAACGGTGCACATAGGGCAATGGCAGGATGTCCTTGACATCGTAGGTGCCCGCACCGGTCGGTCGGACGTGCACGATCTTGGCGTCTTCCCAGTCGTACATGCGGAAAAACTGCTGCACGGCGAGGAATTCGCCGTCGGTGCCAGGGATAGGCACGATCGACATGGTGCCGCCAGGTCCGTTCCAGATCGTATGCGATTCGGTGTAGTCCGGTGCCTTCCAGGCCACGCAACTGCCGCCATCGGCTTCCGAGGCCAGCACGATGTGCTGCCGGCCGTTCAGGACGACTCCATTCACGGCGTAGCAGCTCTTAAGCGTCGCGAGAATCTGTTTGGTGATGTTCATGGTTCGATGATCCTTGTCGATCGATGAGGTGACAGAAATTTAGAAACGCAAGGTGAACGCCGGAACATAGGTCATCAATCCGAGTACGATCAGGCCTACGCCGTAGAACGGCAACAGCTCCTTGACTGTCTGGCCGATACTGGCCTTGGCCAGCATGCTGCCGATGAACAAGGTCGTGCCGACCGGTGGCGAATAGAGCCCGATGGCCAGATTGACCACCATCATCACGCCGAGCTGGATCAGGTCGATGTGATAGGCGTTGGCCAGCGGCACGAACAGCGGTCCGAGCAGCAGGATCGCGGCCGGCAGGTCGATGAACATCCCGGCGACGAGCATGAGCAGGTTCATCAGTGCCAGGATGCCGGCCTGGGTGTTGAAGCTTCCCTGCGCCCAAGCGATGAAACGTTCGGGAATCTGCTCCAGGGTCATGATCCAGCCGGCGCAAGAGGAACCCATGATCAGCAGCAGCACGACACCTGTGGCCGCGCCGGCGAAGACCAGGGAATTGGCGATGCGCTCCCAGGTCATGTCGCGGTAGATCACGCCCGAGACGATGATCGAATAGACCACGGCGAAGGTGCTGATCTCGGTCGGCGTGGCGAAGCCGAAGCGCAGCCCGACCAGGACAAAGACCGGCAACATCAGGGCGGGAAGCGCATAGAACCCCCGCTTGGCCATTTGTCCCCAGTCGACCGGGTTCTTTTCGTAGGGGAAGCCGCGCAGCCGGGCGCTGATGTTGCATACGGCCAGGAAGCCGGCCGCCAGCAGCAAGCCGGGCACGATGCCCGCATAGAACAGGCCGCCAATCGACGCGTTCGAGACGAGCGAGTAGAGAATCAGCGGGATCGACGGCGGGATCAGGATGTCGATGGTCGAGGCGGCGGCAATGGTGGCGCCGCAAAAGGCGCCGGGATAGCCGAGCTTCTTTTGCCAGGGCACGAGGATTGCGCCGAGTGCCGTGGCGTCGGCGACCGCCGAACCGGAGACCCCGCCGAACAGCGTCGAGCCGAGCACGCTGACCTGCGCGTGGCCGCCACGGAAGCGGCCGACGAGATCGGTGGCGAAGTCGATCAGGTGCTTGCCGAGCTTGCCCGACATCATCAGTTCGCCGGACATCACGAAAAACGGGATGGCGATCAGCGGGAAACTCTGCGAGGGCGCCATCAGTTGCTGGACGACGGCGAACATCGGGATGCGGTCGCCGGAGAGGATGCCGAGCGTCGTGCCGACGACCAGGGCGTGCGCGACCGGGTAGGAAATCGCCAGCAGGAAGGCGAAGACGATAACCATGATCAGGCTCATACGACCCCCGGGCCGGCATCGGCAAGATTGACATGGACGGGCTCGCGTCCGAGCGTGTGGCGCACGATCGCGCCGAGACTGCACAGCCCGACGAGGAACAGGCCGGCGGTGAGGCAGCCGTAGCCGACGCTGCCGGGAACCTGCAGGATGGTGCTCAGTTCGTCGTGGGCGATCAGCGCGTTCTGGTAGGCGTACCAGCCCAGGTAGAAGTAGGCGATGGCCGTGATGCTGTGCAGGACGATGACCAGGAAGATGCGTCCAGTCGAACCCAGCGCGTTGAGCAGGATCTGCGTGGCGACGTGTGCCCCCTTGCGTGCGGCGTCGACGATGCCAGCCATGACGAAGATGGGAAACGCCAGAGAGCAGAGCTCGGAACCGGAGTCGAACTTGCCGATGTTGGTGTAGCGCTGCATGACGATGGTCGTCAGGACGGCCAGCATGAACAGACCGGTTGTGATCAGCACCACCCGGCAGAACGACTCGACACCCCGGTCGATCAGCTGCGCGGCGGAAACAAGCAATTGATTCATGAGAACTCCTCAGTATCAGGCGGGAAGCTGCCAGGCCGGGATTGGAGGGAGATCCCGGCCTGGATGGCCGGGGCGATCAGGCGGTGGCGGGCAGGCGATGACCGCGATGCCCGCCACGGTGTCGCCTATTTCGCCGCGGCGCGCAGCTTCTTCACGAAATCGCCGAAGGGCTTCTGTTCCCAGGCATCCCACACTTTCTGGGTGGCCGCCTTGAACGGTGCCTGGTCGGGAACGTTGATCTGCAGCGACGGCATGGCCTTGTACTCGGCCATCAGCTTCACGTCAGCCTCGGCCATCAGGTTGCGCTGGTAGGTCGTGGCCTCCTTGGCGGCTTCCTTGATCACTTTCTGGTCGTCCGCGGAGAGCTTGCCCCACGTGAGCTTGCTCATCAGGAAAGGCGTCGATTCGTACTTGTGGTTGGTGATCGAGATGTATTTCTGGACTTCGTGCAGCTTGCCGGCGTGAATGTTGGCCAGCGGTTTCTCCTGGCCGTCGACGACGCCGGTCTGTATGGCGATATACAGCTCGCTGAAGTTGATCTGCTGCGTGCTGGCGCCCATGGCCTGGAACATATCGACGGTCGAGGGATCCGGCGGCGTGCGCAGCTTGATGCCCTTGAGATCGTCCGGCGTGGTGATCGGCCTTTTGTTGTTGGTGATCTGGCGGATGCCGTTGTCCATCCAGGACAGGAGGATCAGGTTCTTTGGTTCGAGCTTCTTCGCCAGTTCGTCGCCGATCGGGCCGTCGAGCAGTTCCCACGCCTTCTGCTGCGTCGAGAAGACATACGGAAGGCCAAGTGCGGAGAGTTCGGGCAATACCGACGAGACCGGCCCCTGCGAGTTCATGCTCATGTCCAGCGTGCCGGTGCGCAGAGCCGACAGCATTGTCAGGTCGTCTCCGAGTTGCGCCGCGCCGGCAACCTGAATCGTCACGCGTCCTCCGGTTTTCTGGCTGACGAGTTCGGCGAACTTCACGGCGGCCATCGCCCGCGGGTTGGTCGGTGCGACCGCATGGGCCAGGGTCAGCTTGATCGGAGCCTGGGCGAGTACGGCCTGGGCGGCGCAGAGTGCACCTGTTGCAAAAGTGATAGCCAACCATTTGAATCGTGTCTTCATGTCTGTTTCTCCTAGCGTGAGTGGTACTGCGGGTAAGACAGAAAAGTGACTGCGGCTTCTGATGCGGCCTTGAATCGATGCTGCGGGAAAACAAGTCGTTCCGCGAAGGACGGGTGATTCCCGGAACGACGGATTGCCAATCAGGTGATGTTTTCTCCTGCAATACGCGAGCCCTGGCGCAGCGGCTTCTCGTTCACCACCATGCCCTTGAACGCCTTCTTGAAAGCGGCGAGGTGCGATGAACTGCAATGCGCCTCGAAGGCAGCAACATCGTCGTATGCCTCGTAGAACAGCACGCCGTGCGGCGCTGTCGCCAGTTGCACGACGTCGAACTGCCAGCAACCGGGTTCACTCTCGACGCACTCGACCGAAAACGTGTGGGCCAGGGCGACAAACTCGTCGAAGCGCGCGGGCTTGACTTCGAACTCGGCGATGACTACATGGCCTGTTGCAGTATGCATATCGACCTCGTGGCCGGCCCCTGCGGGCCGGGGTGAACGATGACTGTCCGATGGCGTGCTGTTGAAGCGGGGGTGCGTTGCTTCGGACTAACGGAGAAAATCGCGTTCCATCTGCTTGCGCAGCGCGACGACATCGAGATCGTTGACCAGTTCGACGTCGGCGAACGTCACCGGCGTGTCCTTGGCCACCGGGCGAATCAGCTTGACGTTGTGCGCCAGGCCAATCGGCAGTCCGCCCACGGCGAGGCTCTTCCTGGCTGGAATAGCGTTCGCCCAGACGGCATAGCCTCCTTCGCCATCAAGCATTTCGCCCGCTTTCAGGTCGCGCTTGGCGGTGGCCACCGCGTCGCCGCGGAATTCCTTCGAGCAGCCGGTGGGCTCATTGCGCAAGACGGCGGAGAGCACGCTGATGCTGGTTTCCAGCCCGATCATGTGGAACGGGCGCCACATCGAGCCATACCAGCCGGACGGGTCGACCAGCAGACCGTATTGCTTGAAGCAGGCCTTGGCGTACTCGTTGGGGGCCTTGAAGGTGACGAAAACGCCGTAACGGATGTTGTTGAAAACCTCGCGGCCATCGGGTTCCTGGCTGGCAGCGATGTCCACCAGGCCGGCGCGCGGCAGGCGGCCGCCGTCCGACGCCGGGCGGAAGACCTTGGCCAGGTCGTGCAGGCCGGTCGGCGGGAAGGCCAGGCCGTCATCCGGGCAGTCGAGGCCGGTGCCGTTGGCCACGGCGACCATTTCGATGGCGGCCTTGGTGCCGTCGGTAAAGGAGTTGTACATCTTCGGATTGAAGTCGCCCTTGGCCACTTCTTCCGCGCTCCAGCCGAAGAAGCCCCATACCGTGTCCGGCGTCGAGTAACGGTAGCGCGGCTCGTAATTCATGCCCTTGCCGGCCGAAGTCAATTCGAATCCGCAGGCCCGGGCCCAGTCGACGAGTTCGCAGATGATCGCCGGCTGGTCGCCGTAGGCCATGCTATATACGAGATTCTTGGCCTTGGCCTTGGCAGCGAGCAGCGGTCCGCACATGCAGTCGGCTTCCACGTTCACCATGATCACGTGCTTGTTGCCGTCGATGGCGGCCAGGGCGTGGCGCACGCCGGCGATGGGGTGGCCGGTGGCTTCGATGATGCACTCGATCTCTTCACATTCGGCCAGGGCGGCTGCGCTGTTCAGGACGCAGGTCTGTCCGGTCTTCAACGCATCGCCGAGGGTCTTGGCGGCATAGCGTTCCGCCGGCCAGCCGACGCGCGCCAGCGAGGCGTGTGCCTTGGAAACATCCAGATCGGCGACGCCCACGATATGCATGCCCGTGATGTGTTGAGCCTGGCTGAGGATCATCGAGCCGAATTTGCCGGCGCCGATCAGCCCGACCCGGACAGGACGCCCGGCAGCAGCACGGGCCGCCAGCATGGTGTAGAGATTCATTTGCCTTCCTTCCCAAAAAACGTTCATTAAGCCGTTGTCCGGGCGAGTTGTCCGGGCAACGTTCTCGATGAAGACCGCAAGAGCGGGCGGCTTCTGGAAGGGAATTCTATGAATCGCTCCGAATCAGGACAAACGAGTTTTCCGGGTGGATTGTTAAGTTTGGCTAAACGGTTCCGTCGAGTCCGAGCGCGGCGATCTGCGTTTTCCAAACGAGTTGTTCGGCGTGCAGCCAGTCAAGGAAGATCTTCACCTTGTTCTTGTGCAGATGGTCGAAGGGGCAGACGATCCATTGTGTCGTCAGCTTGATCGGGGGCGGCGACTTGACCGGGCAGATGAGCGCACCGCTGCATAACTCCCGCCACATCATCAGCGTGCTCTCCAGCGCCAGGCCCATGCCGTCAACCGCCGCGTCGACCGACATGTGGCTGCGGTCGAACAGTACGCGTCGGGACTCCTCGGTCGGAGGAACGCCGGCCAGAGCAAACCACTGCGGCCACTGGATCTGCGACTTGAACGAGTAAATGAGTCGGTGTTGGCGAACGTCGCCAGCCGTCATGCTGCCCGCTGCGGCGTGGGTTGGCGCGCATACCGGGAGAAAGGATTCCTCGGCCAGTCCTTCGACAAAGAGCCCCGGCCAGCGGCCTTCGCCATGCCGGATTTCTATGTCGACGGCTTCGCGCGAGAAATCGGTCGGCTCGTTGGTGCCGTTCAGGCGCAATTCGATGTCCGGGTTGGCGTCGAGGAAACTGGCCAGGCGCGGGCGCAGCCACTTGGTGGCCAGCGACGGTGTCGATCGGACGACCAGCACCGAACGCGAACGGAATCCGCGAATGCGCTGGGTCGCCTCCGATATATGCTCGATTCCGTCGGAAATCATCTCGAAATAGCGCTCGCCCGCCTCGGTCAAGACAACGCCTCGCCCAGCCTTGGTCAGCAGCGTCGTCCCCAGATGTTCTTCAAGATTCTGGATCTGCTGGCTGACGGCCGAGGTCGTGACAAACAGTTCGGTCGCTGCCTTCGTCAGGCTGCCGCTGCGCGCCACGGCGTGAAATACGGCAATCGCTCTCAGCGGCAGCGCCACGCCATTTTCCTCATGGTTGTACCTGGTCGATCACCAGGCGCACGCCCTGGCTGCCCACTTTCGCTGCTTCCACCACGCCGAACATGTCGCCGCTCGACGGCTGGGCCATGCCGGCCTTGGCGATGCGTGCCTCGAGAATGACGGCTGGAGCCTCCGACAGCTTCTGGCCGCCAGGCATGCCGTTGGAATCGTCGAGGCGGAATCGGTATGGCAGGTCGGCGACGCGGACGCGCAGGACCGAAAGCGGCATGCGCGATGAACCGTCCGCCGGGCGGGCGAAGATGAACACGGTGTCGTCGGGTTTGGCCTGCGCCGCAAGCTTGCCACCAAGGATGACCTCGCCGGTGATGGCCTTTCCGCTGGCCAACGGCGCTGGCGTCTTTCCGGGCGCTTTCCCGCCCCGCGTTCCGAGGGCCTCCTGCGCCTTGTTGACCGCGGCTTCCAGGAAACGGGCGTCCTCCGAGCCGGGTTCGACCTGCAGCAGCAGGCGGCCCCAGTAGTCGGCCACGGCGGCGAAATCCTGCCGTTCGCTCGCCGCGGCGCCGGCAGTGAACAGGGTTTGCGGATCATTGGGGTCGAGCTTCAGCGCGCGGGCGATCAACTCATCGGGCTTGCCGTCGAACCGGCCTCCGTTGGCCTGCGCCAGCGCGTCGGCGTAATCGGCAAGCAGGGAGGCTTCGCTGTCGAGGGCTGATCCGGCATGGGCGAACGCCTCGGCCGATTCGGCGAAACGCCCGAGCGCCTTGTAGGAGCGGGCGAGCACGATCCAGCCCTTGGTGTCGTCCGGATTGGCCTTGAGCCGATCGACCAAGCGCTGCAGCAGACCGTCTATTTCCTGCGGACTCATGCGCGCCTGGGTGAGCATCGGATCGAGCGCCTGTTGATTGCCGAGCAGGGCGTAACCGCCGGCTGCGGCGAGCGGCAGCGCAATGAGCAGGGCGATCGCCGTGCGTTTTCCGCCGGAACTGCGCACCGCCTCGACGGTTTTTCCCGCCGGTTCGACTTCTTCCAGCAAGCGGCGCTGCAGTTCGCGTCGGGCCTGTTCGAAATCGCTATCGCTCAGAGAACCCTCGGCACGATTGCCTTCGAGTTCGCGCAACTCGTCGCGCAGGATGTCCAGGTTGGCCTGGCGGCGGTCGACCGTGTCGGCGGGCTTGTGCCGGCGCAGCAACGGGCGCAGCAGGATGGCCAGGACGACCATGAGGAGCGCGGCGGCGCCGAGGAAAAATCCGGTGGGACCGCTCATGGTTTCGGCTCGTCGGAATGAAGCAACTGTTCGGCCTGCCGCTGCTCGGCGTCGCTCAGCGGCACATCGGCGATGGCACGGGAGCGGCGGCGCAGGAACAGGAAAAGCCCGCCGAGGCCGCCCGCGAACAGCAGGGCCGGGCCGAACCACAGCAGCAGCGTGGTGCCTTTCAACGGCGGTCGGTAGCGCACGAAATCGCCGTAGCGGCTGACCATGAAGTCCATGATCTCGCCGTCGCTCTTTCCCTCCTGGATCATTGTGCGGATCTCGCGGCGCAGGTCATGCGCCAGCTCGGCGTTCGACCCGGCGAGCGATTCGTTCTGGCATACGAGGCAACGCAGTTCGGAGGAAATGGCGTTGAGCCGTTTCTCGGCCGCTTCGTCCTGCGCCAGCGGCGCGGCTTCCTTGGCGTGCAGGGGGTTGGCGATGAGTAACGTCAGAAGGATGCAAACAAACGCTGCTAACCCCTCCCAGCCTCCCCTTATCTGGGGTGGAGACCACCGAGCTCCCCCCTGACATGGGGGGGTGGGGGGGTTAAGACGGCGTATCCGTTCTTGCCCCATGCCGATGGCTGAATGTGTCATTTCGAAAGCTCCGCAACCAGGGGCAGGATCTTGCCGGAGAACACGTCGGGGGTGATCGGGCCGATGTGCTTGAGACGGATCACGCCGGCCTTGTCGATGACGTAGGTTTCCGGCACGCCATAGACGCCGTAGTCGATGCCGACGCGGCCGTCGAGGTCGAGCACCGAAAGCGCGTAGGGGTCGCCGTGCCGCTTGAGCCACGTACTGGCGCGCTCAATCGCCATGCTTTTTTCATTTTCGGCGGAAATCTTGTCCATGTCGAAACTGCCGTCGCCGCGCACTTCCTTGTAGTTCAGGCCGATCAGCGTGATCGCCTTGTTCTTGGCGATTTCGACGAGGATCGGATGTTCCTGGCGGCAGGACACGCACCACGACGCCCAGACGTTGAGCAGCCACACCTTGCCCCGCATGTCCCTGGGCGAGAACGTCTGTTCCATCGCGCCGAGCCTGGGCAGCGCAAATGCCGGCGTCGGCTTGCCGACGAGCGGCGAGGGAACTTCGCGCGGGTTGAGGTTGAGCCCCACGGCGAGCAGCACGACGAGGACGACGAAGCCGATCAGCGGCCAGAGAAAACGGTTCATGCACGGACCTCCTGTGCGGCCACCGCGGCGGACTCGCGCCGGACCGCCCGGTAGCGTCGATCGCACATGGCCAGCAAACCGCCCAGCGACATCAGCAGGCAGCCGCCCCAGATCCAGTCGACAAAAGGTTTGACATAGACGCGGACGACCCAGGCGTCTTGCGGGCGGGCCTTGTCGATCGGCTCGCCGAGCGATACATAGACGTCACGGAAAAGGCCGACGTCGATCGCCGCTTCGGTCATCGGCATGCCGGACGTCGGGTATACGCGCTTCTCCGGCAGCAATTTCCGTTCGACGCGCTTATCGCGGATCAGGTCGATATCGCCGACCAGCGCCTGGTAGTTCGGCCCCCGCTCCTGCCGGATGCCGTTGAACTTGAACGTGTAACCGCCGAGTTCCACCGTGTCGCCGATTTCCATCTTCACGTCTTTTTCCTGCTGGTAACCGCTGACGATGGTCACGCCGACGACGAACACGGCCACGCCGATGTGCGCCAGATGCATGCCGAGGAAACTGGCCGGTTGCCGGGCAAGCGCGGCAAAGAACGACAGGCCGCTGCGCGTCGATTGCACGCGCTGGACGATGTTCAACAGGCTGGTCAGCGTGATCCACGCGGCGAGCAGCAGGCTCAGGGCGACCAGCGGCTTCCAGTCGCCGAGCAGGAAGGGTGCGACGAGGCCGACCACGGCGGCGCTGAGGAAAGCCCAGCGCAGCACGCACACGATTTCCGGCAGGCTGGCCTGCTTCCAGCGAGCGAACGGCGCGATACCCACGAGGAACAGTGCGGGAATCATCAGCGGAGCGAAGACGGCATCGAAATAGGGCGGGCCGACCGACAGCTTGCCCAGCCCCAGCGCGTCGATCAGCAGCGGGTAGAGGGTGCCGAGCAGCACCGATGAACAGGCCACGACCAGCAGCACGTTGTTGGTGAGCAGCAGCGATTCGCGCGAAACGAGGCCGAAACGCCCGCCGAGGCCGACCTTCGGCGCGCGCCAGGCGAACAGGGCCAGCGAGCTTCCAATGACGACGACCAGGAAGGCCAGGATGAAGATGCCGCGCTTCGGGTCGGTGGCGAACGCATGCACCGAGGTCAGCACGCCCGAGCGCACGAGGAAGGTGCCAAGCAGCGACAATGAAAACGCCGAAATGGCCAGCAGCACCGTCCAGTTCTTGAAGCTGCCGCGCTTTTCCGTCACCGCCAGCGAGTGCACCAGCGCGGTACCCACCAGCCAGGGCATGAACGAGGCGTTTTCCACCGGGTCCCAGAACCACCATCCACCCCAGCCGAGTTCGTAGTAGGCCCAGCCGGAACCGAGCGCGATGCCGAGCGTCAGGAAGATCCATGCGGCGGTGGTCCACGGCCGTGACCAGCGCGCCCACGCCGCGTCGAGCTGGCCGGAGATCAGCGCGGTGACGGCGAAGGCGAAGGCCACCGAAAACCCGACGTAGCCCATGTACAGCATCGGCGGATGGATGACCAGCCCCGGATCCTGCAGCAACGGGTTGAGGTCGCGACCTTCCTCGGCGCCGGGCAGCATGCGCTCGAAGGGATTGGAGGTGAGCAGGATGAACAGCAGGAAACCGGCGGTGACGAGACCGAGCACGGCGATGACGCGGGCGACCATGGCGTCGGGCAGCGCCTTCGAGAAAGCGGCGACTGCCAGCGTCCATAGCCCGAGCATCACCACCCACAGCAGCAAGGACCCTTCGTGGCCGCCCCAGACGGCGGCGATACGGTAGGGCAGCGGCAGTTGCGTGTTGGAATGCTGGGCGACGTAGAGCACCGAGAAATCGTTCTGCACGAAGGCCGCCGTCAGGCAGCCGAAGGCCACCAGCAGCATCAGGTTCAATGCTCCGGCGGCAGGACGCGCCAGCGCGATCCATTCGGCGTTGCGGCGCTGCGCGCCGACCAGCGGCAGGATCCCCTGGGCGACGGAAATGCACAGGGCGACGATGAGGGCGAAATGACCGAGTTCGGGGATCATGGCGGTTTGGCTCCTGGTGCTATTTGCTGACCGTTTCCTGTGCCTTCTTGGTCAGCGCCCGCGCATGCGCTTCGCCGACGGCCTGGGCGGCTTCCGGCGGCATGTAGTTTTCGTCATGCTTGGCCAGCACTTCGCTGGCCACGAAAACACCGTCCTCCCCGATCTTGCCCTGGGCGACGGCGCCTTTGCCCTCGCGGAAGAGGTCGGGCAGGATGCCCTTGTAGCGCACGGCCATGTCCTTTTCGGTGTCGGTGACCACGAAACTCAATGTGACACCGTCGGCCTCGCGCCGGACGGAACCTTCCTTGACCATGCCGCCGATGCGGAACGCCTTGCCTTTCGGCGCCTCCCCGGCGGCGACCTGGGTCGGCGAGAAGAAGAAGACGAGATTGCTCTGGAAGGCGTTGAGCACCAGCGTCGTGACGACGCCAAGGACGGCGACCCCGGCCAGGATGAGCAGCAGACGTTTATGACGGGATTTCAATGGCTTTCCTTGCGTGTCGCGTTGATGGTCGTGCTGCGGTCAAGTCTTTCGGCCCGAAGCTGACGCTTGAGACGGGCGATAAGATCCTTCCGACTGCGTACCAGCAGAATCGGTTCCAGGATCATCAGCACCACCATGACGATGAATGATCCCCATACGTAGAGGCCGTGGTTGCCCATGGCCAGAAAGTCGGACAGGCTGTTCCAGTAGATCATGGCGCCTCCCGGGCGAGTTCCTCGCGCACCCACAACGTGTCCTTCTCGCGCTCGAGCATGATCCGGCGCACGCGCATCAACGTCACGGCGATGGCATACATCCAGCAGGCCAGCGCGCAGAGCAGCATGCCCCACAGCATGGTCGTGGCCATCGACGACTTGGCCAGGTTGACTGTCGAGCCTTGATGCAGCGTGTTCCACCACTTGACCGAGAAATAGATGATCGGAACGTTCACCACGCCGACCAGCGCCAGAATGGCGCCGGCCTTGTCGGCCCGGCGCGGATCGTCGATGGCCGACTGCAGGGCGATGAAGCCGACGTAGAGGAACAGCAGGATCAGCTCCGAAGTCAGGCGCGCGTCCCATACCCACCACGTGCCCCACATCGGCTTGCCCCACAGCGCGCCGGTCCACAGCGAAAGAAAGGCGAACATGGCCCCGGTCGGCGCCAGCGCCTGCGCCATCATGCCCGAGAGGCGGAAGTTGAAGGCCAGACCGAGCCCGGCCCAGAAGGCCATGACCAGATAGATGAACATCGACATCCACGAGGCCGGCACATGCAGGAAGATGATGCGGTAGCCTTCGCCCTGTTGCGCATCCGTGGGGGCGACAAGAAACCCGACATAGAGGCCGGCAATGCCGAAGATCGCCGCCAGGGTCCAGAACCACGGAATCATCTTGCCGGCCAGAGGGTAGAAAGCTTGCGGGCCGGCGAATCGGTACCAGTTGATCATTCTGTCGCTCATTCACTCATTCCAGGGCAATTCGTAAGGCGGCCGCCGTCGGCCACGGGGCGAAGAACACGCCGGCCAGCGCGAGTGCCGCCAGCAGGGACAGATGGGCTTGCGCCCCGGTTCCGGTCAAGGTTGCGTCGACCGCCCCGGCGCCGAATATTAGCACTGGAATATATAGCGGCAGAATCAGCAGCGATACGAGCACGCCGCTGCCGCGCACGCCGAGCGTCAGTGCCGCGCCGATGGCGCCGATGCCGGACAGCGCCGGGGTGCCGATGAGCAGCGAGCAAGTCAGGATCCACAGGGCGTCGCCGGACAGGTCGAACTGGATGCCCAGCACCGGCGCCAGCAGAGTCAGCGGCAGCCCCGAAATCAGCCAGTGTGCGCAGACCTTGCCGAGTACGATCAGGCCGAGCGGCTGGGGGGTCAGCGCCAGTTGCTCAAGGGTGCCGTCGCGGTAGTCGTCGGCGAACAGGCGCGGCAGCGACAGCATGGTGGCCAGCAGGGCGGCGACCCACAGCACGCCGGGAGCCAGCTTGCGCAGTTGTTCCGGCTCCGGGCCGATGCCGAGCGGGAACAGGCTGACCACGATGATGAAGAAGAACAGTACGGAGGTGATGTCCGCCCGCCGCCGCAATGCCAGCCGCAGATCGCGCACGATGATGGCCAAAATTGGCGTCAGCATGGCGCTGTCCTGGGAGTAAGCACTAACTGGCGAACAGTTCCGGCAGCAATCTCGACGGGTTGGTGGGTGGTCAGCACGGCCAGGCCGCCGCGCTGCAGATGGGCGCCGATCAGGCTGGCCACGCACTCGACGGCGGCTGCGTCGAGCGCCACGAACGGTTCGTCGAGCAGCCACAACGGGCGCCGTTCGTTAACCATCCGCGCCAGCGCCACTCGCCGTTTCTGCCCTTGCGACAGGTAGCGGCAGGCCAGGTCCTCGCGCCCGGCCAGACCGAGCATCTCCAGGGCGTCCAGAGCCTGGCCTTCTTCCAGCGGCTCGTCAGCCAGTACCGCCGAGGTCATCAGGTTTTCCAGCGGTGTCAGCTCTTCCTTGATGGCGTTGTGGTGGCCGAGGAAGCATAGTTCGCGCCGGTAGTCCTCGCCGAGCTTGCCGATGGGCTGACCGCGCCAAAGGATTTCGCCCGCTGCCGGCGGCAGCAGGCCGCACAGCATGCGCAGCAGACTGGTCTTGCCGGAGCCGTTGCTGCCCTGCAGGGAGAGCAATTCCCCCTCCTCCAGGCGAAAGCCAACCCCGGCGAACAGGCGCCGGTCGCCGCGGATGCACTCAAGATTCGAGATTTCGAGCATGGAACGTGATTGAACGGAGTAGTTGAATTGTGCAGGGGCGAGTTTAGCGGGGGATTGACCTGAGTCAAATAAAACGAAAGAAACGCATTTTCGGGCGCTATGATATTTCGCACAATGAACCGGAAAGGAACTGGTCTTGTCCTTTGCCGGCTGTCCGTATGTTCGGGAGGTCAGGGTGTTCCGGTTCGCGGGGTTCAAGCAGTTTCTACAGCAATTTCCTTCGGTGGGCGCGGTATTTTCGCTCGCCTGCGTGATGGCTCTGGCGACGGCGATTTCGACGTCCGTCTTGCTGCTGGAACTGCGCAGCGAAGAGATCTCTCACGCCAAGGGGGAGGTCGTTACGTTGACCCGGATACTGTCGGAGCAGACGACACGGACGTTCGAAGGCGTGTCGCTGACGCTGCGAGGAATCGATGAGCGTCTGTCCGACAACGTCGGGATCCGCCTGAACCTCGACGACGAACTGGTGCGGTTCCTGTTGCAGGCACGCAGCGCCAGCCTGCCGCAAGTGAAATCCATTTTTCTTGTCGACGAACTCGGACGTGGCGTCAATTCGTCCCGCCCGGATTTCATTCCGCGCCTGGATGTCAGTTCCCGATCGTTCTTCCGCCAGGTGGTGAACGCCGGAAAGGACGTGCTGTTCATCAGCGCACCGGAAATTGCGCGGGTCGATGGTGAATGGACGTTTTACGTCAGTACCCGTCTGGCCTACCCGGACGGCCGTTTCCGCGGCGTGGTTGTCGCGGCGATCAATCTCGAGCATTTCGAGGCGCTCTACGAAAGCGTCAAGCTGGACTTCGTCAGCCGAATCCAGTTGCTGGATCTCGATGGCTTCCTGATGGCCGGAAAGCCGCACGACGAACTGGGGTTCGGCGAAGCGCCCGGCACGAAAGGCCGCCGCAAGGATGTGCACACCCTGCCGCTGGGAAATATCGTCGAAGCCGAAGAACAATTCGCCGACGGGCTGCGCCTCGTTGCCTACCGGCGAGCGGGGGAGTTCCCGTTGGCGATCCGGGTTGCGGTCGATGAGTTCGAGGCGCTCACGCCATGGCGACGCATCATGCGGCCCGTCGTCAGCGGTGCGGCGGTGATGCTGCTCGTGGTGCTGGGGACGGCCTTCCTGCTGGGCAGGAATCTGGTACGCAAGGGCGTTCTCGAAGCCGCGCTGAAGGAAAGCGACGAACAACTGCGCGATATGGTGCACTCGGCCAAGGACGCCATTGTGACGATCGACCAGGCGAATCGGATCGTTCTGTTCAATCGCGCGGCAGAAAGAGTCTTCAATGTGAAGGGCGACGATGTCATCGGTCGCGAACTCGACTCAGCGCTGTCGCGCTGCTTCAGGCCGGAGCAATTCCGCGAACTCCAGAATCGGCTGGATGACGGCTGGGTTTCCGCGAACGGGGCCGACCCGCTTTGTGTCGTAGAGCTGGAAAGGCCGGGCCAGGAGGCGCCGCTCGAATTGAGCCTGTCGACGTCCGCGTTGCGCGGTGAAAGGCGGCTCACGGCAATCTTCCGCGACCTGACCGAGCGCAGGCGAGCGGAAATCGCACTGCGCGAAACCAATCGGCAGATTCAGTCGCTTTCCGCCAGCCTGCAGAATTACCGCGAAGAGGAACGGGCGAGGATTGCCCGCGAATTGCATGACGAACTCGGGCAGTTGCTGACCGGGATCCGCATGGAAGTTTCCTGGCTGGGCGGGCGTCTGCAACCCGGGCAGGACGTGCTGGTCGACAAGGTCGCTTCGGTCAAGGGGCAAATCGACCAGACGATTGCCACGGTACGCCGCATTTCTTCGGAACTGCGGCCGCTGGTGCTCGACGATCTGGGCTTCGGCGCGGCCGCGGCGTGGTATGTCGATCAGTTTCGGGAACGAACCGGCCTGCATGTCGGTCTGTCCTTGCCGGAGACCGAACCGGCGCCAGGAGATGCGGTGGCCTCTGCGCTGTTTCGCATCCTGCAGGAATCGCTGACCAATGTCGCGCGACACGCCGAAGCGGCGCACGTTGCCGTGCAGCTGAGATTTGCTGAAAACGAGTGGATACTCGATGTCCGTGATGACGGTTTGGGGTTCGCTCCGAGACACGGAAGCAGCAAACACATCGGCTTGGCGGGAATGCGCGAGCGCGCCCGCAATCTCGGCGGCAGATTTTCGGTGGTCTCGGCGCCTGGCCGGGGAACGACGATCGAAGTTGCCATCCCTGCCTGTCCCACACACTGAGGTCGACCATGGAAAAACTGAAGGTACTGCTCGCTGACGACCATGCCATCATCCGTGACGGATTGAGGCAGATACTGGCGGATACGGACGATCTCGTCGTTGCCGGCGAAGCGGCCAACGGCCTCGACGTCCTGCAGAAGGTGCGCGAGCAGGATTGGGACGTGCTGGTCCTCGACATTTCGATGCCCGGCCGCAATGGGCTGGATCTCATCCGGATGGCCAAGGAAGAGTGTCCGGAACTGCCCATTCTGGTTCTCAGCATGCACCAGGAAGAACAGTACGCCGTACGTGCGCTGAAGGCCGGGGCGCAGGGATACATCACCAAGGAAAGCGACAGTGAATTGCTGGTTGCCGCGATCCGTCGGGTGGCCAAGGGGGGTGTGCACATCAGCGACAAGGTTGCGGAACTCATGGTGCGCGGGATACGTCCCAGCGACAAGCCACAGCCGCATAACCTGCTCTCGGACAGGGAATACCAGATCTTCAACATGCTGGTCATGGGGCGGACCCTGACCGAGATCGCCGCCGAACTGTCTCTGAGCGTGAAGACCATCAGCACCCACAAGACCCACATCCTGCAGAAGATGAATCTCTCCAGCGCCGCGGAACTCATTCGCTACGCCGTGGCGCACGATCTGGCGGATCCCGCGCCTTTTTGAATGGGCGGAGTTTTCCGACCGGGGTAGGAAAACTCCTATGGTCAAATTAATCCCTCTCTGATGGGAGGGGTTTAGACATCATGTATTGACCTGCCGCACCTCAAGCAGCGCGGATTACGCTTGAGGCTTTTCAACCTGAGGCGCAGAGCCGAAATTGAGGGGGCAGGCCATGAATGAGTTTAACAAGTACGTTGGGCTGGATGTTCATAAA
>JARKPC010000094.1 GCA_029975435.1 Propionivibrio sp. | reverse complement strand
GCTGGCGGGAAAACGAAGCTGGGTCGGGGTAGAATTCTCCATGGTCGGTCTCGTTTAGGCTTCTTACAAAGTGTTATTGGCGTAACCCCAATTGTATCAATGGGTTAAACGAGATTCGCCTGCTTTTGTGAAAAAATCGGGATAACTTTAGTTTTTCAATTCTAGCGCGAACACCTATCCTGCGACGACGTCAGCAATTTTTACCAGGAGAAAGACCGTGTCCGCCGCGCTCACTACCGGATTCTTCACCGGCCTGTCCCTGATCGTCGCCATCGGAGCCCAGAACGCGTTCGTCCTGCGGCAGGGACTTCTGCGCCGGCACCGGTTGCCCATTGCGCTGATCTGCGCGCTCTCGGACGCACTGCTGATCGCCGCTGGCATCTACGGATTCGGCGTCGCCGCGACAGGAATCCCGGCGTTGCTGGAAATCGCACGCTGGAGCGGCGCCGCCTTCCTGGCGGCTTATGGCCTGCTTGCCGCGCGTCGCGCGTGGAAAGGCGAGTGTCTGGGCGCGGACGAAGCCCTCTCGATGCCGCTTCTGGCATCCATCGCAGTCTGTCTGGCACTGACCTTCCTGAATCCCCACGTTTATCTCGACACGGTGATACTCCTCGGCTCGCTGGCCAACCAGCACGGCAGTCACGGCCGTTGGCATTTCGGCGCCGGCGCCGCCCTGGCCAGCGTCTTATGGTTCTTCCTGCTCGCTTACGGAGCCAGGACGTTGCGCCCCCTGTTCGCCCGGCCGCTTTCCTGGCGCATTCTCGACGGAGGCATCGCCTTGGTGATGTGGGCAATCGCGCTCGGACTGGCGCAAAACCCCATGAAGATTTGACCAGCGGCCGCGTGCTCGCCGATACTTCCAGTCTTGCCCGACAGCCAACGCTCGCCCAATGACCCACCGCCGCGCCGTAGCCCTGATGATTGTTGTCACCCTGATGTGGAGCATTGCCGGCGTCGTCACCCGCCATCTCGACGCGGCGCGCAGTTTCGAAGTCAATTTCTGGCGCAGCCTGTTCAACGCCATGGGTCTGCTTACCGCCCTGGTCGCCATGCGCGGCCCGATGTTCTGGCGCAGCCTGGCGCAGGCTCGCTGGCCGGTATGGGTGTCAAGCGTGTGCTGGGGAATCATGTACACCGCATTCATGATCGCGCTGACGTTGACCACGGTCGCCAACGTGCTGGTAACACTGGCCATCGGACCGTTGGTCACTGCGCTTTTCGCCCGCCTCTTCCTCAGGCACCGCCTGCCCTTTCGCACCTGGCTGGCGATCGCCCTGGGCTGTGCCGGTATCGCGTGGATGTTCGGAAACGAAGCCGCGGCAGGCGTTTCGCTGACCGGAACGCTGGTGGCGCTCGCCGTACCCCTGGCGGCGGCGGTCAACTGGACGTTGCTGCAATCGGTGTCGAGTCGGAAAGCCTCCGCCGAATCCGGTCCGCTGCCGGACATGCTCCCGGCGATCCTCGTCGGCGCCCTGCTGTCCGCCTTCGCCACCTTGCCGCTGGCCTGGCCCCCGCAGGCTTCCACGCACGACCTCGGCCTGCTGGCCATCCTCGGCGTGGTGCAGCTGGCCATCCCATGTCTGCTGGTAGTGCGTCTGTCGCGCGAGTTGCCGGCCGCGGAGATCGCATTGCTCGGGTTGCTGGAGGTCCTGTTCGGCGTCACCTGGGCGTGGCTCGGCGCCGGTGAGCAGCCTTCCTCTGCCACTCTGACCGGAGGAGCGATGGTCATCGGAGCCCTGATCCTCAACGAGATGATGGAACTGCGGCAACGGCGGCGAACGTTCGCATCGCAAGAGGCTTGAACCCCGGCTGCCTCGGTTTCGCGGTGTCTTGCCGGCGCAACAACTTTTTCGGATTGCCACAGTCGAAGCAAGAAATCCTGATCGATTCCGTTCATTGCAAGTAAAATCCGCCCACATTTGCCCATGGGCCAAAACAATCCTTCCGACCACTCTGGGACGGCAAGAATCATGAACAACGATCTGTCACAAAAGAACCTGCTTCCCGAAGAGTGCCCGCCGGAAGGAACGCGGCGCATCCTCGACGGGCGCGAACGCGTTTTCTACGACGGGTACTGGATCAAGACCTATCCGACACCGGCCAACTCGCTGGAAGCCAAGAAGCGGCTGATTGAGGCGCTGACCCGCCGCCTGTTCAACCATACCGAGCATGGGCTGAACATCCCGGGCACGCGACTGTCGGAAGCACGCAAGAGCTATGAAGAGGAAACCGACCCGGCGCTGAGACGCGTCAAGGCCGGGATGCTCGCCGGATCGCTGTTCAACCGGGCCACCGACATTTTCCGCAACCTCGTCGAACTGCAAGCTTCCGGGGTGGAAATCAAGAGCAGCGACGCCCTGATGCGCGAATGTGGGCGGTGCCTGCTCGAAGCCATGGAACTCGGTCGTTTCGTCCTGCATCGCAGCGGCGAAGAAGGCATCGACGAGCTGTGGGGTGAGCCGTTCCGCGCCTTCACCGCACCGATCGAGGAATTCTACGAAAGCCGCTACATTAAGATCGGGCAGACCAAGCGCGACATCGACAAGATTGCCGACACGATGGTCGGCACTTTCACGAAAATCCCGGCTTTCGCCCAAATCGAACCGCTGATCCGGGCCTTCGCCCGCGCGGCGCGCATCAAGACGGAAACCCTGCGCACCGACCCGAACATCTTCGACGTCTGGCCGCAACTGGTCACCGCCGCCGAACGGCTGGCTAATTTCGCACCCGACGAAACGGCGGAATCGGCCAACAACCTGTCCGACGGTCACAGCATTTCGGACGGCCTTCAGCTGATTCGCGCCGGACGCGACCTGATCTTCTTCATCACCCGCGCACGCACGCCGATGCCCAAGAGCACCAGGGAATATCTGGAGCGCTGCCGGGTCTATCTCGAAACAGGCCTTGCGCCGACCGCTCCGACGCCGTTGCCGGCCTGAGCGAACAAGGCTTCCCGTTTTTTTTTCAAACGCCCAAAACAAAGCCCGCCAGTTCATCGAACTGGCGGGCTTTTAAACTTTCGTCCTGACTGAAGCTTCGCTTACTTGGCGTTCTGGATGGCCGCCTGAGCAGCCGCCAGGCGAGCGATCGGCACGCGGAACGGCGAGCAGCTCACGTAGTCGAGACCAACGCGATGGAAGAAGT
>JARKPC010000091.1 GCA_029975435.1 Propionivibrio sp. | reverse complement strand
GTGCTCAATATCGCCTATTTCGACAAACTCGGCGTGCCTCGGCTCTCATAACCTCAACTTCTCGAACCGCCCGGTGCGGACCCGCATGCCGGGTGGTGTGGCAGGGGTGCGACCGACATTGGCCGCCCCCTATGCCGATCCTGCCCTTTGCCACATGCGGCGAAGGGCGTTCGAACTGCTGTCTCCGAACGCGGTGGTCAATGACTGTCCTGGCTTTCGCTTTGCGCGATAAACCGTTTGAGGTCGACCGAGCCCAGGCGGCGTGAAGCGCCCTCCATGTGCTGGCGGGCAGCCAGGCGCGCGGCTTCAGGATCCTGGCGTGAGATGGCGTCGACGATGCGCAGGTGTTCCTCCTTGACCTGTTGAGACAAGGCAGCCTTGGTCGCTTCGTAGCTGCGCGTGATCAGCGTGGCCTTGATCAGGAAGTTGAACAGGAATTCGATCAGGGCAAGGAAGTGCGGATTGCCGGTGGCTTCGGCGATGCTGCGGTGAAATACGATGTCGGCTTCCACGCCGTCTTTTCCCGCTTGTTCGTCGAGTTCGATCTGCTTCAGCGCATGCTTGATTGCCACCATCTGCTCACGCGTGCGGCGCTTCGCCGCCAGCGCGGCAATCTCTCCTTCAAGAGAAAGACGCAGTTCGACGACCTGCAGCACCGACTGGACCGAGTCCATGATGCTGGGGTCGATGCGAAACGGGGCGTGCATGTTGCGATCGCGCACGAATACGCCGCTTCCCTGACGCGATTCCACCAGTCCTTCCGACTTCAGGCGCGAGACGGCCTCCCGGATGACCGTCCGGCTCACGCCGAAACGGCTGGCCATCTTCAGTTCGGAGGGCAGCCGGGAACCGGGCTGGAAGTCTTCGCCGTTGATCAGTTGTTTCAACGCATCAAAAACCCTGTCGGTCAGGGTTCCTGTCGTGGTTATCCGTTCGACCTTGAACTCGGGTGTGGATTTCACGGTTTTGCCCTCCAGATTTTTTTCTTTACGAGTGTTGTAAATGTTTTTTATCTGTGCTTTACTTAGTCATGTTATCACATGTAATGTTGTATGACAACTTTAATAAGAGGTGGCGCCGAATGCAGCGTCCCCAAGGAGAAACCGAAATTTCACCAGAGCTGTTCATCGCTGGCTGAGTATTTCAGGCGGAGTTGTCTGGAAGCGGGGCTGGCATTTTTAGTGAGGGAAAGACAGATGAAAGCAACACGGATAGCAGCAGCAGGGTTGATGGTGGCGCTGGGTTTTGGGCTGACGGCGGCGGCGCAGGCGCAGACGGTGTTCAAGATTGGCTGGACGAACACCATCGACTCGCACTATGGAGTGGGCGTGACCACGTTCGGTGACGAAATTGCCAAGCGCACCAACGGCCG
>JARKPC010000045.1 GCA_029975435.1 Propionivibrio sp. | reverse complement strand
TCACGCCAAACCATCAACGTGGTGGAATCGGTGCATTCGACGTCGACTCGACCTAAGTGTTGTCCGCGCTCACGCAGATCTTCGACGGCTAGGACGACCCGCTGACGCGGCGCAACGACCAAGACGACACGTGTGCCCGGCGGATAGCTGGCGGCGGACTGGATCGCTCGGCCCGTGTCGTCGGCCCGGTCGAGACGGATACGGGCAACCGCAGGTACAACTCGAAGCCTTGATACAATTCCATCAGCGCCGCCAAACGCTTTGCTAGCCGCCCTGAAGGATTCCTCAGGGCGGCTTTCGTACGGGCACATCAGACGATCGCCCAGGTCTTAGCGGAGGGAATAGGCCGCAACGCGGCGTCCAGATCACCGCGGCGGATCAGAATCTTGCGGCCGAGGCGGCTGGCAGGAATGGTGCCATCCGAGACGCGTCGGCGGATGGTGTCGGGCGACACTCCCATATATTCACTGGCTGCGGAGATGCCCAGAAACTCTTGAGTATGTGCTGACATGGCTGTGCAACGACTCCTTGTCGTTAGCGCGCAGCCAATACGCAATGACGTCTAACCGGGACGTCCGGAAGGCTTTCGCCAGTGGCACCTATGCAATTCGAGTGCAGCATGTCGCCGCTGTGCAAATGCTAGCACACGTGGGCAGTTTTCCGTCTACGTTACGGTCGGACGACCCTCTTCACATCGATTCGCGCCGGCTTGTCGGGTCTGTGAGGCTTGCCCAGAGTGTCTACACACTGGGCGAGTTTGGCGCCGTTGATGAGATGCCGTCCGACAGAGCAGCGGCAATCAACTTCCCAATCGGTGCCGAGCTCGAATCCGGCGAAGCACTGCTCGGTCATTGCCCGTAGGCCAGGGTGCATGCTTGTCATCGGGTACCTTTGCCATAAACCGACAGCGGCCAGAACGAACTGGCGGTTCGGGCCCATATTGTTGCAGACGATCAGGGCCCGCGTTTTAAACGGGAGCGTGCGTAAACGCTTCATCAAGTCCCGGTTGGTTCCTCGGATGCGCTTCCCGCCGATCTTCACCAGAAAGGTCGGTTCAGTGTGACTGCTATCTGTGGTCATAACTTGTCTCCGTTCGCTAGGTCTGACAGTCGTTTGGCGATCTCGGCGTCTCGGTCTCGCGCGGCGTGTTGGTAGAGCAGCGCGGCGCCAGGTGTGGAGTGTCCGAGGCGGTTCATGAGTTCGGCGAGGGTGGCGCCGGTCTGCGCAGACAACACCGCGCCGGTGTGTCTCAGATCGTGGAAGTGCATCGTGGGGTGGCCAGCCAGAACCCGGGCGCGGTAGAAGCCCCAACCGCCGACGTAGTGCGTCTTCTGTCCGCGCACCTTCTTTGCTGTCGGGGCGCGGCCGTAGACCGTGGATGTGGCGAGGGTGCCACCGCGAACGCTCGGGAACACCAGTCCTTCGCGTCCGGTTTGGGCGAACCGATCGAGGTGATTCTTGATCGTGTCTTTGAGGTGTGGTGGGATCGCGACATCACGGGAACCGGCCTCCGACTTCGGGGTGTCGATGACGATTTCGTGGTCGGCTCGGGTAACGCCTCGCCGGATCTTGATCCTCATGTTCGTCAGGTCGACATCCTTGCGGCGTAGCTCGGCGAGTTCCCCGAATCTCAATGAACACCAGGCGGCGAGCAGCACCAGCAGACGATGGCGTTCAGGCATCTCTTCCACGAGCACCGCCAATTCGTCGATGGTCAACGGCGTGATCTTGTGTGCCCGGCGGACATTGCCGGCACCCCGCACGTGACACGGGTTCACGGGCAGATAGCCGTCCTCGACCGCGCTATTCAAGATCGTCCTCAGCAGGGAGTACGCGCGCGCATTCTGTGTGACCGTGGCCGGC
>JARKPC010000079.1 GCA_029975435.1 Propionivibrio sp. | reverse complement strand
CAAGAACAGGCTAGGTGGCACGCCGTTCGGCGACATGCTCGGATGGCTCGGAATAGCCGGCTCGGCCCATTGGGACGAAGCATGATCAACGCAGAGGACTTTGTCTTGCACTCATGAGGTAAGCGCTGGGTCCGAGTCGTAGCCGGTGAGAGTGCTTTTTAGCTTGGGATAAGACGAGTGTCAAGCTCGTAGTTGTGCCGAGCAAGAAAGCATCCCCAACTGCGCCATGACAGTGCTGGTACCCGTGTTGCTGGTCAGGCCGGGGGCATGCTGATCTCGGAGACCATACTGCCAACCCGAAACGCCAATCGAGATGGCGGGGCGCTTGCGACGTTACATGCGCCAGCCTAACCGGCTTGGCCTTCAGCATCCAGGAACTCTCTGCGACTGTAGATACCAGGCTATAGCCACCATGACCTGACTGGCACCTCACACTCGAGAAGCGCTTCGTTCGGATGCGCATACCAACCAACAGGTCATCCCACATCTGTCGCCATTCCCGACTTGAACGCCGCTCTGGGGTTCTCCAGCACATTTGGCGTCCATCCGCCGTATGACGCGATGGCGGAGGACCGGTCGGCCCGATCGTTCTGTCGCGCGTGCCCAGGAATTCCCACATCACCCATGCTGGCGGCTACGGCCCTGCTGGCGGGTGCGGCAGATGGTCTCGTCCGAAAAAGACTCTGTTGATAATCGTCGGTCCGGTCGTCTGGGCGCACTCATTACCTGTGAAGGCATATGAGGGAGGACGCGATGACACCGGTGGTGGCGATCTGCAACCAGAAGGGCGGCGTGGGTAAGACCGCGTTGACGACAGCGTTGGCGAGTGTGTTGTCTGCTCGAGGCAGGGTTCTGGTGATTGACGCCGACCCCCAGGCGAATGCGTCAACGATCCTCGGCATTGAGCGCGCCGTCCGTGTGACGCTGGCTGATCTGCTCGCGCCGGGCAGGCCTGCCAATCTGCGGCTGGCGATCACTCCTGCGGCAGCTGCCTGGGGTGCTGTGGATGTGATTCCTGCCGAGCGTGGCCTAGTAGATCGAGGCCTAGATCAAAGCCTGGGGCGCGAGTCACGCCTGCGCGATGCGATCGCCGCCCTCCCCGACGGCTATGTCGCGGTCCTCATCGATTGTCCGCCGTCGTTGGACATGTTGACGGTGAACGCGCTGACGGCTGCTTCGATGGCACTGATCGTGACCGAGCCACGCTCGTCGAGCGTCAATGCGGTCGCTGAGATGGTGCAGACCATCGCGTCAGTCCGCACTCTCTACAACCCGCGCCTGGAGTTGGCCGGCATTGTCGTGAATCGGTGGACACCGACCCGAGTTGATCGACGCGCTCACTTGGAGGTGCTCACGGCGGACTACCGGGAGTGGCTGCTGAATCCGCCAATTCCGGACCGGGAGATCGTCAGCGTCGCCGCAACGAACAGGTTGCCGGTCCCGCGCGAAGGAGCGGGTCTGGAGGTCATGTCCGCAGTCGCTGCGCTAGCCGACCAGCTGGGGATCGAGAGCCCGAAATGAAGCCCATCCCCCAACCGCGCAGGCCAGATCCGCAGGCGATCGCCGCCATGAAGCAACCCGTGGACGATCCCGTGGTCGCAGGCATCACCGCGCGACC